>CAZHXU010000296.1:0-3210 GCA_964536535.1 uncultured Fusobacteriaceae bacterium
TATAGGAAAAGAAAAATAAAAGGGGATTATAGTATGAAAAAAATAAAAGTATTATGCATGACTTTTTTAATAATAGCTTTTGGAATTAGAGCTGATGAAGTAATGAGTTATAGAAAAAATACCGAAGAAAGAAATGAAATGAATAATTTAGAACTAGAATTGCCAATATATGAATTTCCATATAACTATGAAAGTAAAAATAAATTTCCCTATGAGTCACCATCTATGAACCAAGCGTTAGATATGAGTAAATCGTATACATTAGGAATGATATATCTTACGGATGAATATGTTAACTCTAAGTATGAAGAGGATAGATGGAAAAAATTAAAGAGTGGTTTAACACATTGGGGAATATATTCATTAAACTCTTGGTTTCCTTTTGGAGAGATTTGGTTGCATGAAGAGTATCACAGAGCAGTTCTTAATAAAAATAATATAGATAGTTATAACGGTTTATATGACTTTGATTTTTTTGCCTCTACAGTATCGGTAAGTAGGCTTAATGATGAAGATTTGATTAGGTTAAAAAAAGAAAATCCACAAGATATGATTAGGTTACATATGGCTGGTTATGAAGGGCAAAGTGAATTGTCAGAAACTTTAAAAAAAGAGTATTTTTTTAAAGAACTAAATGAGCATCATTTAGGAATTAACGTATACAGGTTAATACCTTTAGCAGGAAATACTTTATATTTGAATTTTTCAGCATCTGAAGAAGCAGATACCGAAACAGATATTATGAACAAAGAAGAAGGAAAAGACATATCAAAAAGAGATTTTACAGGTTTTGATTTTACAGCATGGGTATATGACTTATTTAGACCAGATGAAGCATATGAAGATAGAGGAATTCACCCTTCTGGAGTAGGAATAGATAGATATATTAAATATTCAGATTTGACAGAAGAAGAGCAAAAGTTCTTAAAAAAACAAGTAGATTTATCACTATTATCATTTGTAGAGTTAGATTTATTTAGAAAAGAAAGTATTAAAATAGGCGAAGATTCAAAATTTACCTTTAATTTAAAACATCATTTAACTCCATTTGGGTATTCGATAAATACAAATTTATTGTTTAAAAAAGATAAATTAAATATTTATTCTACTTTATTAAGTTATAGTAACTATGAAAGAAATTATTTTGGAGTAGATTTACAGCTAATAGATTATCCTCTTGAAGGATTTGATAATAGACTAGTATTAAATGGACGTTTATCTCTTTGGGAGCAACCAGAAGATTTATTATTTAAAACAGAAAAGGGAGAAGTAGGAGGACTAGTAGGAATTGGTGTTAAATATAGACTAAATAATAATTGGAGTGCTAATTTTGGAGTAGAAGGTAAAAGTAAAGGATGGGTAGCGAGTAATGTTTATTTAGAAGAAAATATTACAAGTTCGTTGAGTTTATCATATTATATTGATTAAAATACTTGGATAACTTGGAAATAAATTATAGAACTTAAGAGAGGAAAATAAAAGATTGAAAATTAAACTTAATAAAAAATTGTCAAAAGTATGTTTAGTTTTAATTTTAATTTTATTAGTAATATTTTGCTATAAAATATATGGGTTTTACAATTTAAAAGAATATACTAAAGAATTAATTGATGAGAGTATAAATTCATATGGGAAAGACAAATTAACTGTAGTAAAAATCAAATCTGATAAATACTTTAGGGTGAGTGATATTTTAGGTGGAGATGATAAAATTAGTAAAGATAAAATATCCTTTGGAGATTACAATAATAGAATATACATAAGTCTAAACTCAAAGAAATTGTTTTATTATTCTCCTGAATTAAATAGAAATATAGAAATTGATTATTCAGATTTTGATGATTTTTATATTATTGATAAAGAAAAATTATATATAAATAGCAAATATTTTAATTTGGTTGTATTTGGTTTTGGCAACCAATTAATCGAGACAGAAAAAGTCTACAAGTATATAACAAATTACTTTGATTATTTTATGGAAGAACTAGAAGAGATAAGGTCATATAACCAAAAAGATAGAATTAACTATGAAGATGATTTTGAAATTTTATCAAAAGCAATTGAAATATACTACCCTTTATTAAATAATGAAAAACATAGAGAAAATATTGTAAAGCATAGAAAAAAAGTTGTTAAAAGTAATTATTTAGGTTTTTTTATTGATAATTTAAGAAATTTTTTAGATGAGTATAATAATAGACATTTTTCACTTGAAAACTTTAAAGATAATTCGATAACAGTTTATAGATCAAAGGAATTTTTTAGAGGATCAAAAATCAAGGTTTCAAAAGAAAATACTCTGTTATATGATGATAAAAAAATAACAAAGATAGAAGGGGAAAATATTTATGAGGATAAAATTTATAAAGAAGCAGTAAAAAAAAATTCATTTGTTTTATTTACAAAATGGATGCGACAATTTGAAAATAATAAGAATATTACTACGGAAGATGGAACAAAATACATTCTAGAAAAAACTATATTAGAGATTGTTGATGAAAATTTCAGCCTGCAAAATAAACATCCTATGAAATTAGAAAGATTAAGTAAAGAAACATTGTTAATAGATATAGAAAATTGGACTTTTAGAGATGTTGATAAGCTTCTTTTAGAAAAAGATTATTTAGAATGTCAAAACATAATAATAGACATAAGAGATAATAGAGGAGGCTATGAGACAACTATAATTGATATGATTAGAGTTATTTCCAATAAAGAGGTAGAAGCATATACGAAAAAAGGCGAAAAAATAATAAAAGAGAGTTTTTTTTACACAGATAGTGAAGGAAATTATGGGGAAAAAGGAAGTATTTCTCCAATTAATAAGGGCTTGGAAAAAAGAATTGTTGTGTTAATGAATGAAGTATCTTACAGTGCTTCTAATAAATTTACTGCACTACTTAAAGAAAATAATATAGGTTTGTTAATTGGAGAAAAATCTGGTGGAGGAGAATATATGGCAAGATACTTTTATCAAGAAAATGGAAATCTTTTAGGAGTGCCAAGTAGTTTTGGATTGTTTTCAAAAGAAGGATATGACTATGAAAATGGGGTAGAACCGGATATATATGTAAAAGATGAAATTATAGATGGAAAAGATATGGTATTAGAAAGAGCATTAAAAGAACTAAAAAATTAATAATAATAAGAGATAAAAATTTGAAAAGAGGTTTGAAAACTCTCTTTTTTTATTAATGCCATTCTAAACAA
>CAZHXU010000297.1:0-3170 GCA_964536535.1 uncultured Fusobacteriaceae bacterium
TTTTTATGCAAAGTATGCTTTTAGTTTTTGAAAAAAACTTAACCGAGAAAAAAGTATTTTATTTTTACTAGCAACTTTATAAAAACCATTACCATGTTTAAGCAAATCTTCCATCTTGAGAGCAAGATCCAAATAGTCATTAGCTAAATACCAATTTTTTATGTGACCATTGTCAATAGCATCTTTTACAAGTGGTAGAGCTTCATTTTCATAAAAATTATCTATGGAACTATAACTATTACCTTTGTAGATAAAATGATTTGATAAATCTGTTGGTACTGTATAATTATTGTAAACTTTACTTATATTTCCCTTAAGCCATTTATTTACTTCATTAAATCCCCAACGTTTTAGAGGATCTTTTGTTAAAAGACCTTTAAGAAGCATAGTTTCTTCATAACTTAGTTCATCTTCTTCAATTGGAATCTCTTGGAAGTTGAGAAGTAATTTTCTATTGATTTCATCCATTTTCCTATAGGGATGCATACCGAGTAGAAGTTCGTATAATACTATCCCTAGAGACCAATAGTCAGACTTTTCTGTTGTGTTACCAAGGCTTGCTTCTGGAGCCCAATATGTTTCAGTTCCTTTTATATCTTTAGTACTCTTTAAAAGACTAGTATCGGTTACCATACCAAAATCGCTTAAAACTACATCAAAAGGCTCAAGTGATCTTATAAGTATATTTGATGGTTTAAGATCTAAATGAAGTAATTTTTTTTGATTAAGAAGTTCTAAAGCATCAATTAGCTGTTTTATAAAACTTTTTACATTCTTTAAAACAACATCTTTAACTTCACTCATATTCCCAAACTTTATTTCTTCCATTACTTCATAATATCTTCTACTCTCACTATCATATCCCGTTTCATATATTTCTACCAAATTTTCATTGTTTTCTCTACTAATATCTTTTATCTTATTTATAGAAGAAAAAGGAGGTTCAATACCGTATCTATATAACTTTAATATATAATTATGTTCGTCTTTAACAACTCTATAAATATCTCCTTCGCCCCCTCCTTTTAAAGGATTTATAACTTTATAGCCATTAATTATGTCTATAGTTATATTTAGCTCGTTGCTAATATCCACTTGAGAGTTTAAGAATATAGTTTTTTCCATCTGAAAAATTTCCTCCTTATTAGATTAAATCTTTTAGTTTTTTAAAATCGTTGATAATTGAGTCTAAATTGCTATTGTCTATAGAAAAAGTTTTAATTATTTTTGAACTTACTTTTTTTATCAAAAAAACAATAGTATCAATATCGTTGTTAATATAAGATTTGTAGAGAGCAAAAATCTGAGCTTTTGTAAATTTATCTAATAAATAGTCCAAATCTACACCTTTTTCACGACTTTTTGCAATAACAACTAAAATCCCTTCTTTATTCTCCAAAAATCCTCTTTTATTATCAGTTATATCGTATAAATAACATAAATAATCAATATAGCTTTTATCCTTTTCTACTAAAAAAGTTTCTAAAATTGTATTGTCGTTGGCATCTTGACACATTAGATATTTAGTAAAAAGATAGTTTTTCTTACAAAGAATAAAATCTTTATCTTTTTTATATAATTCATTCAATTCTGTTATTTTTTCTTTGTTTTCAATAAAATAGTACTTTAAATTAAGATAATCTAAAGGAATAAATTTTTCTAAATCTGCAGAATAAAAATCTCCTTTAAACTCAAATTCAGGATAAAAGTATCGATACTTTAATAAAGGGACAACTTTATTTTTTTCTATTTTATCAATATCTTTATAAAGACCCATAAGTTTAAAATAATCTAAGTTTTTGTCTAGTCTAACAATCTCTTCTAATAATTTTGAGTTTACTAGATATTCAGTATCATTAATTTTTAAATCAGCAGTTACAGCTTCTTTTAGATATGTAAAACCTTCTACCCCAAAACTTCCTAATTCAAAATCGATTAAATCCTTTACTTTTTCTAATTCTATATTAAGTCCATATAAATAATCAAAAGAACATAATTTATCAAAATCACCATATTTTTTTAGGAAATCGAACTTAAAGTAGAGGTGTTTTATACTACTATCTTTTATCATATGAAGGTTGTCGTAATTTTTCCCTAACCAAAGTTCAGTAAGATAAAGGGGCAAACCTTCAAATAATAGTTTCTGATTTTTCCTTCCATATCTATAATAAAATGCATTTAATTCACCCAAGGAATTTTTGATTTTTTCTAGAGTTTCTCTAGTAGCATATTTATCAAAATAACCTCTAAATAATAGTTTTTTAAATGTATCTAAACCGTCTTTATCTTTATGTAGGTAAAGAATAAATTGTTCTATAGAAGAAAATTCTAAAGAATTATATCTAAAAACTTTATTTTCAGATACTTCTACTTCTTTTCCTCCTAACCAATCTATTATCTCTTCATATGCAAATCTTTTGTTTATATCAATATGTAAAAGACCCCTTAAAAGTTTTTTATAGTTTTCATCTATTGATTCATCTATTTTTACCTCTTGTGTAAAGAGATTTTTTTCAGGATACTTTTTACAAAGAATATAATGAAGTATTATGCCAAGAGACCAATAATCACTTTTATTACTTGCTATACCAAGTGAAACTTCTGGGCTTTTAAAGTCACCTTCACCTTTTGTATTTGTAAGGATTTTACTCTTTTCACTGTTGTTTACCGACAAACAAGTAAGATTATCAAGTAAAATTGAAAGGGGTTCATAAGAAAGTATTTTTATACTCTCAAAATTTAAATTAAGGTGATACAAATTATTAGTATGGAGGTTTTGGAGAGTAGAAGTGATACTTTTCATAAATTCTACAAGATTAATATCTTCATATCCGTCTCCTAATTCTATACCACTAATATTTTCAAATAGAACATAATCTCTATTTTGAATACTACCCATTTCAACAGGATTAGAAATTCCATCTATCTCTACTAATTTGTTAAAAGCTTCTTTATTTATCTCTTCCCCATATCTATAAATATACAGAGTATAAAATTGATTATTTCTTTTTACCAAATATTGATTAGCATAAGGATTATTACTTTTTTCTTCTTTAATTATTTCAAAACCACTTATTTTATGAATATCAATATTATTATTATCTAAACTACTTTTCGCATTTAATTTTATTGTTTTTTCCATAACAACCTCTTTTAAAAATAATTCAATT
>CAZHXU010000298.1:0-3090 GCA_964536535.1 uncultured Fusobacteriaceae bacterium
AAGGTAAGAAAATAATAAATACAATAAATGAAATAGAGATTTAGGAGGATTAATGAAACTTACAAGATGTGATAATGGACATGTATACAATGGTGGAGCACATAGTAGTTGTCCATACTGTGGTGGTGGAGTAGGAGCTAATATGAATAATGCTTTGGGTTCGGCAGACAAAAGTCATAAGATGACACAAATGGAAGAAAAAAGCGAGTATAGAAATAACTATCAAGCTATGGACAACGTAATGGAAGAAGATGATAAAACTGTAGCTTTCTGGAATAGTGGAATGCAACTTGATCCAACAGTAGGTTGGTTAGTATGTATACATGGTCAAGATAAGGGGAAAGATTATAGAATTAAAAGCGAAAAAAACTTTATAGGTAGAAGTGAAGAAATGGATATATGTGTAAGAGGAGATAGAAGTATCTCTAGAAGAAATCACTGTATCATAAGTTATAATCCAAAACAAAGAAATTTTATGATAATACCTGGAGATGGAACAGGAATTGTATATGTACAAGGTGAAGCAGTATATACACCAAGATCATTAGAAGCTTTTGATTCTATTGAAATAGGTGAGAGTAAATTTGTATTTGTACCACTTTGTGGAGAGTATTTTGATTGGAAATTAGACTAAAGGATGTGATGAAAAGTGGAAAGGTATATAAATACACTACTTCTATTAGTAATCATAATACTTTTAGTAAAATTACTCTATAAAAAGAAGGAAAAATTAGGTGTATATACTATTAGTGAAATTGGCAAAAGAGAAAATCAAGAAGATTCTATAGGAGTACATAAAAATCAAAAAGGTGAAATTATTGCTTGTGTAGCTGATGGAATGGGGGGATTTCAATTTGGAGCAGAAGCAAGTAATATCGCAGTACAGAGTCTTATTGAAAATTTTAACAGATTTAATGGTGGAGTAGATCCTCAGAATTTTTTGTTTGAGCAAGTGAAAAGTATTAATAAAAAAGTATATACATTTGCAAGAAGAATAAGTAGAAAAAGTAATGTAGGGTCAACTTTGGTATCAGCTCTTGTTAAAGACAAAGAACTCTACTGGGTTAGTGTGGGAGATAGTAGAATATATCTCTTTAGAAATAATCAATTAACTCAGTTGAATAGAGAGCACATTTATGAAAATGTATTAAGGGAAAAGTTGTATAGAGGAGAAATAAGCCAATATGAATTTGATATGGATAGAAGAAAAGGAATGTTAACAAGTTTTATTGGTGATGAAGATTTGAGTGAAATTGATAGGAACATAAAGGGTTTAAGACTGACAAAAAGTGACAAAGTACTACTTTGTAGTGACGGATTATTTAAGACACTTGAAGAAGAAGAGATAAGAGAAGTACTTGTTAATTTTGAAGGTGAAAATCAGCTAGGGGAATTATCAAAAAAGGTTAAGAGAAAAAACCGTAAAAGACAAGATAATATGAGTATTGTAGTAATTGAAGTAGTTTAGATTTTGGAAGGGGAGAATATGGCAATTTCGAAGCAAATGGTTTTAAAGGGAGCTAAAACTTTTGATAAACTGAAAAAAGAAGGAGAAGAAGCTCCAGTTAATGAAAATAGTGTTAGTAGAAAAGAAGAAGCTAGTTTTACTACTGCTTTTGTAAGTAAAAGTGGAATGGAAGATATTAATAATAACTATTTTGCTTTTGTAGAGGGAGAAAGTTTTGCTTGTTGGGCAATGGCTGACGGACACAAAGGAAGTGGAAAACTGGCAAAAGTGGTAGTAGAAGAAGTATTAAAAACTTTTCTTACAGAACCTTCATTTGACAGTAAGTTTTTTAAGAAAGCTTATAAAAACATAATGAAAAAAATAAAAGAAAATGAAGAGTTTAGAGAACAGATAACCTCTCTTTCAATAGTATTATCTGATTATCACTCTTGTTTAGTAGCTTATGCTGGAAATGCAAGAATATATCATCTGACTAATGGACTTATAAACTATAAAAGTAAAGATCATAGTGTAGCTCAGTTGATGTTTGAAGCAGATAAAATGGGTGAAAAAGATGTGAGGTATCACTATAGAAGAGATGATTTGACAAGAGCTATTGGAAAAGGAAAACTTCATATAGAAAAAGTACCAATGCCTTTACAAAGTGGAGATGGGATACTACTATCTACAGTTGGTGCATGGGAAAATATGGAAGAAAGAGAAGTAGAAGTAGAGTTTAGTAAAGCTCATTCAACAAATGAATGGATAGTTAATTTGGAAAAAAGAATAATTAGTTCGGGAAATAAAAAGATAAATAACTATACATTAGGAGGTATCTTGGTAGAAGATACAGCCGAAGCAGTAGGGAAAGAAAAGAAGAAAGTAAATTATAAACTTATTGGAGCAATAGTTATACTAGTATTAGTTATTGGAATACTTGGGGTAAATCTTAGTGCAAAAGCAAAATGGAAAAATGATATCTATTCTAAAGCTAGTCAGCATGAGTTGTTAGCTAATGAAAACCTTAAAGAAGGTAGATATAGTGAAAGTATAGAATACTTGCGTAAAGCAAATGGAGAATATCAAAAATTGATAAGTCAAAAAGTTTCTAAAAATAAGCTTTATAGAAGTGTTAGTGGACAAGAATTAATGATAGAAAGTACAAAAAAACAGATGTCAACACTTTATGAAAAAATAGAAAAAGTAGACAAGTTGTTAAAAGCTAGTTTGAAAGAAGAAGAAGGACAAAAATTAGTAGATGAAAATAAATTTGAAGAAGCTTTGAAATTGTATGAAGAAGTACAAGTAGTATATAATAACCAAAACTTTGGAGAAGAAGATGAAATAATAAATAATTTAACTAATAAATTAAATGAAAAAGTAGTAGTAGTAAAGGAACTAAAGGGCGGAATGGACTTTAAGCTTGAAGGAGATAAAGCCTATGAAGAAGGAGATTATCAAAAAGCTGTTTCTAGATATGAAGATGCAAAAATTGTTTTTGTAAAATATGGGAAACAAGATTTGGTTGCAGGAATGAATATAGCAATTGAAAATGGAAGTTTAGTTAGAGGGGATTTGATGGAGAATGCTAGAATTCATGAAAATAAAGGTTATGAATTAGAGTATGAATATCCACTAAATGC
>CAZHXU010000299.1:0-3077 GCA_964536535.1 uncultured Fusobacteriaceae bacterium
AAAATAACAATAACAGATGATGATGGAATGATTTATATAGATAAAGAAAATTTTGTTGAATTAGTATCAATAGTTGAAAATTTTGATTTGATAGAAGCTATAGGAGACAAGATAAAGTTTAGAACTAGTGATTATGAAATGCTTATAGATTTTGAAGAAAAAAATATTAAAAAAAAATTATTGGAAGTAGAAAGGCAAGATAAAAATCATAGGGAGATTGATATAGTAAAAGAATATGCTCTGTATGATAGAAAGTTTTTAATTGATTCTGATATTTGTGAATTAAATTATATGGAGAATAAAGTTTTAATCTATGATATTGCTATGTTTACCAATATGAACTTTCAAAGAGATTCGAAAGAGTTAAGTGAGATATATTTTACAAGATATATTTTACCTAAACCAATACTTATGAGTAAAAATTCAAATGAGTATTCGTATACTATTTTAGAGGAATATATGAGAGAATTAATAAATTTGGATTTATTAAAAAAAGAAAGTTTAGAAAAACTTCAAGAGAGAAAAGAAAAATTTATAAAAAATTTTTATAAAGAAATGAATCAATTAACAAGAGATATAAAGAGTGGGCATTTTGGAATGATATCTATAGTTGAAAAATCTAATAATATTAATAATGCAAATAAAATAAATAGTTTATATAAGTATGAGGATATGTTAGAAGTAAAGACTTTGAATGAAGATACGGCATATTTGAAAATAAACACATTTCATCTATCAGAATATAAATTTGATGAGATAGAAGAAGCTATGAATAATGTTTATGAATATAAAAACTTAATAATAGATGTAAGAAATAATACAGGTGGAGTGATTGATAATAGAAGGTACTTAGAATCTTTATTAACAAATGAAGAAATAGAAGAGAACTATATAACACAATATGGAAAAATACAAATGAAGTTACCAATTTTATCTACAAAAAAATATCAAGGTAACTTAGTAGTTTTAGCTAATAAGATATCTTATAGTGCTTCAACTATGTTTGTAAATAATATAAAAGAGAATAACTTAGGTATAATAATAGGAGAAAAAACGGATGGTGGAGCAGATAGTCAAAATGAAATGGTTCTGCCTAATGGAGTAAAGATTGCTAAGAGTCTGATGAGAGTTGCATCAACTAAAGATTTTAAAAGTATAGAAACGGGAATAGAACCTGATATTCTAATTAATGATATTGCAACAAAAAAAGATAGAGACCCGATACTTACAGGAGCTCTTGAATACCTTTCAAATCTACAATAAATATTTTTAGGTATTAATTTAATTTAAAATATATTATTGTATAGAAAGTAAAATCCAATGATTTTATAAAATAAATAGAAAATAAAATACAAATTATACTAACATGGGATGTGTGAAAAATGAGAAAAAATAGAAATAAAGAAACAGAAGGAACAAATCATTTTTTTGTAGATAAAGAGATGGAAGCAAAAGTAAAAGTAAACTTAAGTATTTTGGATGTTTTAGAGAATAATTTGATACCTGTTACAGGAACTATAGTGTTTTTTATACTTACATTTTTTTACTTTGAACTTATAAATAATAAAATAATATCAGCAATAGCTTTAGTAGGAGCTTTATCAGCATATTACTTTTTGTGTTGGAAAGAAGACAAAAAAACTTTTGCTCAGATAAATTATGGAAAAGTATTCATAATATTTATATTAACAGCACTGGTACTCCTAGGAAGTTTTTTTGTCAGTAAATATTTTTTCTATAACTTACATAGAGCTATGCTAAATTATTTTCCATCATTTACAATTAACAATTTAATATCACTAGTAATAATAATTCCTATTGTTGAAGAGATAATCTATAGAAAAATAGGTGGAAAAGTTATAGATAAATCTAAGAGAAAAATAGTGATGTTTTTGCTGATGACAATTTTATATGCTTTTGCTACTCCTCATATGTATCTGTGGTTACCAAGATTTTTTATGGGGTTAGGTTTATTGCTAATTAGAAAAGAAGGTAAAAATATACTTTTATGTACTTTTGCAAATATACTTTTGACTTCAATGGTGTTATTTGTTATGTCTACAGAAGTTTTTATAGATAATAGTGCAACTAGGGAAAAAAGGATAGAAAAAAGAGCAATATCACACTATGGTAATGGAGGAAATGAAGAGGTAAAAAAAGAGATAAGGTTTTATACATATATAGGGGATGAAGTGGGAAGTAGTCTAGAAACTATTTTATTTAGAGACGGTTTACTTCTTATGGAGAAAAATAACTTTATAGAATTTATGGAAAAAACAACTGGAGTAAAGGTAGAAAAAGAAAGTGAAGACAAATACTCTTTTGATTTTGGAAGTAAAAGGGTAGAAGTAGATTTTGAAAAGATGATAAGTATAATTGAAATATTAGATTTTTCAAAGGATTTAGATAAAAACTATGAAAAAGTAGATTTTGATGAAAACAAAGATATAATTAGCTCTTATAATGAGATACAAAAAAAATTATTTGGAAAAAGGTTATATAAATTGACATATAATGAAGCAGATTTTTTTGTTTTAAATGATTTGATAAAAGCTTTAGATTATGATCTTCTTGGAAAAGAATTTACTGAAAAAGAATATATAATAAGTAATGGAACTTATGAAGGTTTTGGAAAAAAAGAGTTTAAGGAGTTAAATAGATTTTCTGCTAATAAATTAGTTGAAATTATAGCTAGAATGGAAGCTACAGGAAAGTTCGAAGATAATATTCTGAAGGAAATAGAAGAAAAAGTTGAAGATTTTGATTATTATTTTTCTAGTAGATTAATTGGTTATACAAAAAAGATTAATAAAAGATTTTTTAGAGTAGTAGAGAAAAAAGATTATTTTAAAAGTGATAAATTCTTGGAAAGTTATTTTGAAACTGGAGAAGTAGAGGGAAAAAACTATATAAAAATAGATAATTTTGATTTTAATCAAACAAAAGATTTATATGATTATTTTATGTCTATAGACAGAAATAAAGATTTGGTTATAGATATAAAAAATCTTGAAGGCGGAAATGATTTTAATATGTATTATCTATTGTCTATCCTTGTAAATAAAGATTTGGAGTTG
>CAZHXU010000300.1:0-3075 GCA_964536535.1 uncultured Fusobacteriaceae bacterium
TAAATAAATATTTTTAATAAAAAATATTTATGTTATTCTTCTATTTCACCCAGTTCTGCTTCTAACTCTTCAATTGTTGGCAAAGCTGATTTGAGATTTTCAGGCAATGATTTTGTCAGTTGATATTCAGAAACGCCAATAGGTTTTGTCATATCAGACAAAGCATATTCAACAACAGTTTTATCTTTATTTTTACACAATAATATTCCTATAGTTGGAGCATCCGATTCTTGCTTGATTTGTTTGTCTACAGCTTGCAGATAAAAATTAAGTTTTCCAGCAAATTCAGGTTCAAAATCTACTATTTTCAGCTCGACAACAACATAACAATGTAATCTTGTGTGGTAAAATAACAAATCAATGAAAAAATTTCTTTCTCCTACTTTTAATTCTACTTGTTTTCCCAAATAAGCAAATCCAGCACCTAATTCTAACAAAAATTTAGTTATATGTTTTGTTAGATTATTTTCTAATTCTTTTTCACTAAAGTTTTCTGTCAAAGTCAAAAAATCAAAATTATAAGGGTCTTTAATCAGTTCTTTAGCCAAATCAGATTGATTTTTTGGTAAAGTGTTTTCAAAATTTGTAATAGCTTTTCCACTTCTACCATACAAATCACCTTCTATTTGATGTATTAATACTGCTCGACTCCAGTTATTTTCAATAGTTTTATTAAGGTAAAAAATAGCTTCTTTGACACATTTGACCTTTGAAATAATCTTCAAATTATGACCCCAAGGGATTTTTACCAATTGTGGGACAAGCTGTTCCACATTTATAGATTGGTTATTTGTATAAAATAAATACCATCTTTTAATATACTGTAAGTTATTTTTAGAAAAGCCCTTCATATCTGGAAAATCTTTTGACAAATCTTTGCTAAGTTGATTCAAAAATCCACTACCCCAACTAGCTGATTTTTCCTTTTCAACTATATCTTTTCCCAGTTCCCAATAAAATTCGAGCAAAGTACTATTGACTTGCATAGATGCTTTTATTTGAGCAGTTCTCACTTTTTCTTTAAGATTTTTTATCCACAACAGATAATCATCTTTTACAATCAAGTCCATATTACTGGTACCTCCTCCGATGGTTTTCTAAACGTTATTTTCTACAACTATTATACCAAAGGTTTTAGACAAATACTAGAAAAGTAATGAAATTAGGTATCGGAAATTGAGGAGATATAGAACGTGTGAATGTTTATACTCCATTATGGTTAGATAAAAATGAAGAGATAAAGATAAATGCTAACCGTATTAGCATATTTACATTTCACTTTGGTTAGATAAAAACAAAACTTTTCTAACAATTTCTTTTGAAGATATAAAATTTACATTCTACTCTGGTTAGATAAAAACACTTTGAGTATAAATGAATTATCAGCCCATTTTTTATTTACATTCCACTCTGGTTAGATAAAAACCTATGCAAGATTTACAATCCGAAAAGACTTATAAGAATTTACATTCCACTCTGGTTAGATAAAAACATTCCGTAGAGTAGATACTATAACATTCGATTTAGAATTTACATTCCACTCTGGTTAGATAAAAACTTAGATAGAAAGTATTGTGATATGGCAGGATATACATTTACATTCCACTCTGGTTAGATAAAAACTGTTACTAAAAATGCTCCTTTAGTGAAGTTATTAATTTACATTCCACTCTGGTTAGATAAAAACCAGTAATATTTGTTGGAATACCTGTTCCATCTAAATTTACATTCCACTCTGGTTAGATAAAAACGTAGTTGAAATATTTGAAGAGAGACAAATCTACAAATTTACATTCCACTCTGGTTAGATAAAAACAAAATCTTACAAAATATGAAAATGCAAACTACTGTTATTTACATTCCACTCTGGTTAGATAAAAACCATAACTTGAGCTGATGTTATTCCTGCTGCATCTAAATTTACATTCCACTCTGGTTAGATAAAAACTGCATAAGTTAGCATTTCATCTACGTTTTCAGATTTATTTACATTCCACTCTGGTTAGATAAAAACGCGAATAGAACTAAGAATAATTAAAAATAATATATAATTTACATTCCACTCTGGTTAGATAAAAACAAGGACATTTGGTATGGTAAAAAAGGACATTTGGTAATTTACATTCCACTCTGGTTAGATAAAAACTGCAAAACCGATTATAACTATATAAAATTAGATAATAAATTTACATTCCACTCTGGTTAGATAAAAACGATTCAGAAGTTTTAGAATCTTTTAAGAAAGCTTTATTTACATTCCACTCTGGTTAGATAAAAACTTTGTCTGTTCACGAATTATTGGGAATTGTTAATATTTACATTCCACTCTGGTTAGATAAAAACAAAATAAGAAGAAAGTACATTGAAGAATATAGAAAAATTTACATTCCACTCTGGTTAGATAAAAACGTCAATTTCTTACTACAGGTAAAGTTATGTCTATAGAATTTACATTCCACTCTGGTTAGATAAAAACCTTCATACATATCAGTAAAATATTCCATTTCTCTATCATTTACATTCCACTCTGGTTAGATAAAAACAAAAAAAAATAAAATTTAGTATAAAACTTAGAATAATTTACATTCCACTCTGGTTAGATAAAAACAAATAATCTAGTTATTCATGACCTTATCGAAAAGCAATTTACATTCCACTCTGGTTAGATAAAAACAGCTTCTATGTTAGCTCAAGTATTAGAAGAAAATTTATTTACATTCCACTCTGGTTAGATAAAAACTTAGAACAACTCTTTTTTTAATCCCACGGATCACCATTTACATTCCACTCTGGTTAGATAAAAACTTCAAGAACTGCAACAAGTGACGAAATAAGGGCATAATTTACATTCCACTCTGGTTAGATAAAAACCACATCAGCATAAATACCATTCCCACTTTTATATTGATTTACATTCCACTCTGGTTAGATAAAAACAGGTAGCAGTTTTTGGCTAGGTTTATCAAAGGATAAACATAGCATTTCTGTCGACCTCACTAATTTATACCATTTTCTCCTGCCAAAATCAAGTGAAGAATATATACAACCTATAGTTTGACTAAGTTTATCGGTAGA
>CAZHXU010000301.1:0-3035 GCA_964536535.1 uncultured Fusobacteriaceae bacterium
AAAGACCACTTAGTGGTCTTTTATTATACAGTAGTTATTTCTTTTTCTTTTTTAGCAAATAAATCATCAACAGCTTTTACGTATTTATCTGTTAAATCTTGTACTTCTTTTTCAAAAGCTTTAAGATCATCTTGAGTTATCTCAGCATCTTTTTCAGCTTTTCTAAGTTTATTATTAATGTCTTTTCTAACATTTCTAATAGCAACTTTTCCTTCTTCAGCTTCTTTTTTAGCTAATTTAACATATTCTTTTCTTCTATCAGCTGTTAATTCTGGTATAACTAATCTAATTACTTTACCATCATTATTTGGAGTTAATCCTAAATCTGAAGTTAAAATTGCTTTTTCTATATCTTTTAAAACACTTTTATCCCAAGGATCTATAGTCAATAATCTAGCTTCTGGAGCACTTACTGTTCCTAATTGATTAAGAGGAGATAAAGTACCATATTGTTCTACTCTTATTCCATCTAACATAGCAACGTTTGCTCTTCCTGCTCTTATAGATTGAAACTTGTGTCTAGTTGCTTCGATAGCTTTTTCCATTCTTTCTTTTGATTCATTCATTAAATGATTCGCCATTTCTTTCCTCCTATATTTTTTTTACTCTTTATTTTACACTTTCAAGTAAAAAAAGTCAAACTACTACTCTTTTTCTACAACAGTAGTTCCTATTTCTTCTCCTGTAATTACCTTTTTCATATTTCCTTCTTCTAACAAGTTAAATACTAAAATAGGTAATTTATTTTCTCTACATAAAGATATTGCAGTAGCATCCATTACTCTTAAATTTTTTGTTAATACTTCATCATAAGTTACTACATCATATTTAACAGCATCAGCATGTTTTACTGGATCTTTATCATATATACCATCTACTTTAGTTGCTTTAGCAACTACGTCTGCATTTATTTCTATTGCTCTTAATGCTGCAGCAGTATCTGTTGTAAAGTATGGATTTCCTGTTCCTGCTCCAAATATTACTACTCTTCCTTTTTCAAGGTGTCTTATTGCTCTTCTTTTAATAAAAGGTTCTGCGATTTTTGGCATGTCAAGAGCTGTTTGAACCCTTGTTGGTACACCTAATTGTTCTATAGCATTTTGTAAAGCTAATGAGTTTATCACAGTAGCCATCATCCCCATGTGGTCTCCTGTTACCCTATCTACTCCTTGGTCTGCTCCAGAAAGTCCTCTGAATATATTTCCTCCACCAATAACAATAGCTAGTTGTATTCCCATATCATGGATTTCTTTTATTTGATTAGCATAAGTTTTTATAGCTTCAGCCGAGATTCCAAACTCTTGAGTTCCCATAAGAGCCTCTCCACTTAATTTTAGTAACATTCTTTTATAAACAGCTTTCATTCATACTCCTTCCATTTTCTCAAAAAAAAGGGAAGTTACCTTCCCTAGTTTTATTAATTATCCATTTATTTGTGCTGCTACTTCAGCTGCAAAATCAGATGCTTCTACTTCAATTCCTTCTCCTACTTTATATCTGTAGAATGAAAGAACTTCGTTAGCTCCTGCATATTGAGCTACAGTTTCTTTATTTTCAGCTTTTACGAAGATTTGGTTAACTAAACAGTTTTCTTCATAGAATTTTCTCATTTTTCCATCTAAGATTTTTTCTATGATTTGAGCTGGTTTTCCTTCTTCTTCTAATTGTTTTCTAGCGATTTCTTTTTCTCTATCTAAATCATCAGTAGTTACTTGAGTATCATTTAAGTATTTAGGATCCATAGCTGCTACGTGCATAGCGATATCTTTAGCTTTAGCAACTGCTTCATCAGTAGCTTCACCTTTTAATTCTACGATTACTCCTAATTTTCCACCTAAGTGATTGTAAGTAGTAACAAAGTTTTCAGTAGTTACTCTTTCTAATCTTCTTAAGTTCATGTTTTCTCCAATTTTAGCAATTAAAGCAGTTATTGCTTCTTCAACAGTTGTTCCGTTTAATTCAGCAGCTTTTAATTCTTCAATTGTACTTAATCCTTTTTCTAAAACGATTTCAACTAATTTAGCACCAAATGATTTGAACTCATCATTTTTAGCTACGAAGTCAGTTTCAGAGTTGAATTCTAAAATAACTGCAGTTTTTTGATCAGCAGAAACACCATCAAAGATTAATCCTTGTGCAGCTGTTCTTCCTGCTTTTTTAGCAGCTTTAGCCATTCCTTTTTCTCTTAAGTAATCTATTGCTTTTTCTATATCTCCATTTGTTTCAGTTAATGCTTTTTTACAATCAAGCATTCCTGCTCCAGTTCTTTCTCTTAGTTCTTTTACCATACCAGCAGTTATTGCCATTTTGATATCCTCCTATATTTTATTATACGAAGAAGAATTGAGCTTAACCCAATTCTTCCAATTTATCTTAAGCTTCTTCTACTTGAGTTTCAACTTCCGCTTCTACTGCAGCTTCTACAGCACCTTGTTTCCCTTCAACAACTGCGTTAGCCATTACTGTAGAGATTAAGTTAATTGATCTAATTGCATCATCATTTGCTGGGATTATGTAGTCAACACCATCTGGGTCAACGTTAGTATCTACCATTGCGATTACAGGGATTCCTAATTTGTTAGCTTCTGTAATTGCTAATGCTTCTTTTTTAACGTCTACTACAAAAATTGCAGCTGGTAATTTAGGCATTTCTTTGATTCCACCTAAGTTTTTTTCTAATTTAGCTATTTCTTTAGCTAAGTTAGCTTGCTCTTTTTTAGGTAATGCTGCCATAGTTCCATCAGCTATCATACCTTCTAATTCTTTTAATCTAGCGATTCTAGTTTTGATTGTTTTGAAGTTAGTTAATAATCCACCTAACCATCTGTTGTTGATGTAGAAAGATCCTGATCTTCCTGCTTCTTTTTTAACTGCTTCTTGAGCTTGTTTTTTAGTTCCTACGAATAAAACATCTCCACCTTCAGTAACGATGTTTCTTACTACTTCGTAAGCTCTTTCAACTGATTTTAATGATTTGTGTAAATCAATAATATGAATTCCATTTCTTTCTGTGAATACATATTTTCCCATTTTTG
>CAZHXU010000302.1:0-3034 GCA_964536535.1 uncultured Fusobacteriaceae bacterium
TCTGTAGGGGCAAGTCTCTGTGCTTGCCCGGGTAGATATAAAATCTACCCCTACATAAACCCTTTTTCTTAATCATTTTATCTGTGAAAATCTACTTAAATCTATTAAATCTGTGTTCGATCTCTTAAACCCCTCGTATAACATATCTATTTTACCCTTGAATTAAAAGTATAATTTTGAATATATAATGAGCCGAAACTCCAGCTACTATTCCACCAATAGTATGGCTAAATATTGCTTTACTTGCTAATTTACGTACTCCAAGTGCATCCATCATTCCTATATGAGTACTAAGGTATCCACTCCAACACATTCCCATAGCTGTAAATACTGCTATTTCATTTGGACCTATTACACCTTTTGTTAGTAGTTTTGGTACAAGCCCCATTGCTGCTCCTACTGCTCCAAGTGATGTTATTGGAAAAGCTATAGCTTCTGCACTAGTAAATCCAAATAAAGGTCTTAATATAGGTAGGAAAAATCCTCCTATTTTTGGTAGTAGACCTATTCCTTCATAAGCTACTCCTCTATATGTTTCTATACCATCTACTATAGATGGACCAAATGTTAAAACCATTACTACTGTACATACAATAATAACTCCTGGGATAATTGCAACTCCCATTTCAACACCATTTTTTCCACCTTCTAAGATAGCTTCTAATACTCTTTCTAAAACACTACCATCTCTTATTTCTCTTTGATCACCAAAAGTATTCTCTTCTTCTACTTCTACCTTTTTCTCAACTTCCTGACCAAAGTATTTTTTTGTAAATCCTAACATTATTCTAACACTAACAATACTCCCAATAATTGCACTAATATTACCTACTACTACAGGCAAAACAAATTGTGTCCCTTTACCAATACTTATCATATAAGTTGTTAATACAAGTCCCATACCAAATGCAGTTCCCAAATTACAAAGAGCTGGTGCTTGATATTTTTTAAAGTATTTTGAAAAACCCTTATCTTTTGTAAGTGATATTATTGCTGGATTATCTGATAAATAAGTTGTAATTGCTCCTATACTTGCTGCTCCTGGCAAGTCATAAACTGGTTTCATTATTGGTGAAACTATCTTATTTATAAGTGCTATTACTCCAAATTCAGATAACAAAGCTGAAAAAGCCCCTGTTAAAACAGCTATTCCCATTATGAAAAAGACTGTATTAATAAGTAAATCATGTGCTGTTTTCATTATGGTATCAAACATAATCCCCACACCCATTATACTCGATACATAATAAAATATTCCTCCCGAAATAGCTAGAAACACAAAGGTTTCGAGAGAAATAGCAGGTTTTGTTTTTTTCATTTTCTTCCTCCAAATTTATTTTAGCAAGATATAATATCACAAATCTAAACTTGTGTGAAAGTATAAAAAAATTATATAAAAAGAAAAAATCATATACAGAAGAAATGATTAAAATTTCTTTAATAAATAATCTTTATTTTTCTATTATTTTTTTCCCAAAACCATTATAACAAAAGACTTCTAAACCTCTTTTAGCACTTCTTTTAATTCTAAAATATCTCTTCTCATATATGTTATTCTCGGGTCATCTATGTTGTTATTATTTTTATTAATAAAAAAAGTATCTATACCATAGTTTATTCCTCCTAAAATATCACTTTTATAACTATCTCCAACTATTAAAATATTTTTATTTTCTATTTTTTCCCCTTGTAGAGCTATATTAAAAATCTCTTTAGAAGGTTTTGAATATCCTACTTCATCTGAAACAATAATTCTTTGAAAATATCTACCAATGGTACTATTTTCAATACGTTTTCTATGAACTTCTTTTATTCCATTTGTTATAGCAATAAGTTTGTAGTTTTTATATAAACTTTTCATAAGCCCTTCTACTCCTTCATATACATATGACTTCCCAGATAATATATCCATATATTTTTTGGTAAATTCTATGTAATCAATCTTTTTTCCTATTTCATCCAAAAATACTTCAAACCTTTTATACTTTATATCTTTTGGTTCTATCAAAAGTTTTTCCACTTGATTCCAAAGTTTTTTATTTATACTCTTATACAATAAAAAGTTTTTTTCTGTTTTTTCAAGACCATATTCTCCCAAAACTTGGTAAAAACTCTCTTTTTCTGCTCTTTTAAAATCAAGTAGTGTTTCATCAATATCAAAAATTATTATTTTATACATATATTCTCCTTTACTTAAATGAAATTTTATACTATTATTTTAGAGAAATTTTTAGATATCACATATGACATTAGTCATCTTTTGGAGAGATTATGAAAATAAAAAATAATGAAAAATTATTAAATGAATATATTAAAAGGCATAATATCAATAACATTTTACCAAACCTCATTGATAAGGAAGTAGAACTAGTCCAAGTAGAAGGTAATGAAGATATCTTTCTTGCTGGAAACAACTTGGATTATTATTATATACTTGTTGAAGGAATGATAAAAATATCTTACCCTGTTGAGAATGGAAAAGAGATGCCTCTAAAATACTATAAAAATTTTGGAAGTGTGGGAGATGTAGAAGTACTAGTTAATGAGCCTATTTTGTGTAATATTACTTCTATTACAAACTCTTTGTTTATAAGAGTTCCTGTAAAAGTTATTAAAAAATACTATTTAAAAAATGAAGTTTTTTTATTATATACATCACAAATATTAGCAGAAAAAATAAGAGCAACTATCAAAAATAACTCATATAATTATGTTTATCCTTTAATTAATAGGCTTGCAACTTACCTTATTATTACTAGTAAAGAATCTGATAGATTTGAGATAAAAATCTCTTTTAAAGAGCTTGCAAAGCTACTAGGGACTAGTTATAGACATTTAAATAGGGTTCTTGGAGAACTAAGAGATAACAGGCTTATCTCTATAGATAAAAAAGAGATTTGTATTATAAATAGAAAAGATTTGGAAGATTTGTCTAAAGAAGAATTCGTAAACTCTTTTTGATATTTATTTCATAAAAAATTAAAGCAATATTTATCTTTTAGAACATTTTCATGTAGGAGTCTTATTAATAAGA
>CAZHXU010000303.1:0-1181 GCA_964536535.1 uncultured Fusobacteriaceae bacterium
ATTATATTGTTCCTTCACTAACCAACTCTAATTTTTTATTTATTTTATGCTCTTCCAAACTATCAAAATAAAAATATATTAAAGTATTTTGAAGTACTACATAAAATGTAGTTATCATAAAAGCTACATTAAACATATATATATACACAAATATTTCTTGTAGATGCATTAACATTACCTGAAAAACATTCAATCCAATAGCAAATAAAATAAACTGTAGCAAAAATATCAAAGCAGAAACAATATATAAACCTATTATCTTCCAAAACTTACCATTAGTTAGTACAAAACTTTTTTTTAGGCTAAGTATCAAATCTTCTTTTTCATTATAGATATTTGCAATAGTAAAAGAAAGTTTAATTGTTAAAATAATTTGCACTATAACTCTAATTAAAAATAGTACTATTTCTGTATTTTCAGAAAAGTTAATCTGTATAAATCCAATATTAATTCCTGTTAAAGGTATGAAATTAATTAAAAATGGACTAATCCCAAATAAAAAAGCCATTATTATCAAAGATTTATCTGTATTTTTTATTATATCTATTAATCCTTTTTCTTTTTTACTGTGCCAGTTCACTGCTATTAAAGTAACAAAAGCAGGTACTATGTACATTTCTATTTCTTCTAAGAATTGATATTTGAAAATTGACCTTCCATTAATACCTAAATAAAATCTATATTTCAAATAAATTATAGCTATCGTGAACATCCACAATATAAAAAAATCTTTTTTGTTTTCAAATATTTTTTTAAACGAATCTTTTATCCCTTTTATTAACATAAGCCCCCCTAATTTTATTATAAGATATATGTCTTATTATATAAAATATACGGTTTACTTGCAATATTGTTTTTAAATATTATTTTTTAAAAGAAAACTTCTATTAAAAATTAATATATAAACTAATCGATAAAAGGAAAATCCATACCTGTAATATCCCTATATTGATTTTCTCCATTAAACCACTAAAGGGATTTTTTTTTACAAAAAAAATCGCTGTTAAACCTCCAAATATAAAAATTAGAATACCGCATAATACCGATATATTTCCCAAAATGTATAGTTCCTTTTCATTTTTCAAACCAACCCCAATAAATATAGGTGCTAATATAGTTAAAAATATATAGTTCCTTTTCATTTTTCAAACCAACCCCAATAAATATAGGTGCTAATATAG
>CAZHXU010000303.1:1281-3030 GCA_964536535.1 uncultured Fusobacteriaceae bacterium
TATAGTTCCTTTTCATTTTTCAAACCAACCCCAATAAATATAGGTGCTAATATAGTTAAAGGAATTATCAAGGCCGTTATAAACAAATGCATCAAACCCTTAAAAGTAATTTGAGAACCTAATGAATCTTGTGGAAAAAATGAATATGCTAGAGAAATAATCTGCATTATAAAGAATAAATATGTTCCTACCCTAAAACTCTTAGAAATATTATAATTTTTTAACAGGATTAATGAAAAAAACAAAGAAAATATAGCATAAAAATAAATAATTCTACTAAGAAAGACTCTATTCGGTGCACCTATAGCAGTCAAATCACTAATAGACTGTGACAAATGTTTATAATCTTTCCATAAGATACTTCCAATAATTACATGACTTATATATATTATTGAAGCAATGGCTCCAGTTAAAACAAAATATTTATTCATAGTGTTCCCTCCTAAATAAATTTAATAAAAACACTTTTTCTATAGTTTTCATATTCATCACCAAAAGTTAAATATAAATACTCTTCTTCTTCAAATATAAACTTTTTTAATAAAATAATCATTAAAGGAGTTAAAATAAGTACTAAATAGTTATTAAGAACTAATGATAAACCTGGAATTGTAAATATAATATGACTTAGATATACTGGATTTTTTGTGATTTTAAACAAACCATCAGTTAAAAGTTTTTTTTCTTTAAAAGCTTTAGTTACTCTAAAAGCTTCTTTGAAAGATAAAAATAATCCGACAATTATTAATATGTACCCCAATCCCTCATAATTTTTACTATATTGAAATTTTACATCAAACCAAATATCTATGCTTATTATAAGTATTAAACTTAAAAAAATTTTTACTCCTATTTTTTTTCCTATTCCAAAAATTGTCATTTATATCACTTCCTTTTCATTATAAAAACTCAGCTATTTGATTTAATACTCTATCCATTTTTTTTTCAGTTTTTGCCCTATCTTTTTTCAAATTTTTCATTATAGCATATTCCATAATAAGACCTCTCATTGAGTAGGAGATAATATAACTTAATGATTCAGTATCTATGTTTTCTTTTATTTTCCCAAATTCTTTTTGAAAAGAAAGCATAGTTTTTATATTTTCTGTAATACGATTTGTTTCCCTAATTATAAGTTTAGCAGCTCTTTCATCTACATTTTGTAAGGACTCTACAATCATCCAAATTCTGCTTTCTAATTCATTTTCGAAAAGACTAATATATTCTTTTTTTCCATTTTTAATAAGTTCTTCAGGAGAAAAATCTTTTGCTAACTTCTTTACTGTTTCTACAGGAGTACTTCTTTTTAATAATTTGTTTTCTAAGTACAAAAAAATCTTATCTAATATTTCTTCTTTACTTTTATAGTGGTTATATACAGCTCCTTTAGACATATTCAAATAAGTAACAATATCTTTTATCGAAGTTTCTTTATAACCTTTTTCTGAAAATAATTTTACTGCTACAAAAAATAACTTTTTTTTTGTATTTTCTGCATTTTCAATATAATTATCCATTTCTCCTCCTTTTGATAAACGACCGTTCATTTATAAAATTATACGTTATATTTTGATAAAATTCAATATTACAAAAAATTTACTAATTTTTTTATTTGTTCTTCTTCAAATTTCAATCAACAAATTATTAATAAAACTATTAATTTAAAAATATTTTTATTAGTTATAATTTTTTTCAACATCAAAAAACGACTGATTTCTCTAAAAATCAGTCGCTATATCCAATATAAAT
>CAZHXU010000304.1:0-3028 GCA_964536535.1 uncultured Fusobacteriaceae bacterium
CAGTTAATATGGCAAAAGCTAAAGTAGATAGTGGAGAACTAGTTTATGGAACTTCATACTTTGGATGGTTTGTAGGAGATAATAATGAGTACTTTAGAGTGCCTAATATTAATAACGCAGGTAACATGTTACGACCTGATATAAAGAGATTTTTAGGTGAATATCAAAATGATAGCAATAAAGCACATAGCCATAGTGGCACAATAGAGCAAGTAGAAGGACATAAACATTATGGTAAGACTGCTCCAAATGGAAATCATGAACATTCAATAGATACTGGATATGGAAATGTTTGGACCTCGTCGCCAGCAAGGATAAATTGTGGATTAGGTCAAAATGCCAGAACAAATCAAACAAATTCGACAGGGAATCATGATCATAATTTTGAAACGGACATTCAAGGTGCCCATACTCATAAATTAATCATTAATCATGAAGGGGATAATGAAGTTAAAATGAAGAATATAGCAGTTAAGTATTATTGTAGAATTAAATAAAGTGCCACCGTGGCACTTTTTATCTCAAGGAAAAGTCAAATGAAAAATATCAAATTGATTGTTAAAGAAAATTAATATATAATAGTGGCAAGGAGGCGATAATGAAAAAAATATTATTAGTAACTAGCACGATAATGTCATTATTATTTATTAGTTGTACTGGTGCAGAAGAAAAAAAGAATATAAAAGTAGGACCAGTTAATGAGGAAAAATTGGTAGAAAGTCAAAATGAGTTTGCTTTTAAGCTGTTTAAAGAAATAGATAAAGGAAATGAGGATATTTTTATATCTCCATATAGTATTAGCGTACTTTTGTCTATGGTAGCAGATGGAGCAAAAGGAGAAACTCTCGAAGAGATGCAAGAAGTTCTTGAAACTTTAGGGTATAGTAATGAGGAAATTAGAAGAGAATATAAGAAATTAATAGAACTTACAAACACATTAGATGAAGGAATAAGAATAGATGTAGCTAATTCGGTTTGGGTAGATAATGGATTTAGACCAAGTGGAGCATATGTAGGAAATAGTAAAGAGTATTTTAAGAGTGATGTTTATAGTAGAGATTTTAAAAATCAACTGACTGTAACTGAAATCAATAAATGGATAGAGGGAAAAACACAGGGGAAAATAGAAAAGATGCTCGATAGATTATCTCCTATGGATAGAATGGTTTTGGTAAATGCAATATACTTTAAAGGAACGTGGAAGGAAGAGTTTAATAAAGATTTGACATATGAAGGTGAATTTATTAAAGAGGATGGAAGTAGAGTAGAAGTGGAATATATGAGATCTACTCAAAAAATAGGGTACTTAGATGAAGAAAATCTGAAAATCGCAAGATTATCATATGGTAAAGGTGAAGCATCTATGTATATTTTTCTTCCAAAAGAAGGGCAATCTAGTGAGGAATTTGTAGCTAACTTAGATAAAAAAGGATTTGATAACTATATATCAAATATGAAGTACGGAGTAGAAGTGGATATACAAATACCTAAGTTTGAGATTGAATATGGAAAAAAAGAATTAAATGAATATCTTAAAAACATGGGGATGAATAGAGTATTTGAAACTAGTGCTCAACTTGATGGAATACATAAAGATGTATTCTTGGGGAGTGTTGATCACAAAGCTGTTATAAATGTAAATGAAGAAGGTACAGAAGCAGCAGCAGTAACTACTGGATTGATAAGAACGGTAAGTTTTGAAAAAAAAGATGAATTCTTTGCAAATAAACCATTTTTCTTTGTAATACGAGATGAAGAAAGTAAAACAATATTATTTATAGGTACTTATAGAGGACAAAGTAAAAAAGAAAAATAGAAATATAAGGGAAAAGACTAATAAAAATATTAGTCTTTTTTGTGTATAAATATATTAAATAGAGTATCAGGAAATATAAATTAAGATAAAAAAGGATTTTTTAAGAATAAAATTACTTTTTGAATCTCTTATTTAGAAGGCTCTCTTTTTATTAAATCGCCATGTTTGTGTCCAACATATTCAAATAAAAGGTTATTAGTTTTGTGTAATCTTCTACCCAATTCTCTTCCTATATTAAGTATAATTCTGCCAAACAAATCTGGGTTACTCTTGTGGATATTCATGAGTGCTCTACGAGAAAGTAAAATAAGTTTGCAACTAGATACACATATTGCACTGGCTGTATGTGGTTCTATAGAAACAAGTGATGCTTCTCCAAAACAATCCCCAACATTAAAATTTACAAATTCATATTCAACATTATCACGTGTAATAAAAAGTTTTATACTGCCATCTACAAGGATATAAATGTATTTTGGTGAATCACCTGGAGAAAAAAGTTTTGTTTTATTAGGAACTTCGGCAACAAAAGAATATGAAAAAACTTCTGTAAGTTGTTCATCTGTCAAACCTCCAAATATTGAGATTTTATGTAATATATGTAAAACTTTATTTGGATCTTTTAAAGGTGTTAAAAAATCTTCAATCATATATACCCCCTTCAATAGCTATTTACTCCATAAGCTAAAAATTCCTCTTAGAAAAGTTGTTTTAGGAAATAATTATGGCGTAAAATAAGTGTGACAGTGGGGTGAAATATGTTTGTAAATAGTCTGCATAAAGAAATGAATTTTATAGTAAATAGATCAAAAGCTATATTAAAAGATTTGGTAGAGTATCATAAAAAAAATAAAATATTTAGAAAGACTGATTTAAAAAATGAAAATATCAATATTGTAATGTCTTATTTAACAGAATTGGAATTGTTAGATGAAAAAATAGAAGATATAAATGTTATTGTTAGAAAAGAAAAAGCAACTAGTAAATTTGATTTTGATTTATTGCTTTATAACAAAGTTTTGAAAATACAGAATAAGATTAAAAAAGCAAAAAAGTTTGAATATGATTTTTATAAGAGTTTATTTATTTAGAAAAAATAGAAGATTAAATAGGACTAAAATGATTAGTCCTTTTTTGATTTAAATAAATTCTATAATTTATTTAGTCTGTTACTTTTGTCTTGATACAAAAGTAACCAAAAAATCAAGTCTT
>CAZHXU010000305.1:0-3021 GCA_964536535.1 uncultured Fusobacteriaceae bacterium
AAAGCCAACTTTTTTATTGTTATTTTTCAGGGTATAAAACAAATCTTGCTTTATATCCACCATGAATTGAATTTATAAACTTCACTATATTTTCTTTTGATACTAACTGATCAAATTCTTTTGGAGTCAATTCTTTCTTTTGATTAGTTATTATTCTATCAAAATAATCATAATAAAAATCATTTGTTCCCAAATTTTGTTCATAATTTGATTTATATTTTTCTTTAACAAATGAAATTGTTTCATCTGTAATATTTCCATCTAGTACTTTGTTTACTACTTGATCAACTGCATTCATAAGCTCATTTACTCTTTCTGGGTCACAAGTAAATGCCAAAGCCCATCTACCATTTTCCAAGTCAAATCTGTCTACTTCTACCCATGAACTTATACTATATGCTCCAGATAGTTCTTCTCTAATTACTTTTATAAGTTCTGCATCTAAAGCACTAGTTGCCATAAATCCAAAATACTCAAAATCTTCTGATACTACTTCATTACTTCCATAATACATTACTACTGTTGCTTCTTCACCTGTTCCATAATGTCTTTCTAATAGAACATTATTTCTAAGTTTATCTTGTGAAAGGACTTTATAATCTTCTTTTACACCATTTGTTAATGATGCAAGATACATTTCAATATTTTCTCTTACTTCTACTTCACTAATATCCCCAACAATATAATAATCATAATCAATACCATTTGCTAATCTTTCATTAAAGATTTTTTCTATTCCTTCTTTATTTACTTTTTCCAAATCTTCCAATTCTAGCCATCTATCTCTTTCATTATTGTTACTTAATGTATAGTTAAAATCTTTCCAGAATTGATTAGTTTTCAAATTTTCTCTACTTTTAATACTTTCTTTTGTAGCTTCAAGAGAAATATTTAATTGATTTTGATCTACTTTTCCTTCTGTCATATAACCATAAAAATTATATAACATCTCTGAAAATTCATTTGTAGGACTTGTTCCCCAAACATATTCATGGTTATCTCCTAAAGTATAACTAATATAGAAGTTTTTGTCTTGCATATACTTGTCATATTGTGTTTTGGTCATAGTTCCAGGTGCACTATCAAATACAACTGATATAAATGAATAATTATCCAAATCTTCAGTATTTATATAGTTTTTTCCACCTTTACTAATTCCCGTAAAATGAACTTTATTTTTTTCATAATCTATATTTTTAAAATAAACTTTATTTCCATTTGATAAAGTAAATATTTTATAATCTAACTCTTCATTATATTCTTCACTAATTATTTTACCTTTTTCTATCTCTTTTGTTACTATAGCTCCCATTTCTGTTTGTAATTCATATGGACCTATATCAAGATTTTTACCTTTTACTGCATAATTTTTAAGGTCTTCTACTTCTACTTCAGTATAACCTTCGTATAAATAGTAATTTTCAATTGTTTCAAAGAATTCATTCAAATATGCATTTGCTTCATCTAAATTTATATTTTCTATTATTTCTATTCCGATTTTCAAGTCTTCTTCTTCTTCTATCAAAATATCTTTTGAAAAATCTGTATTTACAATACTAGAAAGTATATCACTTGTTTCTCTATTGCCTACTTCATTAAGAGCATTATTAAAGTAACTTAACATTGCATTTTGAGCATCTACAAATTCTTCTTGATAAAACCCTCTTTTTAACTGCTCTAATTCAGAGAACCCTTCTACTATTGCTTCTTCTACTTTATCACCTTTTATTCCAAAAATTATTTGGTTTATTCCATAATATTCATTAAAATCTGAACTAGCTAATTGGAAACTATTCAAGTTAGATTCAACTGAATTAAGTTTTTCTCCGTATCTTGTATTAATCATTATGTTAACAATATTTCTAGTCATATATCTTTTGTATCTTTCAAGTTGACTCAAGTTTTCATAACTATTAATAATGCTAAGTATACTAAATTTATTATTTCTAAGTTGTTCATTTACAAACTTATCATATTTATCTACTTTAACAATCTCTCTTTTTTTATAGGCTTCTATGTCTTCAAGTTCTTTTTCTTCAACTGTTGAATAAAGATTTATAATAAATTTTTCAATTTCTTTTACATCTTCTATATCTCCAGCTACAAATAAACTCATATTATTTGGTACATACCATCTTTTGTAATAGTTTTCTACACCTTCTCTTGTAAATTCTTCAATAGAAGGTACTTTTCCTATTGGCAACCTATCTATATATCTACTATTTCCTAAATAATATTGTTGATAAAATTCACTTACTTCTTTAGAAAGACCACTTCTTTGTCTCCATTCTTCTTTTACAACACCTTTTTCTTTTTCAACTTCTTCACTTTCTACAGTAACTTTGAATCCCCATTCAAATAAGATATTCAAAAATTCTTCTAAGTCTTTCTTTTGACCATCTAACATATATACAGTTTCTTCAAATGATGTATATGCATTTAAGTCATTTCCAAATTGTATTCCTCTACTTTCAAGTGCTCTTATAAGATCATTTTGAGGATATTTTTCAGTTCCATTAAAAGCCATATGTTCAAGGAAATGAGCTATACCTTCTTCTCCTTCTTTTTCATACAAACTCCCTGTTTCTACACGAAGTCTTACACTAATTCCATTTTTAGGTTTTTCATTGGCATAAATATAGTATTTCAAACCATTTTCCAATTGTCCCTTTACTAAATTTTCATCTTCTTTAATATTATTAGCAAAAATACTAGAAGCTATTAATATCATTACAACTATTAATCTTTTCATTTTTCACCTCTTTAGTTTTCTTTATCCACCTACTTCATAAGTATAGTTAATATATTAAAAAAGGTCAAATTACTCTTTTCTAATATAATTTATCCTTTGTAATTTTTTGAATAAAAAATTAAAATTCTTCAAAAAAATTATATTTTTTTAAATAAACTATTGTATTTTTATTAAAAAAACTACAATATTAATAATAAATTATTTTTTTTTAATATTCATAATATTCTAACTATCAAAACAAAAGTGTCCAGTATAAACTGTACACTTTA
>CAZHXU010000306.1:0-2989 GCA_964536535.1 uncultured Fusobacteriaceae bacterium
AGTTTATCTTTTGCTTGTCTTCTCTATTCTATTTATAATGTCCTTACTGCACCCAAGAACTCCTGTCCCTTGACGCGAGATATATACTATCACACCTAACTCTTTTCGTCAATATCTTTTTTAAAAAATTTTAAAAGACTCCTAGGAGTCTTTTATTTTATTAACTTCTACTCTCTATTTCTTCCAATTTAATTCTGATTTTTTCAATTATATAGTCTCTGTCTTCTTCACTATCTCTAGGGTCTAGTTTGTCCATATCAAATACTAACAAATCAGAAATATTATATGATTCAAAATACTCATTATAATGTTTATTTAAACTTTCCCAATAAGATTGAGGAACAATCTGTTCATAGTCTCTTCCTCTTTCTTGTATTTTTTTCATTGCATTATTTACATTAGATTTTAAATATATCATCAATTTAGGCTTTTTGACATGTTTTAGCATATTAAAAAGTAATTCTTCATAAAGTTCGAATTCTTCTTTAGACATTTCTCCGTCTTCAACTAACATTTTACTAAAGATAACATCTCCGTATATGCTTCTATCCATAATACAATCACCAATATTTGCAGCTTCTTTAATCATCTGAAATCTTTTATTCAAGAAAAAAACTTGAAGTGGAAATGCATATCTTTTTTTATCATAATAAAACTTGTCTAACAAAGGATTATTAAGAACTGGTTCTTTGAAAAATTTATAGCCAAATTCTTTACACAAAATTTCTCCCAAAGTACTTTTACCAACTCCAACAACACCATCTATACATATAGTTCCTTCCATCATATCTTCACCCATTTCCAAGTTTTCAAAAAAACTTTTATAGTACATAACCAAACCTTCCTTTTATAATTGGTTTTTAGATTATACAATAAAAATAGTTTTTTTTGAAGTAATGAGTCAAAATACTAATCTTTATTTTTTCGAAGTTTATTGCATACTTCAAAGAGAATTTTTTCCTTTAAAATTTTAGATAATAGCAAAAAATTTATGTCTTGATTATTCATATCTATTTTATTTATGAAAACTTTTTCTTCTAAAAGTATAATTCCAATAAGGTTTTTACTATTTTCTTCTAAGTAGTATATTGTTATACAATCTAGAGTTGGCATTAAAAAATTAACATATTTATACTTTAATATAAAATCCTTTGGTAAACTTGTTAGATATTTTAAATTATTTGTTGGAGTAGGTGTTAAAAATATAATACTCTCGCTATCTATCTCTAGTTTTTCCATATCTATTTTATTTTTCTTTAGTTTATATATGAGATAAATAAATTTTGAGTATATATATATTTCTTTATTTAAAAATATTAATAAAATTGAAATCAATAAAATTATTTCATTCATCTTTATCACCCCTAAATACAGATACTTTATTTCTACCTAGTTTTTTTGATTGATAAAGAGCAATATCTCCTTTGTCTATAAAAGTATCCAAATCTTCCCCATTATATTCCGCTATACCCAAACTAATTGTAAGTTTTTTATTTGGTTGCATATGTTCATTTTCAAAATAAGCTTCTTCAATTTTTTTTCTAATTCTTTCACCTATAGTTTTTGCCAATTCTAAATTGGCTTCAAGAAGGAATATACAAAATTCTTCTCCACCAAACCTTATTACTATATCCCGACTTCTACTCTGATCAACTAATATATTTGCCACCTTTTGTAATGCTTTATTTCCCATAATATGACCATTGTTATCATTATAGTTCTTGAAAAAATCTATATCTATAACTAATACCGAAATAGATATTTTCTTTTCCAACCAAACTACCCTTAAGGAGTCAAACTTTTCATCTATATATCTTTTGTTAAATAATTTTGTCAAAGAATCTGTACGTGCATCTATTTTATTTTTAGTATTAAGTTTTGCATTATTTATAGCCATAGCACTTTGATACACTATTGTCATTGCAATATCCAAATCATCATAAGCAATTTCGCCTTTTTTGATACTTTCTATATAAACTATACCCAAAACAGATTTTTGCTCAATTAAAGGTAAAAGTGCAAAATTTTTCGGCTTAAAATTTTGAAAAATAAACTTATCCTTAAAGTCAAAATTTTCTCCATTTATTAAGATAGATTTTTCATTATAAAAAACATTTCCAAAAATATTCTCAAGAGAATTTTCAATTTCAATTTTTTTTATTTCTTCAAATTTTTTATAATTTTCTTTATTATTTTCTATTAATCTATGAGGATAGAAAAAATTCTTGTTTTTTTCATATTTAAATATAATTACTCTGTCAAAAGCTAGAGCATACTTATCTGTCAAAGCATTTATCATTATATTGAATATTTCTTCTGAATCAGAAGTTTTTTGAAGATCTATACTTATTTTTGATAAAAGACCTAAAAGTTTGCCTTTTTTATGAAGTTTGTGTAGATAACCTATATTTTTGTCATTTTGATTTTGATAATAAAGATAACTAAATGCTAAAATTAAAGATGTTAAAATAAGCATCATTTTTTCCTCGTAGATAAAGGCATTTTTCATAAATATAATTTGAAAATTATTAAAAAACAAAATAAACATATAAAAATATACATTAAATAATTTATATGTATATATATTTATAGCTATTAAACCAATTAATACTGTATAAATATGATTTGACCTAAACAATACAAAATAAATCATTGAAATAAAAATGATTTTTAATAAAATGATATTTTTATTCTTATCAAATATAAATCTTAGGATTATCGTTATTAAGAGTAGAAGTAAATAAATATTCATAGTTAATTCTCCTTTTATGTGGTAACTATATATTAAAAGTGATTTTTTCATTTCCTTTATTTTTTTTACGGCTTCTTATAAATCAGTAGTTACTAGGCATTTTTATCTAAAGATCAAAAAAAACCTTTGACATTTTTTTATAGATATGATAATATTTATCTCGCCTTGAGGGGTAAAAATAAATGTCGGAATATGGCGCAGCCCGGTAGCGCACTTGCCTTGGGAGCAAGGGGTCGT
>CAZHXU010000307.1:0-1446 GCA_964536535.1 uncultured Fusobacteriaceae bacterium
TTTTTATCATATTGAAAACAAATATTTTATTTTTTTCTTGCTTCTACCACTTATTTCCTATAAAATACAGGTGAGGTGATAAAATGATTACAATATTTAATATTATATGGTTTATCTTTTTAGGATGTTATGCTGCTTTTGCTTGGTTATTAGTAGCACTACTATTCAGTCTTACTATAGTAGGAATCCCCATTGGAAAAGCTTGTTTTCAATTTGCAAAACTAAGTGCATTCCCTTATGGAAAAGAAATCATAAAAGAGGTTGATTTAGTTGGCAGTGAAAATGTCCATGACCTCAGAAAAATGGGAGGTTTTATACTAAATTTATTGTGGTTACCTATTGGTATAATCGCATTTATTTATTATATAATAGCAGGAATAGCTGCTTTTATCTCAATAATTGGTATTCCAGTTGGTATTGTCTATTTCAAAATTGGTAAATTTTTACTATCTCCAATAGGAGCAAAAGTAGTAGAAGTTGACTAAAAAAATTTTAGGATTGGGAAAAAAGTCAATACAGTGTAGAATATTACTTGTGTTATCTAATTTATTTTTATAAATTGAACACGGGCAAGGGTCAACTTCGGTTGACTCTTTTTTCTATTTCTAAAATAAAAAAGACCCTATAAAATCATTGATTTTATTAGAGCCATAATATTTAACCTATAAATTCTTCCCATTCATTTTCTTTAAATCCTATTTTTATACTTTTACCATTTGTAAGTATAGGTCTTTTTATCAACATTCCTTCTTTTGATAACATATCAAAAGCTTCTTCTTCAGAAAGTTTTTCTACTGTGTCTTTAAGACCTCTTTCTTTATAAATTTTTCCATTAGTATTAAAGAATTTTTTTACAGGATAATCACCTAATTTATATAATTCAAATAACTCTTCTTTACTTGGAGTTTCTTCTACTAAATGAACTTTTTCAAATTCAACACCTTTACTTTCAAGGTATTTAACAGCTTTTACACATGTACTACATTTTGGGTATAAATATATCTTATACATAATTCCTCCTATATTTATATCTATTTAGTAGAGTATAACACAATTTACCCTCTTTTTCCACATCTATAACTTAATTACTACTTCTTTATCAACATACATAGTAATCTCTCCATCTTCACTTACTTTTATAGCTATAGCACTTTTAGAAGCACTTAGGGCAGCATTTGTCCTTGCTCCCAAATCCCTACTTCCTCTATCAAGTTTAATAAGTTCACCAAAAGTAAGCAGATTAAAAGATGAGTCTAATATAATTGCACCATCTATAGAAGTTATCAGATCTAAAAAGTTAAAATGTATCTCTGTTAATTTTGCTGTTTTTTCACTATGCAAAACTATTTTTTTATAAAAATCTTTATTATATGAAAATTCAGATAAAATAATCGAATTTTTTAACTTCTCTTCTACTCTATTCATTCCTATTTTATTTTCAAAATT
>CAZHXU010000307.1:1546-2987 GCA_964536535.1 uncultured Fusobacteriaceae bacterium
ATAGTTATCTAGAGAATTATTTAAGTATACATTCAAAAGCCCATTATCTATCTCTATAAACAGATAATCTCCTGTTAATTTCCTATATTCTTTATATGTATCTTTAATATCTGCCACTAACAGTTCTTCACTTAGCTCCAATGCTTCTCTAAGGTCTTCTTCATCTATCTCCCAATTTAATTCTTCAAGATCTTGTTTTATACTCTCACTATCTTTTAATAATGAATTTATATACAAAAAGAAAAAATACCTAAGAAGAGAATTATCTACTTCTCTAATTCTTTCAGATATTTTAAGTTTTATTGGCAGACCTTTATTTTTATTTCTACCTATACCTATAAAATTAAGTTTATTATCAAGTATAAGTATAGTATTTTTTCCGTCTAGAAGTTTTAGCGTAAGTTTAGATTCTAACAAATCTTCTACTCTCTCTCCTCCTCCTCTAATGAGGTCTAATCCCAAATCTTCAAGGTCTTTTTCTATGTCTTCTTTTTTATTAAATAAGAGTATATTAAGATTTGCTTTTTCACTCTCATATGTTTCTCCACTTATTCTTTTTAATTGGTCGAAAAAATACTTTTGCTCAATTATATCTATATTTAAGATATTTTCTCCTATAAATTTATGGATGATTTCTTCTATAAAATCAAAAAATAGCACCTTTTCACCAGTTATTGTATCGTCATTTAAGATAGTTTGAGCTATATTCATAAGTCGCATCATATCATGTTTTGCTATCTTTTTCAGACGTCTTTCAAGGGTGCTGTATATATTTATTCTTTTTTTCCCTTTTATGAGTATCTCTACTCCAAAAAATTCTTCTAATTTTTTTCCGATACTCTCTTTGATTCTATTTTCATCCATATGCTCACCAACATTTCTTTACAAGTATTATACTACCTTCTCCAAAGATAACATCTGTTATAATTATCGGTATCATATTTATTTTATTTAATCCCTCTTATATATCTTATTCAGATTTTTAGTTACTTCTAAATTTATTATCTTCTCTATTACTCTTTAACAATAATTTTTAGAAGAAAAAAGAAGCAACTAACATTGCTTCTTTCAGGCTGTAGACAAATAAATTTTTTTTGACTAGCTTTTATTTTTTCTCTAAATTTCTTTACCACAGAGTCACAAAGAACAGGGAGTTTTCACAGAGAAAACTTTAAATTTTGCCACAGATTTACACAGATTTTTATGATTTAAATGTACATTTATAAGAAATTTAGATTAAGTTAACGAAATGAACGTTAAGAATTTCAAGTGTTTGAGCTCTAGAGCGAGTTTTGAAATTTAGTGAATGTAGTGACTACTTAATCTTATTTCTTGTAACAGTACTTGATTTTTTGGTTACTTTTGTATCAAGACAAAAGTGACAAATAATTTTTTATACTACTTTTTTATCTTTAAATTGACTCATATACAAATCATAATA
>CAZHXU010000308.1:0-2985 GCA_964536535.1 uncultured Fusobacteriaceae bacterium
GACTTTTATGTACATTTATAAGAAATTTAGATTAAGTTAGCGGAATGAACGTTAATAATTTCAAGTGTTTGAGCTCTAAGAGCGAGTTTTGAAATTTAGTGAATGTAGCGACTACTTAATCTTATTTCTTATAACAGTACTTGATCTTTTGGTTACTTTTGTATCAAGACAAAAGTGACAAAGAATAATAAATAAACTTTTAATTCACAAAAAAGGACTAAATTCTTACAAATTAGTCCTTTATCTTTAAAATAAAAGCTTGGCTTCAGCCAAGCTTTTTTAATTACAAGTTTTAGATTTGGAATACATCTTTAACAAAATTTATAAATTTTTTGTTTTCTGCATTTTCTGCTTTATCTTTTGTAGTTACTATTTGATATCCATCTTTATTTTCATTAAAGTCTTCTATCAAATGGAATCTACCTGTTTTCAACTCTTCTGACACACAATAATATGGTAGTATCGTATATCCCATTCCCTCTTTAACAAGGTTTTTCATAGTTTCTATACTTCCTCTAACCATTAATCTATTATCAAGAGTGATATTATTTTTCTTTTCAAATAGGGCAATATTTTTATTTGTAAGTGGACTATCGTCTCTCATTATAAGCCTTTGATTAACCAATACTTTAGGGTCTTCTAACTTTTCTTTTCCAACTATAACAAATGGATATAATTCTATGTCTATAGTTTCAAGATCAGTGTCTTTCAAATAATAAGTTCCCATTAATGCTAAATCAACTCTACCTTCTTTCAATTCTTTAATCAAAAGATCTCTCTCTTTTATAATCAAATCAAATTCAATTTCTGGATGAGCTTCGCTAAATTCTTTTACTAATCTTGGCAACAAATGCTCCCCTATAAGATGAGTTGCCCCTATAGAAATTTTTGCTTTATCATATAAAACAATTTTTTCTATCTCTTTTTCTGCTCTTTTTACTTTTTGGAATATCTCCTCTGATATTTTAAAAAGTACTTCTCCAGAATAAGTTAATTTTATCTTTTTCGATGTTCTATCAAAAAGTTTTGTATTTAACATCTCCTCAAATTTCTTAACTTGAATTGATACTGCAGATTGATTTATAAATAACTTATTAGCTGCTTTAGTAAAACTTTTTTCATTGGCTACTTCGTAAAATATTCTCAAATAATGTAGATCCACCCTACTCACTCCCTATCTAATCTTATTATCATAGATTATACTATTAATCCTATCAATAATCAAGGGCTATTTTCTTTCATTTTTTTTATAGTTCAACTAAAAAAATTTAACCTTCTACATTTATAACAGTTGTTAGCTTTTGATGAATATCATTTATAAGGTTATCTTTCAAATCCACTTCTACCTCAAATTTATCAATAAACCTCCTAAGTTCACTTTTTAATCCTTCATCTGCTTTTTCTTGCTTAAGCCTTTTTAAATACTCTTCTCCCATAATAATAAACTTAAAATTACTTATTTCTTTCTCTACTATTGTCATTTTGAACCCTCCCCTTTATTTCCTCTAGTATAGAGTTTAATTCGAAAATTACAATTTTTCAAGTATTATGTTAAAAATATTTTACATTTTTTCATATTTAAATAAGTTTACTTAACTTTTTCATTTATGTAAGTAAAAGTATTTTTATAAATAATCAAGTCTATATACTTTTATTTTTATACAATTCTTTATAAAGTCTATTTTAAAAGGCTTTTAGAAATCTTTTTATTTTAACAGGTCCAATTTAAATTTTTATTCTTCCCTTAATTTATCTAGAAAAAATTATTTGATTTAAAAACTGCTATTTATATCTTCAAGTTTTTTCTTTTTTACTTCTATATAAATATAGTGTTCTCCATTTATATATTCAAATTTGACTTCAAACCCCAACTTTTTCATATATACAAGTAAATCATCAAAAACAACTTTGTCTTCGGATATTTGGAATTCATGTTTATATTTATTTGGTACATCAGCAACGTAACTACTCATTTTGAAAATATTTTCTTCTACTTTAAACTTCAAATAATCAGCTTGATATATCTCTTTTTCATCAGATTTTTTAAAATAAGTTTCATTTGTTTTTTGTACAACTTCAATCATTCCATAATTTCTAACTGCACGTGTTGACCTTTCGTTTTTATCATCACTAGATTTTTCTAGGATTTTATTTTCAAGAGTAGAAGTTAATTTTCCCATTGCAAGCAATAATCCCTCTTGTTTAGACATTGACTTAGTCACTATTATTACTCTTTTTTCTGTTACTATATCACCATCAATTACCCATTGTGGTATTTTTTCATCTGCAAAACAAAAAGCATAAAATAACATATAAATTATTGAACAGATTAACTTCTTCATCTTAACCTCCAATTATATTTCATTATCTATTTATACTTTAATAGATTTTATCTCCTTTATAAATACATAGACATCATCAAAATTTCATGTAATAATTATTATATAACCATATATAAAGGAGAGTTAATATGCTTTATGAAACTAATAGATTAATCCTTAAAACAATAGAACTATCTGATTTTGATATTCTAAAAGACTATCTTGTGAGAAATCGTAATTTTTTATCAGAATGGGAACCCAAAAGAGAGACTTCTTATTATGAAAATGATAATATCTTACAAATAATAAAAGAAGATTCTTATAATGATTCAAACCAATCTAAAATTACTTTATATATTTTACCTAAAGGTGAAAATCGTATTATTGGTAGTGTAACTCTTTCTAATATTGTTCGAGGTGTTTTTTTATCGTGTTTTCTTGGTTACAAACTTGATAAAGATGAAATTAACAAAGGATATATGACAGAAGCTATAGAAAAAGTTATCAATATAGCTTTTAATCAGTTAAAACTACATAGAATTGAAGCTAATATTATGCCAAGAAACAAGCAGTCTATAAAAGTTGTTAAAAAGTTAGGCTTTGAATATGAAGGACTAAGCAAATCTTACCTAAAGATAAATTCTAAATGGGAAGATCATGAACA
>CAZHXU010000309.1:0-2973 GCA_964536535.1 uncultured Fusobacteriaceae bacterium
CTATCATCATTAATTTTGTTGAGATATTTTATAATTATTTCTCTTGTATTTTTAAATTCTTCTACTACCTCTTTCTCCCGAAGTATATAGTATCCATCTCCACCACTTTTCAAAAAATCTGTAACTGCTACTAAATACTCTTTTTTACCCGAAAGCTTTTCTCCATTTGCTAATCTAACTTCTACTACTCTTTCTCCCGGTTTATTTAGTGGATCTACAAATACTCTAAGCCCACTTAATTGCAAAAATCCATCAAAAGGTTTTGGATAAATAGAAAAACTTTTTTCTAACAGATACAAAACTTCATTTCCATTAAGTTTAAGAGTAACTATTTTGTCTGTAAAAGGTAAAGTTTCTAGTATATCTGATTTTTTTATTGGACCTGGCTCTATTGATTTGTTTATACTTCCGCCATTTACAAAAACTATATCTGCTTTTGTTTCTTCTTTTATCGAATCAACAATAAAATTACCCAAATTACTCTCATTACTTGTAACAAATTCTTTAGCCCCATTTAAAAATGTCTCTGCTTCTCCTACTATTTCTTCTGTATATATATCAACAATTTCATTTACATTTTTTATATACAAATCAATATTTTCATTGTTTGATACTTCTTTTGGCAAGTTATAAATATCATAAAACTTCTTTTCTAATCTATTTTTTCTTTTACTAAAAAAAAGATCTAATCTAACTATACTTTTGCCATAAGAATTATTTTGGATTATTTCACTATTTCCTATAAAAAAATTATTGGTTTCTAAACTATTATTAGCGTCCAAAACCAGATTTATTCCCTTTACTTCTTTTAATATTTCTTTTAATTTTTCTTCTTTTTCATCCAGTTTATCAAGGGATAAATGAGAAAGAAGTATTACATAATCAACTTTTTTTTCTTTAAATTTATCCATTATTTTTTTTGCTTCACCTAACGGGTCTACTATAGTTATATTTTCAAAATAGTTACTTTTATTTTTTTCTAAAAAATTAGGTGATATTAATGCAAATATACCTATTTTTTTTTCATTTATTTCTATTATTTCATATGGTTTATATACATAACCACCTTTTGAAAAATAAACATTACTTAGTACAATTTTTTCTCCAATACTTTTATTTATCTCTAGTGTATTTTGAAAGCCAAAAGAAAAATCATGATTTCCAAGAGTCAAAAAATCTAATTCTAACATATCATATATAGGTAACAAATTATGACCTCTAGATAAATTTACAAAATTACTCCCATAAAAACTATCTCCACCATCTATATAATATGTATTCTTATTTATTTCTCTTTCTTTATTAATAAGTTCGTATATTGTGCTATACCCAATACTTTCAAAATAGCCTTTATCAACTCTTCCAAAAACATCACTAGTATAAAAGATAGTTACTTTTTCTTCTACTTTATTTTTTTCCAAGTTTGTACAAGCAGATAAAATTAATAATAAGACCAAAATCAATTTTTTCATAATGCCTCCTTTTATTTATTATAAAATATTAATTATTATTATCCTAGTTGTTTTATAAAAAATCTAGTTGAACTTTAATCTTTTATTAATTACAATAGACTATAGAGTCTTAAAAATAAGTTATAGTGCTTTTATCTAAAGCAATATTAATTTAAATATAAATTTATAATATAAAGGAGAACTTATCTATGGAATATAAACATTTATTTGGACCTGTACCTAGTAGAAGACTTGGTGTATCATTAGGAATAGATTTAGTTAACCACAAAACTTGCAATTTTAATTGTGTTTATTGTGAATGTGGAGAAGAAATCCCACTTGATAGTAGTAGAAAAGAATACGTTAATATAGACGAAGTATTAACAGAACTAAAAGATTATCTTGCTAGTGGCAGAAAATTAGACTATATTACTTTTTCTGGCAGTGGAGAACCTACTTTAAATAGTGGTCTCGGAAGACTAGTAAAAGAAATCAAAAATTTAACAGATATAAAAATATGTTTGATTACAAACTCATCTACATTAGGAGACAAAGAGTTAGTAGAGGAGTTACTTGATATTGACCTTATTATGCCAAGTTTAGATGCAGCTTTAGAAAATAGTTTCTTAAAGATAGACCGACCTCATAAAAGTCTAAAGCTTGAAAATATCATATCTTCTCTAGAAAACTTTAGTCATATATATAAAGGTAAGATTTGGTTAGAAGTTTTTCTTCTTGAAGGAATAAATGATAGTAAAAAAGAGCTGGAAGAATTTGTAAAAGTCTTTAATAGAATAAAAGTAGATAAAATTCAGTTAAATTCATTAGATAGGCCCGCTCCTTGTAGTTGGGTAGAAGCTATGAGTATGTCTAGATTAGAAGAAATTAAAGAATATTTTGAAAGCTTCAATTTTAATGTAGAAATTATAAAAAAATATAAAAATCGTGAAGATTTTTCTAAATATAATGAAAACTACGAAAAATTAATAATAAATATGCTTGAAAAAAGACCATGTACTCAAGATGATTTGTTAAATATAGTAGGTATTTCAAGGGATCAATTAGGAACATATCTTGATATTTTATTAAAAGAAAAAACCATTATTGCACAGATAGAAGAGAGAGGTATTTTCTATAGGAAAATTTAGAAAAAATATTTGACAAAGGGTATTGCTTAGTATATAATTAACTAGTTGTGTGCCGCTATAGCTCATCTGGTAGAGCAGCTGACTTGTAATCAGCAGGTGATTGGTTCGACTCCGATTAGCGGCACCATTAAAATTATATATGGTTGGGTTCCCGAGTGGCCAAAGGGAGCAGACTGTAAATCTGCCGGCTCCGCCTTCGAAGGTTCGAATCCTTCCCCAACCACCATCAACTTACTACAGGTTTAGACTCAATTATATAATGAGTGTGAAATTGTAGGATTTTTTTTATGACTAACAATATCTAGTAAGATACAGAATCAATATAATATATAGGAGGCTTAAGAATAATGGCTAAAGCAAAATTTGAAAGAAAT
>CAZHXU010000310.1:0-2958 GCA_964536535.1 uncultured Fusobacteriaceae bacterium
GTAGAGATACCTGAATTAAAGAAGCAATTAGCTGAAAAAGGAATAGAAATGAGAAGATAGGAAATATAAAGTAAAAAGTAAGACGTAGAAAGTAAAAAGTAGGAAAAAGATAGTTAGTATTTAGCGAAAAATTAGGTAGGGGCGTTATTAATAACGCCCGTACAGGAAGATAAAGAAAAATATTAGATATATATAGGGTATAAATTCCTGTGTTTATTCTAAAGGGAAAAGGAAATATAATTAATATTTAGGAATTAGCAATTAATATCAAAGGCATGGAACGCGGATTGGGTGGATTAAAAAAGGTTTTCACAGATAATTAAAAAATTAGTATTTAGCGAAATAATTAGGTAGGGGCGTTATTAATAACGCCCGTACAGGAAGATAAAGAAAAATATTATATATATGTAGGGTATAAATTCCTGTCTTTATCCTAAAGGGCAAAGAAAGAATAGTTAGCATTTAGTAATTAGTATTTAGTATTAAAGACATAGAACACAGATTGACTGGATTAAAAAAGATTTTAAATCAGATTCTTTATCAAATATATCAGCGAGCTAGATAAAACATCGCATAGTTCAGCTAAGGAAAATTAACAAGTTTCACTAATCTGTGGTCAATAAAGATTTTTCTATTTAAATATAGATACAAAAGGGGGAGTAGAATGAGCCAAGAATTGATAGATAAGATAAAATTTAATGGGCATGGATTAGTACCTGCTATAGTACAGGATTATTATACAAAAGAGGTACTTATGCTAGCATATATGAATGAAGAAAGTTTAGGAAAAACTATATCAACAAAGGAAACATGGTTTTATAGTAGAAGTCGTAAGGAACTATGGAACAAAGGTACTACTAGCGGGCACAAGCAATATATCAAAAACATGAGTTATGATTGTGATGGAGATACGCTTCTTATCCAAGTAGAGCAAGTAGGAGCTGCGTGTCATACTGGAGAAAAAACTTGTTTCTTTAATCCTATAATAGAAGAGGAAAAAAAGGAGTTTAGTGTACCTGCATTATTCGACCTTGTAAAAGAGAGAAAGGCAAATCCAGTAGAGGGGTCGTACACAAACTACCTATTCGATAAGGGTATCGACAAGATACTTAAAAAAGTAGGGGAAGAGAGTGCAGAAGTAATTATTGCTGCAAAAAATCCTGACTTGGCAGAACTTCAATATGAAATCTCAGACTTAATGTATCATACAATGGTATTAATGGTGGAGAGAGGTCTTGAGGTAGAAGATATTTTGGTAGAGTTAGAAAAAAGATTTAAATAGAGCAAATAATAGAATATTTTTCTTATGAAATATAGAATTCTTATTATTTTTTTGATATAATTAATTACTTATGCTTTTACATAGGGAAAGAAAATATATGAATTGGAAAGGATTAAAAAATGGGTGTTGTTGAAAAAATTAGTAAAAAAGTTAAAGAAGAAGTAAGGATATATGAAAATGAATCAAATATAACTCAAGATGAGAAAGTAAAAAAAATTATTATTAATTTTAGCATAGGCTGCTCAATTGTAGCAATTCAGCCCATACCTTTTGCGGATATCTTTGTTTTAACTCCAATTCAAGGAGTTATGGGACAAAAGATTGCTAAAGCAAGAGGTTATAGCATTTCGGAAGCAGAGTCTAAAGAAATTTTGAAAGAAATCATTGGATTGGTTGGTTTAGGAATTGGAGCTCAACAATTGGCAATAGGAGCCTATAAGACTTTTCTTCCATTTTGGGGAGCAGTTACAACTATTCCACTAGTCTTTAGTTTATCATTCGCAATTGGAAAAGTAATGGATTATTATTTTATGAAAAAAGTTAGAGGAGAACTAATAGAAAAAGAGGAAATAAAACTTCTTTTTGAAAAAGCAAAAAAAGAAGGGAAAAAGGAAGCGAAGAACAATAGTAAAAAAATTATAGAATTGAATAATACAATTGATAATTAAGTCGGAGAAATCCGACTTTTCTTTTTCTGAGTCAAAAATTATTAAATCAATAAAAAATAAGTTTATTAATTTTTTATATATGTTCAATTTTTTCAAAAAGGTACAATAAGTGTAAAAAAGGGGAAGAAAATGAATGAAAGAATAAATGTTAGAGGGAAAAATGGAAACATCCCAACGATTATTTGGGGAGAAGAATCAAATAAAATATTAATCCAAGTACATGGTAACATGTCAAACAAAGAGGATAAAGTAATAAAGAAGGTAGCAGAAAAGGCTATAAAAAATGGATATCAAGTAATAAGTTTTGATTTGCCCAAACACGGTGAAAGAAAAGAGGAAGATTATGAATGCATACCTCAAAATTCTGTAACTGATTTGTTAAGTATCTATGAATATGCAAAAGCTCAAACAAACAATATTAGTATATTTGCTTGTAGTTTAGGAGCATATTTTACTTTGTTGGCAGATAAAGAGATGAAGATAAATAACTATTATCTTTTGTCCCCAGTAGTAAATATGGAGAATCTAATTATTGGAATGATGAAAGCCTTTGATGTGTCGGAAGAAAGGCTAAAAGAGGAGAAAAGGATAGAGTTGCCTATAGGTGAAGTTTTAGACTGGGATTATCTTACTTTTGTAAGGGGAAATCCTATAATTTTGGGTAAAGAATCAAAAGTAGATATATTTTATGGGGAAAAAGACCAAATAATTGTTAGGAAAGACATTGATGATTTTGTAGAAAAATACAATGGAAGGTTGATTGTAGATAAAGAGGGTGAGCACTTCTACCATAAAACTTCCGATTTAGATAGAGTTACTTTGTGGATAGATAGTCTTTTGAAGAAGGTGGAATTATAAAGGATGATAGGGAGGTACTATGGCTACAGTGAAAAAGTCTTTTGAAACATTGCTAACAAAAGAGTAGAAATACTAAAATCCATAAGGGTTCCTACACAAAAGAAGATTTTGAGTATTTTGTAGCTAAATTACTGGTAAATAAGGAATAAA
>CAZHXU010000311.1:0-2939 GCA_964536535.1 uncultured Fusobacteriaceae bacterium
AAAAAATCAGTCTTTTTTAATCACTTGTTCCCATGAGTTTCTCTTATCTACATTTTCCAATGCTTCTACCACTCTTCGAGCTATTCCCTCTTGAGATAGTTCATTTTCCATTGTTTTTATAAGAGATTTATAGTTTTTACGAATATTATTGTATGGACATAAACAGCCTAGTATAGGCACTCTAAATTCAAGAGCAAGTTTTGTAATCAAATCTTCTTCTAGATATAAAAGTGGTCTTATCATAACCATATCCGAATCTTCTACTTCTACCTTTGGAGCAAAACTTCCTAGTTTTCTAGAGTTTACTATATTCATAAGAAAAGTTTCGGCAACATCTGTAGCATGGTGTCCATATGCTACTTTTGTAATCCCTTTAGCTCCCAGTTGTTTTTTAAAGATACCTCTTTTTAACCTTCCACACATATAACATACATTTTTGGTCATGTCTGGATTCTCAAGTATCATTTTTTCCTCCATATATGGCACATCTAAACTATCGCAAAACTCCTTTAACCTTGATGTATCATAATCATGAAATTGTTTTGCGTGGATTGCATACAAATCAAAGTTCATATTTGAATATTTTTTTAGGTATGCTAATACATAAAGCAAAAATCCCGAGTCTTTCCCACCAGAAAGGGCCACAGCTACTTTATCTCCATCTTTAATCATTTCATACTTGTCTATTGCTCTTCTTATATCATTAATAAACCATTTTCCATAGTTTTTGTTAAATTCCATCTGTCCTCCTTAGAAAAATTCCTTATTTATTTTATCATCAATGAGTACATTTGAAAATCTTTTTATCTATTTTCTTTATGTTTATTTTTGCTTATATATCTATATAAGTTTTCAAGATACTTAGTTTTTCACTTGTAATCTATAGCTTTTATACAAAATAAAAGTCTTTTTCTAGAGAGAATAGTTTTCCCTCTAGTATATTAGAATTTAATTGATACATTTTTCATTTTATAGTACAATATACAGTGAATATTAAGAATTATTACAATCTAGGAGGAAAAATGAAATTTGATAAAGTAAGAACAAGAATAGCTCCTTCTCCAACAGGAGACCCACATGTTGGAACAGCTTATATAGCTTTATTCAACTTAGCTTTTGCTAAAAAAAATGGTGGAGACTTTTTGCTTAGGATAGAAGATACAGACCAAACTAGATCTACAAAAGAATCTGAAGTTCAAATTTTTGAGTCATTAAAATGGTTAGGTCTTGACTATGATGAAGGTCCAGATGTTGGTGGAAATTTTGGTCCATATAGACAATCTGAAAGATTTGATTTGTATGGAGAATATGCACAAAAATTAGTTGATAATGGTACTGCATACCACTGTTTTTGTACAAAAGATAGATTAGAAAAGTTAAGAGAAGAACAAATGGCTAACAAACAAGACCTTGGATATGATGGTCATTGTAGAAACCTCAGTAAAGAAGAGGTTGCTGAGAAGTTGGCAAGTGGAATAGAATCTGTAGTTAGACTAAAAATGCCTACAGAAGGTGAAACAATCATAAAAGATGTACTTAGAGGAGAAGTAAAGTTTGATAACCATAGAATAGATGACCAAGTTTTATTAAAAGCTGATGGTTTCCCTACTTATCACCTTGCTAATGTTGTTGATGACCACTTGATGGAAATCACTCATGTTATAAGAGCTGAAGAGTGGATTTCAAGTACTCCTAAACATCTACAACTATACAGAGCTTTTGGTTGGCAAGAACCTGAGTTTGTTCATATGCCACTACTTAGAAATGCAGACAAATCAAAAATCTCTAAGAGAAAAAATCCTACTTCATTAAATTACTATAGAGAAAATGGTTATTTAAAAGAAGCTATGGTTAACTTCTTAGGACTTATGGGATACTTTGTTGGTGATGATGAAGTTGTATCTTTAGATCAATTTATCGAAACTTTTGATATTACAAAAGTTAAACTTGGTGGTCCAGTGTTTGACCTTGTAAAACTTGGATGGCTTAATAACCAACATATGAGAAGAAAAGATATAAATGAATTAACTGAACTTACTAAACCATTCTTTGTTGAAAAGGGATTAATCTCAGAAGAACTTAGTGAAAAAGAAGCTAATACACTTGTAAGAGTTGTTGATGTATTAAGAGAAGGTGCACAGACTATGAAAGAAATAGCTGAAAAAGCTCCTTTATACTACAATGACGAATTGGAACTAGAAGTAGTTACTGAAGAGATGAGTGGTAAAGAAAGAAAGGGTATAGAAAGATTATACAAAGCAATAGAAGATGAAACAGGTAAAGCATCTATTAAACTATTTGTTGAAAAGATGAAAGATGTTGCTGAAGATATATCTGAAGAAGATGCAAAAGCATTATTAAATGATGTTCTTGCAGAAATCGGAGAAGGCCCTGGTAAGGTATTATTACCTCTAAGAATAGTTGTAACTGGTGCTGGTTCTGGATCAGACCTTTACAAAGTTATCTCTATAATTGGTAGAGATAGAACTATTGCTAGAGTTGAAAAGATGATAGCTAAATATAATATCTAAATATTTTAAGACTGATTTTTTATGAATCAGTCTTTTTTTATATCTCTTATTAATCTATAGTTAGATAAAAAACTTGTTGTATAGATGACCCCCACTAACTCCCCCTTTTTTGGAAGGGGGAGGATAAAAGAGGTGGGCTACAGTCCTCGTACCTGCTTGTCCACAGGATACCCTGTTTATAGTCGTGAATACTTCACTCCTTAAACTAGGGCAAACTTATACTGCACGGTTTGGCTCTTGGTAGAACGCAAATATTCTTTGGCATTTATCATAAGAAATCTGCGCTACTCTTCCTTTAAAACCACATGAAAGCTTTTAATTTTTACCACAGAGTTACACAGATTTTTTATGATTTTAATGTACATTTATAAGAAATTTAGATTAAGTTAACGGAATGAACGTTAAGAA
>CAZHXU010000312.1:0-2939 GCA_964536535.1 uncultured Fusobacteriaceae bacterium
TTTGACCTTTTTCATTTTTTATCTCCCTAGTATATAATATTCATTTTAACATAATTTCATCATGTATTTCAACTTTTTCCGAACATTTTATCATGTTTTTTTTAAATGTGTTCTATAATAGTAACAATTAAAACGAATAGGATACTCCTATCCAAAATCTATCATTTACTAAAAGATGTTCTAAACTAATATTTCTAAAAATCAATATTCTTTCTTTATCATATTGATCTTGATATCCTGTATTTTTAATTTTTTCTCTACTATAACCAAAATTCAAAGTAGTTCCTTTATAAATTTGATATGTAAATTCTCCATATAATTTAAATCCTTTTCCTTTTGTTTCACCATAATAGGTTCTTTTTCTCAAAATATGATTATCAACATCTTTTCCTTTAATTAAAAATGAATAATCAGCCATCAAACTAATTCCAATTCTTTTATATTTTAATTCTAAAAAGTTTTTTAGGTAATAATTTTCATATTCTATTTTATAATCTATTACTCTTCCTTCTACATCTCCCTCTATCATTCCTTTTTGAGATAAATTATCAATTTCAAAATAATAATCTTTTAAAGAATATCCTAAACCTATTTGATATTTTATATAAGTTGATTTTACTTTTAAGTCAGAAGAATAAGGAATCAATTCAAAAATATATTCTGTACCTTCAAATTTAGAGTCTCCATATGAGCTAATATTTGGTTCACCCTCATATGAACCAAACCAATCTCTATCTTTGAAAGTTCCATTATCATTTTGAATAGTTTTCTTCCAATCCATGCTTATTTTTATTGGATTTTTTTTACTATTAAAAATATTTTCTTTACTAAGACTGATTACGATAAAATCGTTATCTAATGGAAATTCTAACTCACTTTTAAAATTGTATTTTTCATAATCATATATAGAAAACATCGTATTTCCCGTAGAATTTTCAAAATTAGTTTTAATTTCTAAAGATTGTGTACCAAGTGTTAATAATAAAAAACAAATTAGAACTTTCATTAAATTCTCCTATCGACTTTTATTCATAAAAAAAGCTCATAGATTAATCTATGAGCTAAAATATTTAAAATTAAATTCCTAAACCAGTTTTAATCTCATTATAGTATGTTGTAGCAGGATTTAAGATATAGTTATCTATATTTCCTACATTCAATTCTGACATAAATAATAATTCATATTGATTTTCATCGTTGTTATTATCAAACAATAAAACTTCACTAGTTTTTTCTACTCCATCATCGATAGCTCTTAAGCTTCTAGGAACTGTTAACATATTTTTTCTGTAATTTACATCATTTGCTACTGGATATTGTAAATCATCTCCTGTTAAGAAATTAACTGGTAATTTGATTTTAACTAAATATCCTTTATACATTGATTTATTATCAATTGTTCCATACATTGTTGAATCATTAATATCATTATTCTTTTTGTAATAAGCTCTAGTTTCTGTTGTAATATCAGCACCTTGCTTTAATTGTTTTCCATTTATATCATAAGTTTCTACTCTAATAGTATCTAAATTCATTTCTCTACTATATAAGATATAAACCCAATCAGAATTATCAATATCATTGATTGCAGCAGCCCATACTATATATGGATCTATTACGTAATCTACGATTACATCTGGAGCTACTACATCAGTTTGGTGTTTTACAGTAACTTTTGGTCTAATAGTATCCGAGTTGTTTTTAGCATCATCAGATATTTGTGAAACTACTAATTCCCAAGTTCCTTCTGATAATTGCTCAACTGGTTTTACTACAAAGTCCATTCCGTGTAAATCTTCTACCCATTCTAATGTACCAGTAACTTTTACTAAGTTTCCAAATTCATCAGTTTTTTGGTATTCAAAAGCTGGTACAGGTACACTTTGTCCAGTAGTACTTTGATCAGTATTTGGTGTAATTCCTGGTTTGATTCCAATATATCCTAACGCTGCTGGATCTACAGTATTAAATAATTGTGTTGGTTCACTTGTTTTAAACCATACTCTACCTGATGTTGTTTCATTTTTTTCATTTGTATCTAAGATTTGTTCAACTGTTATTTTTGGAGAAATATTATCTTCTATTAAAAGAGTTTCTCTTGCTAAATCTCCAACTTGAATTTCGTTACCAAATGCATCAAATTTATTAGTATTAACTTCTACTCTAAAGTATCTGTTATGGTATACTTTATCTCCACCTGTTAATTGAGTGTGATCTTTTGTTAACTCAACTACATAATAGTCATCTCCATATTTTTCTCTGTACTCAGTATTAATAGCTGTATCACTTGTTGTTTTGAAATCTGAAGAATGAGTTATAATATATTCATCAATATTAAATGTTGTAAGAACTATGCTTCCATCTGTTGTTGTTCCTATTGGATGTGAGTTCATAGATACAGTTATATCTGATTTTGCTAGAATCCAAGTATCTCTTGAATCTATATCTGGATAAATTCCATCTAATACTACTACAAATTGCTCTGGTGATTCAGACGTTATTGTTATATCTGGATTTCCAAATGGTCTGTTGTGTCCAAATGGCATATTTTGAGTATTAACCTCATTATTATCAGATAAATCAGTTAATCCAGCCCAGTCTGTAACTTTATTTATTTGTAATAAGTTTTCTCCAACTTTTAATGCTCCACTTCTTGCAAAACTACGTTTTAATTGGATTATAACAGTGTTTCTCGCTAAACTTTCATCAATCCCTGTAAAGTCTAATAAAGCTTGTCCTGCTAAATCTTCTTGAGTTCTTGTATCTAAAACTCTTATATATTCAATATCTTGAGTTGTTAATTCTTTTGCATTCAATTTATAGTTTTCTGGTCTCTCTGCAGTTTCTCTACTTACTGGCTCAGAGAATACTACCATAAGAGAATCACTAGGTAAGAAATTGATATCATCATTAAATGAAACTATTTTACTTACTGTTGG
>CAZHXU010000313.1:0-2932 GCA_964536535.1 uncultured Fusobacteriaceae bacterium
AAATGACTAATTAAAAAATTAGTCATTTTTATATTTAAATCAAAAAGTTATAAGCATTATAAAAATTGATAAAGATAATTAATAAAACAGCTAGATTAAAAACAGTATGTAAAGTTTCTGAGTTAACTACTTTATTCAATTTTGAACCAAGTAAGCCCCCAAGAATTCCACCTGGAATCATAACATATAACATCTTAAGGTTGTAAGCTGAAAATCCTTCTCCAATTAATACTAGAGACAACTTTGAAAATTGAGATAAAAGAATAATAAAAATACTATTTACAGCTGCATCTTTTATATCAAGAGCCATAAACATTACTAAAACAGCAACATTGATAGGTCCGCCACCAATTCCTAAAAAGCTGGCAATAGTTCCAAGAATTAAACCAATAAAAGTAATTAGAATAGGATTTTTTACATGAAAATGAGGTAAATGCTTTTTGAAAAAAACTATAATTAACAAAATCCCCAATAGTATTGCTTGTATACCACTAAGTGTATCTTCACGAGGAAAAAAATTAAGTGTAAATGCAAATATACTTTTACCAATTCCACCACCCAAAATACTACCTAATGCCAATAAAATAAGGTTTTTATTTGCTTTAAAACCATTTTTACTTTGTTTATAAATACTTACTATAGCCATAGAAAACACAGTAATTGAAGATAAAAGCCCTATAGTACTTAGGTCATAATGCCCAAGAGTATCAAGTAAAGGTTTTATTATAACTCCCCCACCTAAACCAGCAAGAGCCCCAAAAGTTGTAGCACCAAATGCTACTAAAAAATAAATAAGTATCACATCATCACTCCCTTTTAACATAAGTAGATTTTATATCTTTTAACTATATATGTCAATATATTCTCTAAAAAAAGAATAAAAATTTACTTTTAAATAAATTTTTTAGAATAAATTATTCTTTTGGTGGTACATATATATAATATCAGAATTTTGTAAAGATATTGATAATAGAATTTATAATTATCCAAATAAATAATTTCCATTTCCATAGTAAATATAGTAAAATATGGATAGAGAAGAGGAGGTTATATGAGATATTTTTTAAAGTTTATTAAAAATCTTTTGTTTTTCACTATAAAAACTATTTATGGAACTATAGTATCTTTAATATTATTATTGTTTTTAGGAATAGTCCTCGTTGCTGGAATACTTGAGATGAGTAAAGAAGAGAAAGTAAGTTTAAAGGATGGTACATATATTGAGTTAGCTTTTCCACATGGAATAAAAGAGAAAAAAGTCTTTGATTTTAAATACTTTGATCAAATTGATAATTTAGCTTTTTTCCAAGTAATTGAAACACTAGAAGTAGCAAGAAAAGATCCCAAAATAGAAGGGATAATTCTTAATTTGGATTATATAAATTTAAATTCTAGTCAAATTGAAGAACTTAGTGATAAGTTAAATCAGTTTAAGAATTCAAATAAAAAAGTATATAGTTATGGAACTAATTTAGTTAAAAGTAATTATTTATTAGGAGTAGTTGCAGATGAGATTTATATGAATCCTTCTCATTCAACATTTGTTTCTTTTGGTGGTTATGAGATAAAAGTACCATATTATAAAAATATAACAGAAAAATTTGGAGTAGAATTCCAAGTGGTACATATAGGTGATTATAAATCATTTGGTGAAAACTATGTAAAAGATACTATGTCTGAGGAATTTAGAGAAGATTATCAAAGACTGGGAGATACTAGTTTAGAATATTTTATAAATACTGTTAGTTTTGAAAGAAAAATTGGTCATGAATTAATTAAGGACAAGATTTTGAATGGTCATTACCTAATGCTTGATAGTAAAAGTGCTAAAGTAGAAGGATTAATAGATCAAGTTGCTTTTTATGATGATTTTCTTGAAGAAAAAGGTATAGAAGAAAAAATTACACTTGATGAATATTATAAAAACATTGAAAAAGTTAAAAATGAAGATAAAATAGCCCTGATTGTAGCAAATGGGGGAATAACTATGGGGTCATCTGATGGATTTAGTAGTGATTACATATCACCAGAAGAAATAATATATCAAATTGAAGAAGCAATAGAAGATGATAGTATAAAAGGAGTAATATTACGTGTTGATTCTCCAGGAGGTTCTGCTCTTGCTTCGGAAATAATAGTAGAGAAACTTACTAAACTTCAAGAAAAGAAACCACTTTATGTATCAATGGGTTCTGTTGCTGCTTCTGGTGGATATTATATTTCTTCAAATGCAGATAAAATTTTTGCTAATAAAAATACTATTACAGGCTCTATTGGTGTAGTAATGATGTCATTTAATTTGGAAGAATTTTATGAAAAAATTGGTCTTAACTGGGAAAGTATTGAAAGAGGTAAAACACTTGATTTATTTGATTTGACTGAAGAATCTTCTGAAGAAGAAATAGAATTGTTACGTAATTCAGCTACTAGAACTTATGATGAATTTAAGGCAAGAGTAGCTAGTGGTAGAGGAATGAAGATGGAAGAAGTAGAAAACATTGCTCAGGGAAAAGTGTATACGGGAGTAGAAGCTAAAGAAATAGGCTTAGTTGATGAAATAGGTACTTTGGAAGAAACAATAGAAACTTTAGCAAAAGAACTTAATTTAATTGATTATCAACTTGTAAACCTTGAAAGTAGCATGAATGAAATTGACTATTTGAAAAACTTTAATTTTATCAAAACAAAAATTAAAGCAATCGATAAAGTAGACAGTATAGAAAGAAACTTGGAATTTTATAATGAATTAAATAATAAATTTAACTTTTTAATGCCATATGAAGTTGAAATAGAGTAAAAAAACATATAAAATAAAGGGTAATATTAGTTGTTATTATTTTTGTTTGAAATAAATAAAAATTAATTGACACTGTCATAAGTTTATGATAATATTATCCTTGTCGCGAGGGTGGCGGAATTGGCAGACGCGCTA
>CAZHXU010000314.1:0-2904 GCA_964536535.1 uncultured Fusobacteriaceae bacterium
TTTACTACTATATTTACTATTTTACCTGGAATAACAATTACTTTAGCTATGTTTTTTCCTTCAGTATGTTTTACTACATTTTCTTGCTCTAGAGCTAATTTCTCAAGGTCTTCTTTAGAGATTCCTCTATCTACTTCAAGAGTTGCTCTTACTTTACCATTTACTTGAACAGCTATTTGTACCTCATCAGAGATAGTTAATTCTTCAACGTGTACTGGCCATTCTGCATCAAACAAGTATCCTTCTTCTCCCATAAGCTCCCATAACTCGTCTGTTGTATGTGGTGCAAATGGTGATAATAAGATTACTAAATTTTTAACTGCTTCTGTAAGTACTTTTTTAGATTCAGATGTAGCTTTTCCTGCTTCTAATACTTTTGTTTGGAATTCTTGTAAATCATTTAAAAGTTCCATTGCTGCTGCTATTGAAGTATTAAAGTGGAAATTATCTTCTATAGATTCAGTTACTTTTTTTATTGTTTGATGTAGTTTTCTAACTACAGCTTTGTCTTCTTTATTTACTGCTTCTAAATTAATAGTCCCTTTTTCAAAGTTATTTTTGTTATTTATAACAAGGTTCCATACTCTATTAAGGAATCTATATGAACCTGCAAGACCATTTTCATTCCATTCAAGTTCTTTTTCTGGCGGTGCAGCAAACATAGAGAATAATCTTGCTGTATCTGCTCCGTATTTATCTATAATATGTAATGGATCTACTCCATTATTTTTACTCTTAGACATTTTTTCTACTTTTACTACTAACTCTTCTCCTGCTGGTGAGTATGCTTTATCTCCTTTTAGGGATACTTCATTAGGGTAGAAGTATTTATTTTCATTATTTGAGTAGTATGATGGTCCAAGTACCATTCCTTGAGTTAATAATCTCTTAAATGGTTCATCTGTACTTACAAGTCCTTCATCTCTAAGGGCTTTATGGAAGAATCTCGAGTATAATAGATGCATTACTGCATGTTCTACTCCACCAATGTATTGATCTACTGGTGACCATGCATCAGCAATTTCTTTTGATACTGGTGCTTCTAAATTTTTAGAATCACAATATCTTAAGTAGTACCAAGATGAATCAACAAATGTATCCATAGTATCTGTTTCTCTATGTGCTTTTCCTCCACATTTTGGACAAGTTGCATTCTTAAATTCTTCAGATGTAGCAAGTGGGTTTCCTCCAGCTTGGAAATCTATATCTGTAGGTAGTTTAACTGGTAAGTTTTCGTCCTTTTCCATTACTATTCCACAATCGTCACAGTATAATGCTGGAATTGGTGTTCCCCAGTATCTTTGTCTAGAGATTCCCCAATCTCTCAATCTATATTTTACAGTTCTTGTTCCAGCTTCTAATTTTTCTACATGCTCAGCAATTTTGCTCATTGCTTCTTTGTTAGTAATTCCATCAAACTCAGCTGAGTTAGCCATGATTCCTTTTCCAACAAATGCATTTTCCATGTCTTCAGCTTTTATTTCTATAGCTTCTTTAGTTTTTTTATCTACAGGGTAGATTACTGGTATCATCTCTAAGTCATATTTTTTTGCAAAAGCAAAATCTCTTTCATCATGACAAGGAACAGCCATTACAGCCCCAGTACCATAATTCATAAGTACATAATCCCCTATCCATAATGGTACTTTTTTACCATTAACTGGGTTAACTACATATCTTCCAGTAAATACTCCATTTTTTTCCTTACCTTCAGCAGTTCTTTCAATCATATCAGCATTTTTCATTGCTTCTACTTCTGCTGCAATACTTGGATTTTCAGCTAATATTTCCTTAACCATAGGGTGCTCTGGAGCTAATACACAATATGTTACTCCATACATAGTATCTACTCTAGTAGTAAATACAGGCAGTTTTTCTCCTGTTTTTTCCACTTCAAATTCTACTTCAGTTCCAAATGATTTTCCTATCCAGTTTTTTTGCATAGTTATTACTTTTGAAGGCCATCCTTCTTCTAGCTCTTGATGTCCTTTTAATAATTCATCTGCATATTCAGTAATTTTAAAGAACCACTGAGTTAATTCTTTTTGAATAACATCAGTTTTTCCATGTCTCCAACACTTTCCGTCTTCTACTTGTTCGTTTGCAAGTACTGTATTACAGTCTGGACACCAGTTTACAGTTGAATTTTTTCTATATACCAAACCTTTATCATATAATCTTTTGAATATCCATTGATTCCATCTATAATATTCAGGAGTATATGTTGCTATTTCTCTATCCCAGTCGTATGAGAGGCCAAGGAGATTTAATTGATTCTTCATGCTTTCTATATTAGATGCTGTCCATTTTGCTGGATGTGCTCCATTTTGTATAGCTGCATTTTCTGCTGGAAGTCCGAATGAATCCCAACCAAAAGGATGTAATACATTAAATCCTTTCATTTTTTTATATCTAGCTATAACATCTCCTATAGTATAGTTTCTAACATGTCCCATGTGTAGACTTCCACTAGGATATGCAAACATCTCTAAAGCATAGTAGTTTTTCTTTCCTTCTACTTTGTCTTCAGTTTTAAATATTCCTGCTTCTCTCCATTTTTCTTGCCATTTTTTCTCAATTTGGCCAAAATTGTACTCCATACGATTCACTCCTATCTTTTTTGTTCTATCCCTCTAACTATATCATAATCAAGCCTTTATTGCAATAAAAAGAGGATTCTCAACTACCTTTAAGAGAATTTTGTGTCATTTTTATAGTACAAAGATTAATTTGATTAATTTATTCACTCTAAAGAACAAATTTACCATAGAAAAAATATGCTTTTTATAAAACTAGTCTCAAACATAAGAAAGAAAAATAACAAATAATATTTTCAAGTAAAATCTATAATTTATATAAAACATGAAAAAGCAATACTAACCACGAATTCCGCAAATTACACGA
>CAZHXU010000315.1:0-2900 GCA_964536535.1 uncultured Fusobacteriaceae bacterium
TGACGGCGGCGAAACTAGCGCACCAAGATCGCTAATCAAGATCGATAAGGCGTCATTGAATGCTTATCTTGATAAGGCGCTGGAGGGCGAGCGCGTAAAGACTGGTAATGATACAGATAAGCGCTTTGTCTCAATACGTCCAGTAGAGGGCGTGGAATCCGTCTCAAAAAGTCCTGTAGTGAGTCTCAAAAAGTCCTGTAGTGAGTCTCAATACGTCCAATATACTAATAAGATCTCTAATAATAATACTAATAAGATAAAAGATTCTAATACCATTGAAATGGACGACGCACAAACAACGGATAGTTTGAACCGTAAACCTCAAAAGCCTGTAGAGCTTGAGGAGCTACCAACGCCGCCAGAGTGGGACGGATTCAACGAGAAGCTATACGATCAGCATTCAGCCCCAGCCACCGAGAGCAACGAACCTGATTTTAAGAGCGGCTTATTAGTGAATGAGATCGATCACGCTCCAGAGCTACTTAGCCCGCCTATGCGCTCACTGTTTGCATGGCGAAAGAAAAAGAGCTTAGAGCGACAAGGAGTGAATGCCGATATTAAGAGCCCAGCGCCACACAGCGACGCTAACGACGTCAAAGAGCAACAACGACACCAAGAAACCGAGAAAACCGCTCACAACCTCACACAGAGAAACGAGCGGATCGAATATGCGCTTAACGCTGGAATCAAACTACACAAAAGCACATTGGAGGGGGCTAAATAATGTCATACATAACCAGACGCCGCCGAGCGACCTCGTTTAACTGGGGTAGATTCGCAACAGACGCCGCCGACATGCTCAATAAAGTGCGATTTGATATAGAGTTGAAAATATGCCTTGAGTGCAATCTAAGCCTTGATAGAGAGCTGCCGCCATGCGATAGCAACGGCGTAGATCCTCGTTTTGGGCTCAATTTAAATGATCTTGGTTGGGAGTTCCTTAAACACAGAGCGCACCTGATAAAGCTAGGCTGGCAGGAACGAGAGAGCGAGATAACATTTTATGACGTCGCCGTGTGGATAGACACAGAGACGGATATTATTCAGGACGCCCGCGACTGGATAAACGAGTTATAACCAAGTAACAGAAAGCGCCCAGCCGTGGCGCTTTTTCGTATCACAAAACATGTAAATTAAATACATGTTCGAAGCATTTTCTTGCTAGGCCGCTTTTATAGTCACTCCAGTTCCCGCCATGATCGCCACCTCTCAAGATTACAGATAAACAGAACGGTTAAAAAAAATTTCGGGAATCCCATTGACAGCCAAACGGGAATCCCGTTATTATGCCCCCACAACGAAACGCACCCACGAAAAGAGAGGCTTACAATGTCAAAAACTGTCAAAACTTTAAAAACCTTGATCCAAAACATCAACGATGCTCATTACTGCGCGGAACATGACTGCGCTATGGCAGCGAAAGCGCTACGAACCCAGCGCATTGAGTTAATTAAGGAGCTACCGAAAAAACATGCGGTACGCTTCAACGCTTGCCGCTGGATTGATGATTTTGAAACCATAGCTTATGAGCTACTTTCGGAGCTGGGCGAATGAGTCGCCAACTAGCACAAAGGGCGCTGACTATGCGCCCACTGTTTGACCTGTTAACACCAAGACAGCAAGCGGCACTGATAAGGAGAGCGACACAATGGAACGGGTAAAAATGAAAGTTGGGAGCGTAAGACAGAGGCGGCCTTTGTTCCAACGGCGTGGCCTGAATGAGCAAGGCCAAAGAGTAATGAAGTATTACGCCAGAACGAAAGATCGAAAATATGCCTATCTGTTCGAAGTGCAGCTCAAGCAGATAGGCACAACCCAAACGCGCAAATCATTAATCAAACACGCAAAGGAAACAGCATAGTATGACACGAACAACACGCAAGCAAGTACAAGACGCGATCGACCGCTTAAACGACCTAGTGAAGAAACAGGGCAGCAAGTATCAGTACCATTACGCAGCGCGATACGAATACCGCTATTTAGAAGTGGTGGAAGTGGTAGACGAGAAGGATCGCAGCCTCGACAAATATCGCGGTACTGTCACGGTAACTAAGGGAATGAAAGAGCTATTACAGCGCATTGAGGCAATTATCTATGTAATGCTAGACCTTTCCGACAAGTAACCAACTTTACGGATACAACAAACGGGCGCGAGAGCGCCCCAAAATGGAGCAATGCAGAGATGAATGACAACCTACTAGAACAGCTTGCGATCTTGCTTGTCGTGGCACTGGCAATACTCCCACCGCTAGCGAATGCAAACGAGGTTTACTACCTCAAGTATTCAGCGCTTACACCAAGTACCACACAGCGAGCTTGCACATACAGCAACGGCGTAGAAACCATTACCACATACATTGAAGCGGGCGAGATTTGCCCGATCATGATCGAACGATAGAGGCAGAAATATGAAAAAGTTTACAGCGATTATCCTAGCGGCAGTATTGAGCGGTTGCGCTTATCAAGTCCCTAGCGATTGGCAGAACGCGAGCAACTACGAAAAATGTGAGTTCATGGGATACGCGAACGCCAGAGGTGAGGCGGTACTTGCTCAACGGATTGCCAACGATTTAACGCCAGCAGTCCAGAGTGGTGAACTTGATCCGAATATGTGCAAGGCATACGCAAGGGAGGCAGCAGAATCACTTGTAAGCACTCAGAACGGATTTAAGCAACTACAGGCAGCAGGACAGGCGCTACAGGCAGCAGGATATTAAAATGACAGGTTACATGGCACACCTAACAGGGCTAGAAGAAAAGGCGGGAATGTTAAACCGAGCGAAAGGAATGTTATTGGCAATCCAGCAATCCCAAGGCTCGCCGCTAACGATACTCAACACACAACTTGAAATGGTGATGAATAACGTTTGTCACGGCATGTTAAACGGCTACAGTTTCGA
>CAZHXU010000316.1:0-2894 GCA_964536535.1 uncultured Fusobacteriaceae bacterium
AGATTAAGTTAACGGAATGAACGTTAAGAATTTCAAGTGTTTGAGCTCCTAAGAGTGAGTTTTGAAATTTAGTGAATGTAGTGTCTACTTAATCTTATTTCTTATAATAGTACTTGATCTTTTGGTTACTTTTGTATCAAGACAAAAGTGACAAAGAATATTGAAAAAACTTCTAATTTACAAAAAAAGGACTAAATTCTCACAAATTAGTCCTTTGTCTTCAATCTAAAATGACTAATTTTTATTTAGTCATTTTTTTATTATTTAAATTTTACTATTTTCTATATTTTTAATCTTTCTAATTACTCTATCAACTTCTACTCCCAAACTTCCCATATCCATATCATTTTCTATAACAAAATCTGATTTTTCCCTTTTTTCTTCTAAACTAAGTTGTTTATTTATAATATTCATAGCACTTTCTCTATCTACTTTATCTCTTTTCATTACTCTCTCTATTTGTGTTTCTCTTTTACATGCTACCAACAAAATCTTATCTACCAAATACTCCAGATTACTTTCAAATAATAGTGGGATATCTGCTACAACTATTTCATCTTCTGAATTTTTTATCAACTGATTTTTTATCTCTTCTATAATAGGAGGATGCATAATTTTATTAAGTTTATCTACTTTTTCTTTATCTCTAAATACAACTTCTCTAAGTAATTTTCTATTAAGTTTACCTTCCAAAACAAACTCTTTCCCAAATTCTATCTTTATTTTTTCTAATATTTCTATTCTTTCAGAAACTTCTTTAGCTATCTTATCTGCATCAACTACTTTATACCCTTTATTAATAAGCATTTGACTAACAGTTGATTTTCCACTAGCAATACCTCCTGTAAGGCCTAATACCATTTTCATCACCTCTAATTAAATTATAAATATATTCTAATTTATTTACAAGAAAAATTTAGTATTTTGTGATTTTTATAATTATTGTTAACTTTCTCTTATTTCTTATTCTCAATAAACTTGATTTTGTCTATTTTCTTTGGTAGAATCTAATATACATTTTATAACAATGGGGGTATCATATGGAATATATGAACAAATATCAAGAATGGTTAAATTCTTCATTTATTGACGAGGAAGACAAAAAAATACTAAAAGAAATGAGCACTAATGAAAAAGAGATAGAAGAAAGTTTTTATACTGATTTAGCCTTTGGAACTGGAGGTATGAGAGGTATAAGAGGTGTGGGAACAAATAGAATGAACAAATATATGATTAGAAAAGCTACACAAGGTCTTGCTAATTATATGTTAAGTGTTGATGCAAAGTTAGCAAAAGAAAAGGGCGTAGCTATTGCTTATGACTGTAGAATAGGTTCAGTAGAGTATTCTCTAAATACTGCGTTAGTTTTGGCTGCTAATGGAATCAAAGCTTATTTATTTGACTCTCTAAGATCAACTCCAGAACTTAGTTTTGCAGTAAGAGAGTTAGGAGCTTTAGCTGGTATTGTAGTCACTGCATCTCATAACCCAGTAGAGTACAATGGTTACAAAGTTTATTGGGAAGATGGTGCTCAAATAGTAGAACCTCATGCTAGTGGAGTAGTTAATAATGTAAATGAAGTTAAGTTTGAAGATATAAAACTTATTAGTGAAAAAGAAGCTAGAGAATCAGGTTTATTAGTTACTATAAATAGTGATATAGACAATAAATATATTGATATCATAAAAAAAGAAAGTATAAATATAGATATAGATGGAAAAGGAGATTTCCCTATAATTTATAGTCCTTTACACGGTACTGGTAGAAGACCTGTTCAAAGAGCATTAAAAGAAATGGGATTTGATATAATAACTGTAAGAGAGCAAGAAGAGCCAGATGGAACTTTCCCTACTTGTAGTTATGCTAATCCTGAAGATCCTGCTGTTTTTGAATTAGGTATAAAATTAGCAGAAGAAAAAAACTCAAGTATAGTTATGGCAAATGATCCTGACGCAGATAGAATTGGAATTGCAGTTAAAGACGAAGAAAACAACTGGATTTATCCTAATGGAAATCAAGTTGGTCTTTTATTAATGAATTATATATTAAAATTCAAAAAAGATATTCCTGCAAATGGAGCAGTTATAAGTACTGTTGTTTCTACTCCTATGCTTGACATTATTGCAAAAGATCATAATGTTCAAATATTTAGAACTTTAACAGGATTCAAATTTATTGGAGAAAAAATAAGAGAGTTTGAAAATGGAGAAGTTGATGGAACTTACTTATTTGGATTTGAAGAAAGTTATGGTTACCTTATTGGTACTCATGCAAGAGATAAAGATGCTGTAGTTTCAACTTTATTAATTGCTGAAATGGCTTGTTACTATAATTCTATAGGTTCTTCTATTGCAAAAGAACTTAGACTTATGTATGAAAAATATGGTTGGTATAAAGAAGGAATTAATGCAGTAACAATGAGTGGAAAAGAGGGAGCAGAAAAGATAGCTAATATCATGACTACTCTTAGAGAAAATACTCCACTTGAAGTTAATGGACTAAAAGTTCTTACTCTAAAAGATTTTGAGCTACAACAAGTTACTGATATTAAAACAAAAGATGTATCTTCTACTCAACTACCAAAATCCAATGTAATACAGTTAATTTTAGAAGACGGTACTCATATCACAGCTAGACCATCTGGAACAGAGCCAAAAATAAAATATTATTTTGGTGTAAATGCAGATAGTAAAGAAGCTGTTGATACAAAATTAGAAGTAATGATGAAAGCTTTTGATAATATAATTAATTAAAAGATAAAACCTGACATTTAAGTCAGATTTTCAGGCTGTAGACAAATAAAATTTGTCTACAAAAATGAAATAAAACTTTGCCAAAAATTTAGTGAGACTTAGGTATTTATACCTTTAGTCGAACTATGCACAGCCTATTAA
>CAZHXU010000317.1:0-2893 GCA_964536535.1 uncultured Fusobacteriaceae bacterium
CCAGGTGCCGGAGCCACTTTTCAAAAAACCCCTATAATCCATCACATCGTTCATATAGTATTTTTTTAATTATTAGAGGTGTTCTTTTCGGGCTTTTTATTAAACCTTTTTAAAAGCCTCTTAAGTTGAACTTATTAAGACTCTTCTAGTTGACTTAAAATGTTAAACTCATTTTGACTAAGAACTGTATAATAATGTTGAACAGTGTTCTTTTTATTAATAAATATATCGATAAAATTTATATTCTAAATTAATCCAATAAAAGGTAAATAATGCAATACTCTACTCTTTTTACAAATGATAAGAGGCAAAAGAAGAAGTTTTTAAAAGAGTTTGAAGAAGTAATGAAAGATTCAGATAGTCTTCATATTGCAAGTGGATATATAGGAACCTCGACTATTGAAGATTTAGAAACAAGATTAGTAAAGATTGCAATGAGAGGTAGTTGTAAACTTTTGATTGGAATGGTTTATCATGGTGGTGTTACTAAGAAACAGTATAGTGCATTAAATACATTGGATAAAAAATTAAGATCGATTTCTAGCGAAAATGGTGTATATATATCTAGAGTTCAGTATCATGGAAAAATTTATAGATTTTTAAAAGATAGTATTGACTATAAAATATATTTAGGGTCTTCTAATTTTTCCAAAGAAGGTCTAGACTCGAGACTTGAAGCTACTACATTATTAATAGATGATGTATCAAAGACAGAAGTCAGTAGTTTTTTAGACTATTTATTTAGTTTAGATACAACTGCTAGATTGGAAGAAGTTGATTTAAGAATTACGGGTTCTAAAAAAGTGAAACTATTACCCAGTAAGGATTTAGAAGATTATGAAATTAAAGAATCTGAGTATCCTGATATAACAAAAGCTGTTGGTATTTGTTATATTGAATTAAGAGTTGATTCACAACCTAGGTCGTCTTTAAATTTATATTTTGATAAAGGAAGAAAAAATCAAAAAGGTAAATATGCCCCTAGACCTTGGTATGAAGTTGAAATTACTGCTACATCAAAAGAAATAAAAAGCCCTTTTTACCCTGAAAGTAAATCAAAAGGTGTGAAAACTAAAGCGAGGGAAGGTTCATTTATAGGATATTTTAAAGAAAATGGCAAATTCTATAAAATTAATATGGTAGTGCATGCAGATAATGGGAAAAATATTTCTTCTGATAAATCATCGGGTGGAAGAGCTACTTTAGGTAAAATTATAAAAGGAAGGCTTGAAAGAGCTAGATTGTTAAAAGAAGGAGAACTGATTACTTCTGACGTCTTAGATGCTTATGGTAGTAATACTTTAAAACTTGCAAAAATTGATTCAAATACATATATTATTGACTTTTAAATTAATAGCTTTTTTAAGGAAAAGATATTATTATTCGGGTTACTAAAAATGAAAGATTCCTTTAATAATGAATGAAAATATAACTTTTAAGTTAGGTGAATTGTTTTGTGGTCCAGGAGGATTAGCTCTAGGTGCGGGAAAAGCAAAAGTAACTAATAAAAAAACTAATACAAAATATTCCATAACGCATGCATGGGCATCTGATTATCATGCAGAAACTTGTAATACCTATAAAAAGAATATAAAAGGTGCAAAAGTTATATGTAAAGATGTAAAAGAATTAATAAGTAATGATGAATCAATTTTAGATTTAGGAAAAATTGACGCTTTCGCATATGGGTTTCCTTGTAATGATTTTAGTATTGTAGGTGAAACTAGAGGCTTTGATGGGACTTTTGGTGGGTTGTATTCTTATGGTGTAAGGGTTTTAAATGTGTTTAGTCCTAAGTTTTTCTTAGCTGAAAATGTAGGTGGATTGACTAGTGCTAATGAAGGGAAAGCATTTGAAAAAATCAAACATGATCTTGAAAATGCAGGTGCTAACGGTTATGATTTAGTAATACATAAATATAAATTTGAAGAATATGGGATTCCTCAAACGAGACATAGAATTATTATTGTTGGGATAGATAAAAGTTTGAATTTAAAATATAAAGTTCCTGCTCCCACAACTAAAAATAAGTATGTTTCAGTAAAGGATATCTTTGAAAAAAATCCTATAAAAGAAAATGCATTTAATCATGAAAAGACAAATCAATCTAAGACTGTAGTAGAAAGATTAAAATATATTGAACCAGGACAAAATATTTGGCAAGCAACTAATTTACCTGAGCACTTAAAACTTAATGTAAAAAGTGCAAAGCTTAGTCAAATATATAGGAGACTACATCCAGATAAGCCGTCATACACTATAACTGGAAGTGGTGGTGGAGGTACTCATGGGTATCATTATTCTGAATATAGAGCTTTAACGAATAGAGAAAGAGCAAGGATTCAAACATTTCCAGATTCATTTGAGTTTATAGGAAAAAAAGAAAGTGTAAGAAGACAAATAGGAATGGCAGTATCTCCTGATATGTCAAAAATTCTTTTTGAATCAATTTTAAAAACTTTTGCTGATATTGAATATCCTTACATTGAACCTAATTTATAATAATAAATAGATAGCCAATTTAATATTGGCTACCTAAATTTTTTAATATCAATAATCTTACTAGATTGCTCATACTAAAACTATGTTGTTCACAATAGAATTTGAGTTTTGCATGTTCATTTTCTGCTAAATAGATTGTTATTTGAACTTTTTTGCTTTTTGTTTTAGGTCGTCCACCTAATGAGTGTTCTATTTCTTTAATTGTTTGTGTAATTAGTTCTTAAAATATATTAAATGTTCGATTATGAATAATTTACTTTATAAATTAAGCAAATATAAAAAATAATACTCTATTTTAAATAAAAATTTTTAAGATGGTGTTTATAAAGGATAATGTTTATCTATTAATAATATTTATTAATTCTTATTTAAAGTTTATTCAGTAGAATTT
>CAZHXU010000318.1:0-2890 GCA_964536535.1 uncultured Fusobacteriaceae bacterium
ATTAAATTATTATCCATTTCTTCACCTCTTCATAGCTAAAAGAAAAAGCGGGCCTAAAGAAGCCCACTCCCTTTCAAATTTCATTTCACAATGTATTATAACACAAACTCCTTTATATATCAAGGAATTGTTATTATTAATATTTTTAAAAATTTTCCTAGACAGATATAAAAAAACAAGTAAAATATATAATATATTGTCTCTTTTAGAGGAAATTTTAAAGAAATAAAACTAAACTTTTTTCTAAAAGATACGATAATATTAAAAGGATTAGTTGGAGGATTTTGATGTTAAAGAAAGTGTTATTATTTGCAACAGTGATTTCTTGCACTTCATATGCAGGAACTCTTATTATTAAAGGAGGCGGAAGCTTCAACGGAAACTTCCATAAAGATTATTGGAAGGAAGATACAAGAACGTCTGTAAATTATCAAGGTGCTCTTGAATTAGAAAAAGAATTAGCCAAATATTTTTCTCTTTCATTTGGTAGTGGTTATTACCAAGGTGGAAGATTAGAAAAGTACGGAAGTCAATCTACAAAAGGTGAAGATTTTAATTCTGTATTATTTAATTCTATTCCTGTTTATATTGGGTTCAAGTTTCACTTGAGTAGAAAACATGAAATTGTGCCTTATGTAAAAATAAATGGAGGATACAGCTATAATCTTGATGATAGTTTGTCTGATTTGTTAAACCACAATATAGAAAACTCATATTATTATGGAGCTGGTTTTGGGGTAGAAGCAAACAAACTTGTTTTAGAAGTTTTATATGAAACAAATATGGCTTTAATTCAAAACGAACAAAAAAACGAGTATAACAATACTGATTACAATAGAATTTCAGCTTTTATCGGTATTAGATTTTAAATTGGAGGAATCAAAATGAGAAGAATAACAATACTGGCAACACTGTTTTTGTTTTCCCTTAATACCCTTTATGCCAAGTATACTATGGAAGTTAAGGGTGGTTTATCGTTAAGTGATAGCTATGAAATTGGAGTTGACACTTTTGATGGAAGACTTACTTACAACCTAGGAGCAGAACTTTTATATCAAACTACTGAAAATACAGAAGTTGGTCTAGGAATTGGTTACAAAGTTAATTCACCTGCTAGAGGAGAATTTTATAACGCAAATCCAAATAAAGATATGCACCTATTTAATTCTGTCCCTATCTACGGAATTGCAAAGTATTCTTTTCCAGATATAGGATTATTCACACCTTATGTTCGAGCATATCTTGGTACCAGCTGGAATTTAGTAGGTGTTTATGACTATGTAGAAAGTGTTACACCTGGTCTTCACACTGGAATTGGACTTGGTGGTATGTATGGAAATGTTATTGTAGACCTTTCATATGTTCTTACTCAAACAAGATTAAAGTTTTGGCACGACAATGATAACGACAGTAATTGGACATCAGAAGAAAGAGATGCAAAATTAACTTCTATAACTTTAACTGTTGGATACAAATTTGAAGTGAGTTTCTTAAATTAAGGCTACGGCCTTTTTTTTATGCAATTGAATATTTATTAAATATAGACTATAATTAATTATTATATTAAAGAGGGGAAATTATGAAAAAAGAAGAATTAAAAGAATTTTATTCTTGGTTTAAGAATATAAAAAATATAAAGTATCATGGTACTACATCTTACCTAAAAAAAATCTCAAAAGTTCTTGTTCTAACTACTGAAAATTTTAGAGATAGTAAAACAGGCTTATGGGCTACAACTCTAAGCTTCTACTCAATATTTTCAATTGTTCCTATTTTAGCTATTATATTTAGTATAGCAAAAAGTCTCGGATTTCAAGAAGTAATACAAAGAGAAATTACCAAATCACTCCCTCTATCGGAAGAAGGTTTAGATTATGTTTTTTCCTTTACAGATACTTTATTAAATAGTACAAAAGAAGGTTTATTAGCACTAATCGCAATTTTGTCTTTATTATGGGCTATTATAAGGATTTTTTCATTAATAGAAGACTCTTTTAATGCCATTTGGAAAGTTGAAAATAGTCGAAATATTTTTAGAAAAACAACTGATTATACTTCTATTGTTGTTCTAGTTCCACTTGCTATGATACTTTCAAATATTTTTAGTGCTTATATCAACATAAAAATAACTCAATGGACCAATGCAGGTTATGCTTTCAATTTATTTGCAACTTTGGGTATACACCTTTTAAAATATACTGCACTTATAACTATGTGTTTTTTACTCTCTGTTATTTATGCAATTATCCCCAATACAAAAGTTCAGTTATCTTCAGCATTTTTGGCTGGAACAATGGCTGGTATTGCAACACAGTTTTTGCAATACTTTTTCCTAAAATTTCAATTTTTCTTAATATCGTATAATGCTATCTATGGTAGTTTTGCTATTATTCCCATATTTCTAATCATTACTCGATTGTTTTGGAATATTGTTTTATCTGGTTGTCATATGTCTTTTATTAGCCAAAATTATTACAAGTACGACTACAGTTTATCACCTATAAAACTAAGTCATAGAGAAGAAAAAATCTTATCTATTTTCATAATGTATATATTAGTTAATAATTTCCATCAGAAAAAAGAAACTCTTTCAACATCTGATTTAGCTCATGAACTAAAATTATCTATTAATTTAACTCAGAGTATATTACAAAAACTATTAAAAATTGGTTTAATAAACAAAATAGATAGCGAAGATAGTAAAATCAAATATCAACCAGCTTTTGATATAAATTTAATGACTATAAGTTTTATTGAAGAAAAATTAGAAACTTTTGGAAAAGATAAAGTTTTAGAGTTTACAGAAGAAGACAAATATTACGATACTTATAAAGATTTATTAGATAAATACTTAAATAATAAAGATTCTCTTTTAATTGACTAATTTTAA
>CAZHXU010000319.1:0-2877 GCA_964536535.1 uncultured Fusobacteriaceae bacterium
TCATTAAAGATTTACCAATCTTTTGAAGATACTTAAACATAACGTCCTCCTAAATATTTTATTAGATTTTTCTGTTTCAGAACTTAACTATTCTACGTCCATGATAATTAGAACTAGGAATTACTTTTGTAATATCAGTTAAATTTTCATGGGTAACTTTTCCTGCAACAATAATTTTGTCATTAGTAATTTTAATCATTTCATTAAGTGTATCTTTTCCTTCTAAGGCAGTTTCACAGCCACCTGAACTTAGGATTTTATCTACACCTATCTCAATTAGTTTAAAACTTGATTCTACAATATTACTAACTTCATCAATTGCTTTGTGGAAAGTTACTTTTTTAGGATAAGAAAGTTCTATTAGTTCACTTGTTCTTTTAAAATCTACTTTATGCTCTTTTGTAAGTAAACCGAATACAAATCCCTCAATAGGTAATTCTTTGAAAAGTTTGATATCCTCTTTCATTTTAGAAAATTCTTTAGTAGTATAGAAAAAATTTCCACCCCTCGGTCTAATCATCACTCTAATAGGTATTTTTACTTTACTAAGTAAATCTTTAGTTAAGTTGTAGTCTGGAGTTGTACCACCTACGTTCAAATCACTACAAAGCTCAATTTGATTAGCTCCATTTATCTCTGCATAAATTCCTTCATCTAAAGATTCTATGCATGCTTCTAAAGTATAGTTCATAAAACTCCTTTGGTTCTTCGGTGCTTTGACCTAAATTAAAACATAAAGCTTTTATATGGGAAGTATATAACCAAAATTAATCTTTGTCAACTAAAAAACCCAAAAAAGTTCCATTTAATTTCAAAAAAAACGTAAAAAAGAAGAAAAACTCCAAGAACTACAATGGTTCAAATAAAGTGAGAAAAAACTAAAAAAAATTTATTTTTTAATGCAAATAAAAAGCTTAAAGTTAAAATTTCATGTAAAAAAACTGAAATGTATGATATAATATAGAGAATTTGTAAAAGGAGGAGATATGTTTTTACCTACTACAGTAGATGAGATAAAAAAATTAGGTTGGAAAGAATTAGATATAATTTTGGTCTCAGGAGACACCTATATAGACATATCATATAATGGAACTGCTGTAATAGGAAAGGTGCTATTGAAAGCAGGATTTAAAGTTGGTATTATTGCTCAACCGAATATAGAAGATGAAAAGGATATACTTAGATTAGGCATACCAAAACTATATTGGGCAGTATCTGCAGGTTGTGTTGATTCAATGGTTGCTAATTATACAGCACTTAAGAAACGTAGAAAATCAGATGATTTTACTCCTGGAGGAATAAATAATAAGAGACCAGACAGAGCAACGATAAAATATACAAATATTATTAAACAATATACTAAAAACAATCCTAAACCAATAGTTTTAGGAGGGATAGAAGCAAGTCTTAGAAGAATAACTCATTATGATTTTTGGACAAATAAACTTAGAAAATCGGTATTATTTGATGCAAAAGCAGATATTCTTTCATATGGTATGGGAGAAAAATCTATGGTATCTTTAGCAAGAGCTATTCAAAATGGAGAAGACTATAGAGAGATTAGAGGACTATGTTACATAGGAAAAGAAGTGGTAGAAGGTTATGAAGTATTACCTTCACATGAAGATTGTATAAAAGATAAAAATTCATTTATAAAAGCTTTTAAAACTTTCTATGAAAATAACGATCCTATTAGTGCAAAAGGTTTATGTCAAAAAATGGATACTAGATATTTAATTCAAAACCCACCGGCACTTAATTTAACTAGTGATGAATTAGATGAAGTTTATGATATTGAGTATGAAAGAGATGTACATCCTTATTATAAAAAAGATGGACATGTAAAAGCTTTGGATACAATAAAAAATTCTATAACTACTCACAGAGGGTGTTATGGAGAATGTAATTTCTGTGCTATTGCAGTTCATCAAGGTAGAAGAATAATAGAGCGTAGTGAAAAAAGTATAATAAAAGAAGCAAAAACGATTAGTAATAAAAAAGATTTTAAGGGATATATTAGTGATTGTGGAGGACCTACAGCTAATATGTACGGTATAGAGTGTGAGAAAAAAAAGAAACTAGGAAGTTGCAAGGATAAAAGATGTTTATATCCAGATAAATGCAAAGGACTTAATATAAACCATAATAGATATACAAAATTACTTGGGAAAATAAAAGATTTACCTAAAGTTAAGAAAGTTTTTGTAGCATCTGGAATTAGATATGATATGATATTAGATGACAAAAAAAATGGAGAAAACTTTCTTGATCAGTTGATACAGAATCATATTTCGGGACAAATGAAAGTGGCTCCCGAACATACAGAAGATAAAATCTTGAACCTTATGGGAAAAAGAGGGAAAAGTGTACTGAAAAAGTTTAATGATAAATTTTATGAGTTGAATAAAAAGCATGAAAAAAAGCAATTTTTAACTTATTATCTAATAGCAGCACACCCTGGTTGTGACGAAAAAGAGATGAAAAAACTTAAAGAATTTACAAGTACTGAATTGAAACTCAATCCAGAACAAGTACAGATATTCACTCCGACACCATCAACTTATGCCACTCTTATGTATTATACAGAAACAAACCCTTTTACAGGTGAGCAACTTTATGTTGAAAAAGAAGTTTCTAAAAAAGAAAAACAAAAGAATATCCTAACAATTAAAGGGAAAAATGGCAATAAGTTTGGAAGAGGGAAAAATTTTAAATCTACAAATGGAAAAAAAAGATAATATATATAAGGTAAGAAATGTTGTTTAGAAAAAGGAGGCAAAATGAAACCGATAGTTGCAATAGTAGGAAGACCAAATGTTGGTAAATCAACACTATTTAATAAATTAGTTGGAGAAAGAGCAGCAATAGTAGAGGATA
>CAZHXU010000320.1:0-2719 GCA_964536535.1 uncultured Fusobacteriaceae bacterium
TCATACTCCTCTTCCCTGTTTTTGTTCTATTCTACACTTGTACTTATATTTATATTCATCTCTTTTATTTGAATTTTATCATTTACAACAAATACTATATTGCTTAAATGTCCTTCTTTGCAGAGAGTTTTTATCTTATGGCTTATATCTACTAGTATATCTTGCCCTTGTTCTTCATCTGTATTTTTCAAAATTTTCATATGAGCCAAACACCTTTTATCTTCTACTGGTGTATCGATAGTCCCCTTTGGCAAATCAACAAAAGCTTTAATTTCTATTTCTTTATCATCAGACAAACTTTTTACTTTTCTTAGGTGTACTATTGCACTTTCTAGTTTCCCAAAATTAAGTTCACCAGGTATTCTAAGACTTGTTATAAACTTGTCTTCAATTATTTTGTCCGATGCAATATTAAGCTGATAGTGGTTTTGAGATAGTTCCCCTGCAATATCTTGTTGCATCATTCTCTTTACTTCTTCTACTCTCCACCCTTTTCCTAATAAATACATTAGTTTCGTAACAGCAGCTTCTGGAGTCATGTCTATACCACTTATTACCCCACTATCAAGAAGTCCACTACTTGCTTGATAAAGACCTAATTTTACCATTCCTACAGAACACTGAGTAATATTAACTACAACTATTCCTTTACTTGCTATTTCTTTAATTGTATCCAAGAATATATCACTACTTGGACCATTTCCATTACCAAAAGTTTTCAAGATTAAACCTTTTATATGTTTATTATCTTTAAAAATACTTTTTAATATTTGTGGTTGAAAACCAGGAAACAACTCTATTACCATTATATCTGGATTAAGTTCTGTATTTATATAAAATTCTTCTTTAGGTATTTTTTTTATATGTTTTTTAGCAAATAAAAAATCTTCTCCTACTTCACAAAGATGTGGATAATTTGGCGAATCAAAACCTTTATATGTACTTGCATCCAGTTTTCTTCCTCTATTTCCTCTTATAAGTATATCTCTAAAAAATATACATACTTCTGGCACTATATATTCTTTGTTTAATGCTATTTCCAAAGCAGTAATCAGATTTTGTGCTCCGTCACTACGAGGATTTTGTAAAGGAATCTGTGCTCCTGTAAAGATTACTGGTTTTGACAAGTTTTTTAGCATAAAACTAAGAGCACTTGCTGAATAACTCATAGTATCTGTCCCATGAAGTATTACAAAACCTCTATATTTATCATAATTTTTATATATAATCTCAGCTAATTCTATCCATGTTTTATAATCTATATCAGATGAATCAACAAGTTTATCAAGCTGAACTAAATCTGCATTATAACTTTTTAACATTGGATAATTAACACTAATTTCTTCCCAAGATTTAGCAGGTACAAGAGGGCTCAAGTTATTCCCTTTATCACTATTAACCATTCCTATAGTTCCACCTGTATTTATTATCAAAACTTTATCCTGCATACCTATCTCCTTAACATTTCTATTTTCTATATGCATTATATACTGATTAAAGAGAAATTACAACATAGACTTGTTTAGAAAAGGGGTTTATTGTATAATGTATTGAAAAGCTTTTATAATGGAGGATTTAAATGAAAATAAGAGTTAATAGAAAAGATTTTATTAATGTTTTATCAAATATGAGTAATATAATTAGAGAAACTCCAGTAAGACCAGTTCTTGGTGGAACAAAGTTAGTTGCTAAAAATGGAGTTATCGAATTTACTGGAACTACGCTTGAAATGAGCCTTAAGAATAGAATAGATGGAGAAATATTAAATGAAGGAATAGTAGTTTTCAAAATCCCTACTGTTCTTGAGTATGTAAAACTTATTGAAGTAGAAGATGTTAATATAAATGTAGAAGAAGGAAAACTTCATATACATAATGCAGAATTTTCTATCTATGACCATGAAGAGTATCCAAATATAAACTATATTGAAGGTAATACAAAATTCAATATGGATATTATGGATTTATTAGATGGTTTTGAAAAAGTAAAGTTTGCAGCAAGTACACAAACTGATAACTTAGCATTAAACTGTGTTAGGTTAGAAAGTTATGAAAGTAAACTTCATTTTGTAACTTCTGACAACTTTAGACTTTCATACTTTACTTACGAAGTAAATGTTCCTAGTGAATTTGAAATGTCTATACCTCTTGATGCTGTTAATGCACTTATTAAAATATTCAAGTTGTATGAAGGGTCATTAGAAGTAGCAATCGAAGGAAACCAATTAAAAATTACTACTGAGCAATTATCTTTCTTAACAAGACTTATAGATATGCCTTTCCCAAATTACAAAGGTATACTTAGTAACTTAGAAGGAAATAAAAGAATCGAAACTAACAGAGAGATTTTAATTTCTGCTCTAAAAAAAGTACATACAGTTGCTAAAATCAATCAAGAAACAAGAGATGCAGCTTTATTTACTTTTACAGGTAACAAACTTAATTTACTTGCATCATCTGGAAGGGCAAAAACTATTCAAAATATAGATACTATAAAAGAAGGAGAAGATGTTAAAGCTAGTTTAAACGTTAAATACATCTTAGACTTTACTAATAATCTTAAAAACAATGTTGTTATAAATTGTACTAATAGTAGCTCTATGTTTGTTTTTAGAGAGTATAAAAATGATAATTATGTTTATATGCTTATGCCTCTTGCTTTAAGAGAAAATTAATTAAAAATCTTGATTTTATTTAAGAGACTAAAATATTAGTCTCTT
>CAZHXU010000321.1:0-2705 GCA_964536535.1 uncultured Fusobacteriaceae bacterium
ATAGTTCAAATAGATGAATTAGAAAGTAAATTTAGTGATTTTGAAGAGTTTATTCCTCAATTAACAGAAAAAAGAGAAGAGATAGTAAGTGCTTTTACTCAAAAGAAACAAGGTTTAATTGAGAAAAAGAATAAAAAGATAAACTCTTTATTTGATGCAAGTGAAAGAGTCTTTAAGGGGCTTAGTAACAGGCTTAAAAGTATAGATGACCCAAAAGTAATAAATGAAATTTTTTCTACAGATTTGATGGTTGAAAAAGTAAGGGACATTATAGAAAACTTAATCAAATTAGGTGATGGTACAAAAGCTAGTGAGATTGAGAGTAAATTAAAGAGTCTAAAAGAAAATACTATTAGACAATTAAAGGATAAAAAAGAATTATTCCTTGATGGGAATACTATTAAATTTGGTAATAATAACTTCTTAGTTTCAGATGGAAAAACTGAATTAACTCTACTTAGAAAAACAGATGGTTTCTATTATCACATAAGTGGTACGGATTATTTTGAAAAAGTAGATGAAAATATCCTTTCAAAGTATAAAGATGTATGGAATCAAGAACTGATAAGTGAAAGTACAAATATATACAGAAGTGAGTTTTTAGCTTTTAATATCTTTAAATCTTTTGAAGATAATAATACCCTTGATAAACTCTATACTTTATCAAAAGAGGGCTTAAAAAAACTTGTAGATGAATATGTTGAGAGCCACTACAATGAATATTATACTAAAGGTGTTCATGATGTTGATGGTTTGAAAATCCTTGAAACTATAGTAAAAACAAATAAAGAGATTGGATTATCACTTTATAAACCAGAAGTTAGAGCTATGGCTAACTACTTTTGGAACTTTGGTATAGAAGAAGCTGAAAAAGAAAAGATAGAAGTTAGATTAAAAACTTTAAGTATAATTAACAGGCATAAAAGCGGAAATTTTGTAAATATGTTAATTCCATATTTAAGAGAAAAAGTAGAAGTATTTTATGAAAATCATGATTTTTTCCCAAGGGCAAACTTTGATAGAATCGCTCTTTACCTTGCTTTAGAAGTAAGTTCACATAGTAACTTTGTTCTTAGTAAAGAAGGGGAAGAATTATACCTTGATTTTAATAATTATCTAACTAGTCTAAATGCAAAAGAAGATTTTAAACACTCTCTTAATAAACTAAAGGATGATTTACATGGTAGTTATATACTTGTAAGTGAGTGGATTAATACTTATCTTAACCACAATAATAGTCCTCAAAATAGTTATTTGGAAGAGGTAAAAAATCTATATTTGATAGGGGATATAGAGGGTAGAAGGAAAGTACCTGAGTCTAGTAAAATAAAGATTAGTGACTTAATTGGTGTTCATAGCTTAATTGAAAATGGAAGTTATGAAATTAATCTAGTAGATTTTTTCTACAAATTAGAAGAGTTTACAGGGAAAAATCTATTATTATTTAATGATTTCCAAAAATTAAAGAATAAACTAATTGAAGATAGAAAATATAATCTAAAGTTTAACGAATTAAAACCAAGAGTTTTAACTAGTTTTGTAAGAAATAAACTAATAGATCAAGTTTATCTACCTCTCATAGGAGATAATTTTGCCAAACAAATAGGAGTAGCTGGTGCTAACAAAAGAACAGATAATATGGGTATGCTTCTACTCATCTCACCTCCTGGTTATGGTAAAACTACCCTTATGGAGTACATTGCAAACAGGCTTAATATGTTACTTGTAAAAATCAATTGTCCTACTATTGGTCATGGAGTTACAAGTCTTGACCCTAGTGAAGCAAAAAATGCCAATGCAAAAGAGGAGTTAGAGAAACTAAACCTTGCTTTTGAAATGGGGAATAATGTAATTATCTACTTAGATGATATTCAACATTCTAACCCTGAGTTTTTACAAAAATTCATCTCATTATGTGATGGACAACGTAAAATAGAAGGTATTTGGCAAGGTAGAAGTAAATCATATGAATTTAGGGGGAAAAAAGTAGCAGTTGTTATGGCTGGTAACCCTTATACAGAAAGTGGGGATAAGTTCCAAATTCCTGATATGTTATCAAATAGAGCAGATGTATATAATCTAGGAGATATGCTTAGGGAAAATGAAGAAGCATTCAAACTTTCATACTTAGAAAATGCTATGACTTCTAATCCTTACTTAAATAAGTTATATATGAAAAATCAAGATGATACATACAAACTTATAAATGCTGTGCAAATGGATAATAGAGAAGATATAGAATTAGAAGGAAACTATACCGAAGCTGACTTGGAAGAATATTCATCACTTTTGACTAATATGATAAAAGTTAGAGATGAGATTCTTAGGGTAAATATGGAGTATATCCATTCTGCTGGTCAAAATGACAAGTACAGAGTAGAACCTCCATTTAAACTGCAAGGTTCATATAGAAATATGAACAAAATTGCTGAACGTATAGTACCTGTTATGAATAAAGATGAAATTAGAGATTTAATCTTGAAAGCATATGAAAATGATGCTCAGACATTAGCAAGTGATTCAGAAGCTAGTTTGTTAAAGTTTAGAGAGATTAGTAATAGACTTGATGAAACTACACTTAATAGATGGAATGAGATTAAAAAAATCTTCCTTGATAGTAAGAGTGACTCAAATGAAAAGGGAGTATTGCAAGTAGTAGAAGAGCTTAGTAAAATTGGTATCAATTTAAAAGTTCTTAGTGAGTT
>CAZHXU010000322.1:0-2682 GCA_964536535.1 uncultured Fusobacteriaceae bacterium
GATTGAAGACAAAGGACTAATTTGTAAGAATTTAGTCCTTTTTTTGAATTAAAAGTTTTTTCAATATTCTTTGTTAATTTTGTCTTGATACAAAAGTAAATAACTCCATAGAGGACATAAGTAAATTTAGATTAAGAGAATCTTTCTTATAAATTTACTTAAAAGAAAATTTTTAATAAAAATATAGCAAGAATAACTTGTATAAAAGCTATAAACAAACCATATAATGAAGCTTTTGGGCCTTGTTTTATTAAAATATCGATTTTTACTCGCATTCCAATAGCAACAAGGGCAATTAATTCAAGTTGAGAGCTTATTTTTTTTGCTAATATACCAAAATTATTTGGTATAAAATGTATACTAGTTAAAACTGACATAATAAAAAAACATACAATATACCAAGGAATGCTAGCTTTATTATTTTTTACCCCTCTTCTACCTTCTACTTTTTGTCCACTTCCAGAAAATATATAAACTACTAAAACTAAAAATAATATTCTAACAATTTTGAAAATAGTAGCTAATTCTAAAACATAATCATTAACCATAGCTCCACTAGCAATCACTTGCCCAACTGACTGTAATATTCCACCTATCATTGCAGATGTAAGAAAATCATCAAAGTGTAATAAATTTTTTCCTAAAATAGGTATTAAAAATAATAAAATAGTCCCTGTCAAATTAACAATAGTAATAGACATAGCTTTATCTTCCGACTTAGCTTCGATTACTGGAGCAACAGCACCTATTGCAGAAGAGCCACAAATAGCATTTCCACTAGCCATCAATTTACTAAAATTTTTACTAAATCCAAGTTTTTTACCAATTAAAATAGAAAAAAATATGGTAAAAGTTAACTGGAAAAATATAAATAAAAATCCTTTAGTACCAATAATTGATAATTTATCAAAAGTTAAAGTTGTTCCAAGTAAAACAATAGAATAAGACAACAAATTACTTTCACTATATTTATAGCCTTCATTATATATATCATTTTTAAAAAAAGTATTTCCAAAAAAAATTCCTAAAAAAATTGCAAGGGGACCAGCTCCTATTGTTGGAAATAGAATAATAAGTTTTTTACTTAAAAGCATTACTAAAAAACAAATAATAAAACCAGGTAATATACTTTTAATCTTTTTCATTTTATCCCTCCATTTCATATAAAAAGTATATATCTTTTTTTATTATAAGTAAAATATTTAATTTTTATAAAAATGATAAGAAAAACTTATAATAAAAGGAAGGATAAAAAAAGGTGGTTATTACCACCTTATGCTTTATGAAATGATTGTTTGTGTTTTGTTATCTGCCCTTTGACAATCTTTTTACATTTATCTATACCTTCATAAAGATCTTTACTACTTTCTTTTCCAACTAGTTTTTCACCAGCCAAAAGTGCAATGATTTCAATGTTAAATCCTTTTTTACTGTCTCCACCAAGGATTACTTCTACATCTTCAAGATTATTAGTATAGTTAAATAGTCTACTAACTTTTTCTTCTACATATTCTTTGATAGCTTCTGTTACTTCAAAACTTTTTCCTCTTACTATAATTGCCATATTACCACGCCCTTTCTGTAGTACTATTATAGTAATAGAAGTATACTATCATTAGTAAAAAAAAGTCAATGATTACTGGCAAAATAGACACACAAGGCTCCTATAACTCTATCCATAATTTTTTATTATTTACAGGAGTTAATTCTGGTAAATAAGGGTTGTCTATATGAATAATATTTGAGTTCTTATATTTTTCTAGGGGAAATATGTTTTGGGTAGAAGGATGAGTTTTGATAAACTCTATAAAACTACCATCATCAATAGCTCTCAAAAGACCAAGTTCTATTCTTTCAGCTAAATCTTTATTTTCTTTGTTTGTAAAAAAATACATAGGAAATTTATATGCAATTATGATTTTGTCATAAGCTGTTAAAATATCTTTTCCATATGTTTCCACTTCAGCATAAACTTCATTTACACCACGGGGAAAATAATCTACTCTTTTGTTAATAAGCATAGGATACATTACTTCAAATTTTGGTACTCTAAATATATTCAAACCAACACTTTCTAATATATCCGAATCTGGCCAGTGGCTACCTTGTACAGCATTAAATTGTCTCAAATCTTCTAAAGTATTTACCCCTTCAAACAAGTCAATATCATCAGTTCTTATAACAGGAATTCTATATCCCAATAAGCCACCAATTAAAGGTATTCTAATAGGTTCCAATAAGTTTTCTCTTTCTTTATTAGTTCCAGCCCAATCAACATCAATATGGACACCACTTTCTAATTCTTGCAAAGCTCTTCCTTGAGAAACATTAAAGTCAGTAATAATAACTTCAGCTGGACCATATTCTTCTTCAGTTTTATCAAGAGCTAGCTGTAATAGCTGTACAAAATAAGAATGACTTGCATCAGCTTCAGATTGTGGCGCTCTAAGCCTTATTTCTTCTACTCCAAATACTCCCATAGAAAATATTACAAATAAAATAATAATTTTTTTCATCATTTTCCTCCCCCAAAAAAAACAATTAACATCTTCTATATATTATACGATATAATTTGAATAAATAAAGTAAAATTCAACAATTTCTTGTAGAATGATTTTAAAAATATTACATATTTTTGTATAATGTTTTCTTTTGAATTTATTTTAAGAAATTACTTATTTC
>CAZHXU010000323.1:0-2671 GCA_964536535.1 uncultured Fusobacteriaceae bacterium
TGAGGGAGAGGATTATTATGAAAAATAAAGATATGGAGGCTTATAATAGACTATCGAGTATAATATGCTACTCTAAACTTATCATGGCATCAAAAAATATTTCTAAAAACCAATTAGAAGTATTCATTTCGCAATGTGAAGCTGAGTATAGCAACTATAAAAATGAAAATAATCATGTAATAAAAGGACTTGTTATAGACCTAGAAGAGATTATTGTAAAACTTCAAAAAAAAAATCATCCTTGAAAGTCCAAATAAAAGAGTTTCATTTAATTAAGTACTAACCTCTATAAAGATACTGGTTACATCCCACACAATTAAGATCTTGTAAATTGACAAACAAGAATTAATAAGATCTCTATTTAGTTTGATTATTTCTCTATAAAGAAGTTGGTTATCGCTCTAACCCTTTCATCAAAATCTGCATATCTTTCTTTTGAATTATCTGGCATATGCCTTCTCCTTTTGGAATTAAAATTAAGTTATGGTGATTCAAGATCTATATGAAAGGGGTAATTATCTCATTCGATACTCTTCTTCCACTACTTCTTTAAACTTATCAAGTCTTTTTTGAAGAGTGCTCTTGTCAAATCCTGTAAGCCATCTATGGAGCGCAGTTCCTTCTAATATAACCCCAGTTTCATTAAGGAGAGTATTGGAATATTTGTCAGCGGTCAATGTATATTCAAGCTCTATTTGTTCTTTTTTATCTCCCAATTGTATTTTTAAATATTCATTTTCCCTACACTCAATAACTTTTCCCTCATAATGCCAGGTATGTCCATGAATTAATATACTTTGCTTTATTTCGATTCCAACCATCCCACCTTCAGGAGGATTTACATCTTCCTCTTTTAACCTCTCAACCCATTTTACATTATTGTCAAAATCTGTTAAAAAATTGAATACAAACTCTCTAGGTGCAGCGATCATTATATTTCCTGAAAAAAAAGTTTTCTTTCTCATAATTTTCCTCCTTTTCTTTGATTGAAAATCTATCTAACTAAATACTTCTTTAAAATCAAGGGGTTTCCTCTTAAAATGTATACTTAATTAGTATCTAAAATCACATTCCTAAGATATAATTAAATAATAGAATAGCTCATTGAGTTTGTAACAGCTAGATATTTATTTTATCAGGGAGGAATTTATGAAGGAGTTGATTCCGTTTTTTGAGTTTGAAGATCTTACCCCTCTTTTGGCTAAGATCTCTATTTTTGGAGGATTCAGTCAGACACAGCTCTATAAAATCTTTAAAATATTAAAAAAAGTAGATTATAAAGATGGTGAATATATATTCAGTCAGGGAAGTAAACCCACTCATATTTATATTATATTAAAGGGGAAAGTTAAAATGGTTGAGGAAGTCAATTCCAGTTTCTATCAACTTTTTGAATTTGAAGAGGGGAAGTGTATTGGTGAGGACTCAGTAATAGGGATTTATCCTCATACTCTTTCAGCTCTGGCAATTGGCAGGGTAGAACTTATAGTTATTCCAAGAAAATCTCTTTTAGATTTTTACGAAACCGACAAAGACCTTTTTAGCCTTCTTATTCTAAATATAGCAAGAGAAATCTCACGAAGATTAAAGATGACTGACAATTTATTGCTCCATTATATAGATGATCCTTCTCAGTCTAAATAATTTATCTCTATACCTAATTAATAGTGAGGTGATTTTATGGTTTATGAATACGAAATTTTATTTACGTATGAATTAGAAGGTGAGGAAGGAAGTTTTCTTAAAGCTCTTAATAAATTTGCAGCAGAGGGTTGGAGAGTTGTTTCCTCAAGTAAACAAATTCAAATGGCAGAAATAGGAAAAATAGAATATCCTTTTATTATCCTTGAAAGAGAAGTGAAGAATTAGTTTTGGGAGACTTATATTGTAAACTTCAAAACTGTAAGTATAGCCTTCTATTTTTATCTGAGAGTAATAAATGTTTTTTTAATCCAATAAAAAACCATAAATATAAATTATATATGCGATAGATTTATAGTACTTTGATTTGATCAGTTGTAATTATAGACTCTTTATTATGTGCGTGCTATACTAAGAACAGTAAAAATATAGGGGGAATATAAATGGAGCGAATAAAACAGCAGATGGATTTTTTACATGAGATTGATAAAGTAAAAGATATTTTTAGAGAATCTTTAGCACTTAATAAAAGAAGAGAGAATGACGCAGAACATAGTTGGCATATGGCTATGGTAGCTTTAACATTGAAAGAATATTTTATAGAAGAAGTAGATTTAGAAAAATCACTTAAAATGATATTAATCCATGATTTAATAGAAATCTATGCTGGTGATACTCCTGTTTATGGTGCGAAAAGACCTAATAAGAGGGAGGAAGAAACTCAAGCAGCAAAAAAATTGTTTTCTATTTTGCCAGAAGATCAAAGAAAAGAGCTTTTAGATTTATGGTTAGAATTTGAGGATTGTGAAACAAATGAAGCAAAATATGCTAATGTTTGTGATAGATACCAAGGATTTATGCAAAATTTGACTTCTGATGGACATACTTGGAAAAAATTTGAACCTACCATGAATCAAATTTTAAGTAGAGTAAATCTTTTGAAACTTTATGTGCCTGAATTATTTGAAAAATATGTACTCCCTGAACTTGAAAAATATAGAGCAAAGGGAATAATAAAAAACTAAAAAAA
>CAZHXU010000324.1:0-2661 GCA_964536535.1 uncultured Fusobacteriaceae bacterium
TTGGAGTAGATACTATCCAACAAATCAATGCTCAATTAGTAATGAAAAATTACAAAGGGTTTATTAAATAAAAAGATTTGTAAGTTAGGGTTTAGGGCTTAATTTTAAGCCTTAGATCTTAATAGATAAATATGCCGCAGCTTATCTGCGGTTATTACAATTTGTAGACAAATTAAATATAAAGGAGATATAATATGAATTTAATGTTATTTGGAGCTCCAGGAGCAGGAAAAGGTACACAAGCCAAATTCTTGATAGAGAAATATGGTATACCTCAAATTTCTACTGGAGATATCTTAAGAGCTGCTATTGCTGAAGGAACAACTATGGGTCTTGAAGCTAAAGCTTTTATGGATAAAGGACAATTAGTACCTGATAGTACAATAATTGGGATAATCAAAGATAGACTTGCAAAAGAAGATTGTCAAAAAGGATTTATATTAGATGGTTTCCCAAGAACTATTGCTCAAGCAGAAGCTCTTGAAATTCTTATGAAAGATATGGGAATTGGTCTTGATAAAGTAATCTCATTAAATGTACCAGACGAATTAATTGTTGGAAGAATAACAGGTAGAAGAGTATGTTCTAGTTGTGGAGCAAGTTTCCACGTGGAATTTAATCCATCTAAAGTAGAAGGTAAATGTGATTTTGATGGTGGAGACCTTATAACTAGAAAAGATGATAATGCAGAAACTGTAAAAAACAGATTAGAAGCATACCACTCTCAAACTGCACCTTTATTTAACTTCTACAAAGAAAGAAACCTCCTAATTGAAGTGGACGGAACTCAAGAAGTTAATGAAGTTACTAAAGAGATTATATCAATCTTGGGATAATTGTCTACATCTTAATGAGGTAGAAGGAGTATAGAAGATGATAGTTTTAAAAAGTTTAGATGAAATAAAAAAAATCAAAGAAGCAAATCAAATAATAGCAAGACTGTATAATGATGTCTTACCTAAATATATCAAAGCTGGAATAAGTACATTAGAACTTGATAAGATAATAGAAGACTATATTCTAAGTCAAGGTGCTACAGCAGCAACAAAAGGTTATGGAGCCGAATACGGCAACCCCTACCCAGCTTCATCATGTATATCTGTAAATGAAGTTGTAGTTCATGGAATTCCAACTGCAGAAAAGATACTTAAAGATGGAGATATTGTAAGTGTTGATATAGTACCTGAATTAAAAGGATACTTTGGAGATTCTGCAATTACTTATCCTGTTGGTAAGATTGATGAAGAGTCAACTAAACTATTAGAAGTAACTAAAAAAGCTAGAGAAATTGCAATAGAAACTTTAGTTGTAGGCAATAGATTAGGTGATATGGGAAGTGCAGTTCAAAGTTATGTAGAAACTAATGGATTTTCAGTTGTAAGAGAATTTTGTGGTCATGGAGTAGGTTTCAAGATGCACGAAGATCCTATGGTACCAAATTTTGGTAGAAAAGGAAAAGGTATTAGAATTGAAAATGGAATGGTATTAGCTATAGAACCAATGGTAAACGTTGGATCATATAAAACAAAGCTTCTCTCTGACGGCTGGACAGCAGTCACTAAAGATGGTAAAAGATCTGCACATTTTGAGCATTCAGTTGCAATAATAGATGGAAAAGCAGTAATATTAAGTGAATTGGACTAATAAACACACAAGATAACGTTGTTTGTCTAAAGGCTTGATTTGCCTAAAAAATTAGTAGACTTTTTGTGAAAGTTATGTTAGAATGAGAGGACACTGTGAAAGAGGGGTTTAAACATGGCAAAACAAGATGTAATTGAATTGGAAGGAACTATTTTAGAAGCGCTACCAAATGCGATGTTCAGAGTAGAGCTGGAAAATGGTCATGTGATATTGGGACACATCTCTGGGAAGATGAGAATGAACTATATCAAGATACTTCCAGGAGATAAAGTAATCGTTCAAGTATCGCCATACGACCTATCAAGAGGTAGAATAGTTTACAGAAAAAAATAGAAAAGGAGGAGGTAAAGTGAAAGTAAGAGCATCAGTAAAACCAATCTGTGATAAGTGTAAAGTTATCAAAAGACATGGGAAAATCAGAGTGATCTGTGATAACCCAAAACACAAACAAGTACAAGGATAATCGTGCTGTAAAGGTATGGTGTGCTGTAGGGCCGCTCCCTTCGTTTTGGAATGAAGGTCATACCGAAGAAAGTGTTTAGCTGGTTAATATACCAAGTGATATATATAGAATACAAGGAGGAACTAAGTTGGCAAGAATAGCAGGTGTTGACGTACCTAGAAATAAAAGAATAGTGATCGCCTTAACTTACATATACGGAATTGGAAGCACAACTTCTGAAAAAGTATTAACTGAAGCTGGAGTAAGTTTCGACACTAGAGTTAAAGATTTAACTGAAGAAGAGTTGAATAAAATCAGAAGCATCATCGACGGAGTTAAAGTTGAAGGTGACTTAAGAAAAGAAGTAAGACTAAACGTTAAGAGATTAATGGATATCAGATCTTATAGAGGATTAAGACATAAATTAGGATTGCCGGTAAGAGGACAAAAATCTAAAACTAATGCAAGAACTAGAAAAGGTCCAAAGAAAACTGTTGCTGGTAAGAAGAAGTAATAGCTAATTTTTGAAATTTGTGAAGGAGGTAGCTAGAGTTGGCTAAAAAAAGAGTAGCAAG
>CAZHXU010000325.1:0-2659 GCA_964536535.1 uncultured Fusobacteriaceae bacterium
TATAGAATTTATATTAAAAATCAAAAAATTGTATATAATTTTGCTATTTTAACCGAAAGAGAATATAATACTATATATTATAATTTAGGAGAAGATATTTATGAGTGTATATTATAAAAAAGAAGAAAATAAAAATTATATGGAGATTATAGTAGAAAATAAAAAGAGTGATTTTAGTATTATTAGTGGAGATGAAAATAAGTTTAAATTAGTATATAAAAATCAAAATATATTTTGGGGACAAATCCACAGATATTTTGATGAAATAAATTATATCAAAGGATATAACGATAATTATTTTCCGTATATTACTTCTACTCATATAGAAAATAGAAAAAACCTTAATAAAATAGAAAAATTAGAATCTTGGGGGAAATTTTTTATAAAATCTTTGGAAAAAATAAACTTTTTTTATGATGGAACTTGGCATATGACTAGTTATCTAGGAGAAAAAGAATTTTATAAAGGAGAAGATAATAGAAAGTTATATACTTTTGGTCAATATAGTGAAGATAGAGTATCTACACTGGATTGGGAAGACGATAAAATCTTAGGAAGTAAAAGGGTAGAAGAAGATGGAAGGCTAAAATGGTGGAGGAAAAAAATTAGAGAAGATAACTTACCACCTATATTACTTTGGTTTATTCCACCCCTTGATAGTTATCTTATAATAGACGGACATAGTAGGCTAAAAGCGAGTGAGATAGAAGGTATAAGACCAGATTTATTAATAATTAATCCAGTGAAAAAAATAAATATACCAGTGGATGAAAAAAGAGTAGAAGCGATAATGAAATCTATAAAAGGAAAAAACTTATCTACTATAAAATTAAATAGTATACTTATGAGTTTGTATTGTAATAATGAGTATTATGGAAGGAATCTTTTGGCACAAGGACAATATAATTTTGAGGAAGTATGGAACAAAGAAGTAGAAGAAATAATTGAATCAAATAAAAATGAAGATAATAATAGTAGAGAATTAAAATTTGATTAAAGGAAAGAAAAGTAGTAATATTTATATAAGTGCTACAACTTTGAAAATCAATGAGTAATAAAAGGAGAAATTATGAATACTTTTTTGTCCATTAATTTGTTAATGGTAATAAATATTATTTTTATAGGTTTAGTAATTTTCTTTGAAAGAAAAAGAACTAGCCATACACTTGCATGGATATTAATACTTAGTTTAACGTCTTATGTAGGATTTGTTTTGTATTTGTTTTTTGGTCTTAGTTTTCGGAAAGAAAAAAGACTTAAAGATAAAGATAGTAATAATGTTTTTAAGCAGTTTATCTCTAAAAGAAATAAACTACTAGAAAAAGATAGGGATCATAGTTTAATTGAAAAATACTTTGATTTGGCTTATTATCATGAATATAATAGTAAATCTTTATATTATCCAGCAAATGACATAGATTTTTACTTTGATGGAGAAGAATTGTTTGATGATATAAAAAAGAGTATAGAAAGTGCAAAAAACTTTATACATATGGAATATTATATTATTAGAAATGATGATTTAGGTAAAGAAATTATATCTCTATTAACTAGGAAAGCTAGAGAAGGAGTAGAAGTTAAACTTATTTATGATGGAATGGGTTGTTTAGGACTAAAAAAGAAGTTTTTTAAAGAGTTTAAAGAAGCAGGGGGAGAGATAGCAACGTTTTTCCCACCATTTGTGCCGTACTTTAGTATAAGAGCAAATTATAGAACTCATAGGAAAATAATAATTATAGATGGCAAAGAAGCTTATATGGGTGGATTTAATATAGGTGATGAATATTTAGGTAAAGATAAAAAGTTTGGATATTGGCGTGATACTCATATGAAAATAAGAGGAGATGTTATAGATAGTCTACAATCTGAATTTTTATTAGATTGGATATTTGTAACAGGTCAAAAGAAAAACCCTCCAATAAGTAGTTTTAGTAAGTACTTTTTGACTAGAGGACATGAAGGAGATACAGGTATGCAGATAGTAGGTAGTGGACCTAACTATGAACATGCATTTATAAAAGATGGTATTCTTAAGATGATACAAAAAGCAAAAAAATCAATTTATATTCAAACTCCTTATTATATACCAGATGACGCAATTCAAGATTCTTTGAAAGTTGCAATACTTTCTGGTATAGAAGTAAATATAATGATACCAAATAAACCTGATCATATGTTTGTTTATTGGGCAACTTTATCTTATGTAGGTGAACTTATTGAAATGGGAGCAAAAGTATATACATATGAAAATGGTTTTTTACATAGTAAATTTATGGTTGTAGATGAAGAAGTAGCTACAGTAGGAACAACAAACATGGATCTTAGAAGTTTTTACTTTAATTTTGAGATAAATGCTTTTATATATAATGAAAGAGTAGTAAAAAAACTACTTGAAGCTTTTAGAAAAGATGTAGAAGTTAGTAAACATATGACAAGAGATATTTATAAAAATAGAGGGACATACATTAAATTTAAAGAGTCAATATCAAGACTTGTGTCTCCAATATTATAATAGGAAAAAGATTAGTAATAAACTAGTTTTTTCAGATTGAAGACAAAGGGCTGATTTTATAGGAAATTAAAGTAAAAGTTTTTTAGTTATTCTTTGTTACTTTTGTCTTGATACAAAAGTAACCAAAAAATCAAGTCTTATTATAAG
>CAZHXU010000326.1:0-2659 GCA_964536535.1 uncultured Fusobacteriaceae bacterium
TTGTCTTCAATCTGAAAAGCTGACTTTCGTCAGCTTTTTTTTATAATTTAAATAGTAAATCTTCGTATGTTGGTAATGGCCAAGATTTTTTCTCAACTAATCTTTCTAGTTGATCTGAAAACTCTCTTAATTCTTCCATTTTTTTCTTGATTTTATCTCTGTAGAATTTAGCTTTTTCGTATTCGCCTTCTACTCCTACTGCTTCCTCAAGTAATTTTTCTAATTCAACCTCTTTTTGTTTCAATCCTTTTAAGTTTTCTAAGATTGATTTTAAGTTTCTCTTTTGAGGTAAGATTAATATCTCACTATCAGGCATTGCAGTTTTAATTTCATTAATTGCTCTTGCTAATTTGTATGCATAGTCATTTGCAGCTGGGAAAATTTCCGATTTAGCCATTTGAACCATTACATTAGCTTCTATATTTATTTCTTTACTATATACTTCTGAATATATATTAAATCTAGAATTCAACTCAACTTTTGATAATACATTATGTTTAGAGAATAGTTCTACTGATTTTTCTTCAATAAATGCAGGTAATGCTTCTATTGTATCTTTAAGATTTGATAATCCTCTTTTTTCAGCTTCTACTACCCAGTCTGAACTGTATCCATTCCCATTAAATACAATTCTTGAGTGTTTTTTATATGTTTCAGCAATAATTTCTTGTATACCTTTTAATTTATCTTCATATCCTTCTAATTTTGCATTGTAATCATCTAATACTTCTGCAACTGCAGTATTAAGACATACATTAGGTCCAGATATAGATTGACTTGACCCAGGCATTCTAAATTCAAATTTATTTCCTGTAAATGCAAATGGAGATGTTCTATTTCTATCTGTCATATCCATTGGTAATTTTGGTAATGAATCCACACCTAATTCCATAAATTTCTTTTGTGCATCTTCATTTACTTCACCATTAGAGATTTTTTCTAATATACTTGATAATTGGTCACCAAGGAAAATAGATATAATTGCAGGTGGAGCTTCATGCCCTCCTAATCTATGATCATTTCCTGCTTTTGATGCTGCTGCTCTTAATATATCTTGATATCTATCTACTGCTTCAATAATAGCACTCAAGAATAATAAGAATTGTGCATTTTCTTTTGGATTATCTCCTGGTTCTAATAAGTTTTGTCCATCATCTGTTGCAAGTGACCAGTTATTATGTTTACCTGATCCATTTACTCCTGCAAATGGTTTTTCATGTAATAAAGCTACTACTTTATGTCTACTAGCAACTTTTTCTATAGTTTCCATAACAATTTGATTTTGATCTGCTGCTTGATTAACTAAACTATATACACAAGCAATCTCAAATTGGTTAGGTGCTACTTCATTATGTTTTGTTTTTGAAGAAACTCCTAATTTCCATAATTCAAAATCAAGTTCTTTCATAAATGCCGCTACTCTTTCTTTTATTCTTCCAAAGTAATGGTCATTAAGTTCTTGACCTTTAGAAGGTGCTGCACCTAATACAGTTCTTCCTGCTAACATAAGGTCAGGTCTTTTATTAAAATATTCTTGATCAACTAAGAAATACTCTTGCTCTGCTCCAACTGTTATAACAACTTTTTTTGAAGTAGTATTTCCTAATGTTTTTAGCAATCTAAGTGCAGAATCTCCAACTGCTCTCATTGATCTTAATAATGGCACTTTTTTATCAAGTGCTTCTCCTGTATAAGAAACAAATGCTGTTGGTATATATAAAGTAACACTTCCTGTTCCATCTTCTTTTAAGAATGCTGGTGAAGTTGTATCCCAAGCTGTGTATCCTCTAGCTTCATATGTATCTCTTAACCCTCCATTTGGAAATGATGAAGCATCTGGTTCACCTTTAATTAGCTCTTTTCCAGAGAATTCTAATAAAACTCCTCCATCAGCTGTAGGTGTAATAAACGAATCATGTTTTTCTGCTGTTAAACCAGTTAATGGCTGAAACCAATGTGTAAAGTGAGTAGCCCCATTCTCTAATGCCCAATCTTTCATTGCATTAGCAATCACTTCTGCCACATTCAATGTTAATTCTTTTTCTCCATTTTGTACCTTTTTAAATTCTTTAAAAATAGTTTTTGGTACTCTTGCTTTTAAATTTAATTCATTAAAACAATTTTCTCCATAGATTTTTTCTAATGGATTATTCACGTCTACTTGTCTCATCCTGAACCCTCCTAATTTTTATTTTCTAAAACTATTAAACAACATTTAGCTCTTTTATTCAAATATATGATTTAAATAAGACTTATATATTTAATTTATTGTTTTATTTTTTGGTTATAAAATTAAAAAAATATTATTAATTAAGCATAGAACTTGATATTTGAAGACTATTGAAATGTTCATCTTCTTCTCTATTCATATAAAATATCAAAGTTATATATATTTTATATCATATATGTAATATATCTTTTTTATTAATTATTTGAATAATTAAAATGGAGATACTGTTGTTTTGTTAATACAAAAGGCATATAATTTTTATAGAGGCATATAGCCTTGGTGTTACTAGAGTTACAAATTTTTTCTAACAAAACCATCCCCTTTTGTTTTGTATGGATAAGGAAGGCATTTGCCTTCCTTTTCAATTTTTTATTAATTTTTTCATTTAATCTTAGATTTCATAAACTAAATATTTTATTTATAAAATTT
>CAZHXU010000327.1:0-2631 GCA_964536535.1 uncultured Fusobacteriaceae bacterium
TTGGTAAAACTGGAAAAAGTTAAGAAAAAATTTAATGAAAATCGAAAAATGAAATTGAAAGATTATTTTTTGGGTTTTTCAGGTGAAAAAATAGCTGTTGAAATAGAGTCCTTAAGAATAGGTAAAGGGGAAAAAGTAGGGATAGTAGGATTAAATGGAAGTGGTAAATCTACATTAATAAAGATGATTACTGGAATTATCAAATCTTCTGAAGGAAAAGTAGAAGTTTTTGGAGAGAATCCCATAAAAAAAAGACGAAAAATCTCTAAAAGTTATGGAATTATGTTTGGTCAAAGAACACAGTTAAAATGGGATTTACCAGCAATTGAAAGTTATAAAGTATTGAAAGAAATGTATAGGGTAGATAATAATGACTATAAAAAAACACTAGAAACACTGATAAAAGAATTAGAGTTGGAAGAAATAATTTATCAACCAGTAAGAACACTTAGTTTAGGTCAAAAAGTAAGAGTTGAATTAGCTTCTATATTTTTACATAATCCAAAACTTTTAATTTTAGATGAACCTACTATTGGTTTAGATTTTAAAACACAAAAATTATTATCTAATTTTGTAAAAAATTGGGTAGGAGAAGAAAAATCTTTGATTTTAACATCTCATAATTTTTTGGATATCGAAAATATGTGTAAAAGATTGATTGTTTTGGATAAAGGAAAGATAATTTTTGATGGTTCAGTAGACGGTATAGTTAATAAATTTAGAAACTACTGTAACTTATTTGTGACTTTTGACAGCAATAATATTAGTAATTTGAAGATAGAAGATAAACTAGGAGCATACGAAGTAGAAGTAGTAGAAGATTCATTAAAAATAAAGCATATTTTAAAAAGTGAAGTGGATGAATTAATTGGGAAAATTACATCTTTAGATAATAACTCTATAAAAAATGTAAGTATTGAAAATATAGAGTTAAAAGAGATAATTGAAAAAATAACAAAAGGTGATATAAAATGATTTCTTTAATAAGAGTAGGTTTTTTACGGATGCATTTGGTTAAAAAAGCTATAATCTTGAAGGTTATTACTAATTTATTATTAACACTAACATTTATTTCTATATGGAAGATAATATATTTTGAAGGAGAATTTGTTCTTAGTTTAGAAGAGTTTGTAATGTATTCAATATTATCTATGGTAATATCTTCTGTTTATTCCTTAGATGTAGTTTCTATAATCTCTAGTAATGTCAAATCGGGAAATATTATATTTTATCTAAATAAACCTAGAAATATAGTATATCAACTATTTTTTGAATCTTTAGGAAAATCCTTTTTTCAACTTCTTTATATAGGTTTACCATCATTTCTAATATTAAGTTTTTTTTATAGAAGTTTCATAAGGGGAGGAAAAATTATAGAAATTTTTCTTGTGTTGATATTTTCCTATATATTACTTTTTCTAATAGAAGTGATATTTGGATTTTTATCTATATTTTCATTAAATTCTTGGGGATTACAAAGTTTTAAATACTCTATGATTGTTTTATTATCTGGTCAATTTATGCCACTAAGTATGTATCCTGAAACTTTAAAAAAAATAGTAGATAAACTACCTTTTGAAAAACTATATTCTTATCCTATTTTAGTGTTTTTAGGAAAAGAAGAATTCCATTTGGGGTTTATAATTGAATATTTTACTATTTTTATTCTGTTTGGTTTATTAGCTTATATTTTAGGTAAAATTGTTTTGAAAAGGGTGATGGTAAATGGTGGCTAATATTAAGTTGTATCTAAAAATCTATTATGTTTTGTTTTTTCAAAACATTAAAGTTTTATTATCATATAAATTTGATTTAATTTTTGGAGTAGTTGCACTTTTTCTAAAAAATGCTTCTTCATTAATTATGATTTATATAATATTTTTAAATGTAGAAAAGATGGCGGGATATAATTTTTACTATGTTTTATTAATACAAGGAATAGCATCAATATCTTTTGGATTATGGCATACATTTTTTATAAACACAATATCTATGCCTTATTATATAAAAAGTGGTGAATTTAATGTATTCTTGACTAAACCAATCCATCCTATTTTCTTGATAATGACAGATAATTTTGATGAAGATGGTTTAGGGGATTTGATATATGGTTTAGCTCTGACACTTATTTCTCTAAAGTTTCTAGAGATTAATTTTTGGATGATATTTCCAATACTTGCACTTTCTATCGGAACTTCATTAATTTTTGCAAGTTTATCTTTATTAGGCTCAACAATATCATTTTTTACAAAGGGTTATATGGATGTAGCTAGAATAGCAATGGATTTGAATGTTGTAGCCAAATATCCAATGAATATTTTTCCTCAAAAAATTAAATTTCTTTTTTATACTATATTTCCTGTGGCTTATATAGCTTATATGCCTGTAAAGTCTATTATGGACAATACATGGCTTATAGTATACCTAGTTATTTTTGCTTTTTCTTTGGTATTCTTTTTTATTACAGTATACATATGGGAGGAACTAAGTAAATTTTATGAAGGAACAGGAAGCTGAGAAATAATTTCAGATCAGGCTGTAGACAAATAAATGTCTTTAGCCTCTTTTTTTGCCTCTAAATATCTGATATAATAGAAGTCGGAGGTATTTTTTATGATGACTGTTAAAACT
>CAZHXU010000328.1:0-2592 GCA_964536535.1 uncultured Fusobacteriaceae bacterium
TTCATTCCTTTCCCATCACTATTAGAAATTTTCCAACCTCCTCTATAATTGCTTCTTTCCATAGCTTCTTTTTCTAACCTTTTATCTTTTGCTGTAGCAACAAGTTCTTCATCTTGTTTTTTTAATTTCGAATACTTTTCTTTGTTTTCTTTACTTTCCTTGTTTTCTTCATTTTTTTTCTTATCTTCTTCTAATAAGAAACTTTCTAAAAACACATAACTTTTCCTTTTAGTTTTTAATCCGATTTTCTCAAAAACACTTTTATCTAATTTTCTATTTCTATTATCTTTGAGATTATTATCTTGTAAATACTGTTCTTTTTTATATGAATTATCTAAAACTTCTTCTAATCCATTATGAACAAAACTTAAACCTTTAGTTATCTTTTCTTTCATAATCTCCAAATTAGAATTTCTCTTTATACTATCTCCTTGATTCCTTTCCATTAATTCAATATTCTTCAAATAAATAACAATTGAATTATTCAAGTAATCATGTATAAACAAATCTCTACTATCTAAAATCTTTTTAGCATTACTATAAAAAATTCCTAATCTATTTAACTCTTTCTCTTCATTTAAATATTCTAAGAGTCCCAAAGTTACATTATCTATTACTCTACCCTTATTTCTTGCTATATTTTTTAATGTCTCTAAAGTATCAATACCTCTAACTTCTACCTCAAAACCTCCCGATACACCTAGTAACTCTTCATTATTATTAAAATATCCTATTTTGTATTTTTTCCCTGTAAAAACTTCATTTCCATCATTATCTGAATCATTTGTTAAATCATCTGTTTCCAAGTACCAACTATTTTTATACTTATCAATAACTTCTATTAATTCCATTGAATATCCAAAATCTTCAAACAAAGTTTCTTTTGATTTTTGATTAATCCTGCAATACTCAGAAAAATCAAGGACTAAGTCCTTTCCATTAGTAATTTCCAATTTATCTTTTATGTAATCAGATAAATTTTTTTCACTTTTCAAAAGAGTTCCTATTGCATTTGAAAAATATTCTTTTTGTATTTCTCCAATTTTTATCTCTTTTTTTTCATCAAGGTATGCAAATATATCAAATATCCCATGAAATGCAGAAACAGTTTTCTTTTTATTAAATGCTTTTCTTCCTTCTTTAACACTTCTTTCTACTTCGACTTTCTTTTCTCCCGTTTCCAAACATTTATTTAGTCCTACACCTATTTGAAGGTGGGCTGTCATATCATATGTTGAGTAAAAATTGATGCAACTTCCTATTTTTTTATCTACCTTTTCATAATTATCTTGAAATTCCTTCAATATTCTCAGTCTTTCTCTAATATAAATAATTTCTCTTTGAGATTTAAGTTCTGGCAAGAATCTTCCATATTTTTCATACTCCATATTTCTTAATCTGTTTTCATTTTCTATTACTTTTTTCATAGTACTACTAGACAAATCTAGGATTTCATAGAAAGAATTAGATTCTTTAATTCCTTTTCCTTTTAATAAATCATCAATTTCTTCTTCATTCATCTCATCAATGTCTACAGTGTTTTTATTTTTATCATATATAACTTTTCTTATAGCACCTGCTTCTAGTAATGCTTCATCCAAAGTAAAATTGCTATTTCCCATCTGAAATTTAAAACGTTTATATCTATTACCAATGCCCAATCCATTCCAAGTTATAGTTTGGTGGATACACCCAGAATATACAAAAGCAAATTGAGCTAAAGCCCCTCCCAAACTATGTCCTGTTATTCCTATCTTCTTTATTCCCTTTTCTTCTAATAAAACTTTACATTTGTCATAAAACCAAGCAACACAACATAACTGGTCTGTATGCCCATGAAGTTTTAATGTTATATTTGTTTTAATCCAATCTCCTTTTATATTAGCATCTACAAAAGCTTTAGTTATAGGAGTATCACTGCCTCTATATGCTATAATTGCTTCTTTTTTTTCTTCATTATAAAAACAAGAACCTTGAAAACCTGAGTGAGTTTCTATAATACTACATACTTTTTCTTTTTTCATTTCACTATATACTTGTGGGTGGTCTTTTGAGAGTAGAAGCTTCCATCCCTTTAATTCTTCTTTAAAATACATGTTTTCTTCAGTAATCTCTTCCATTTTACTAAAACTTGAAAATATTCTCGAATCCTTAGGTGAATATAATTTTACTACTTTTTTTTCTCCATTTACTATTTTTACATCTTCTTTTTTCTTTTGATTATTTTCAACTTCTTTTTCAAAATATTTGGGTTTTATCTTTGGCCAATGTCCTTCTAACATTTTTCTTACTTCAACTTCAAAATCATCTTCTTCTAACACATAATAATTATTATAAACTAATTGTGCAAATATTGCCCCTTCTATATCTCTCATCAATTCTCCTTTTCATAAATCTTTTTTCCATTTACATCAATCAAATAAACCTTTCTCCAATCTACTCCGCCTTTTTCAAAGAATTCTACATCTTCTATTTTCATTTCTCTATAGTTTTCTTCATTAGTTTTATAAAAGTAATAATAATAATCTGTATTTATCAATTCATTTTTACTAATACTTTCTAGTATTTTCATTCTTTCTTCATCTGAAAGTT
>CAZHXU010000329.1:0-2589 GCA_964536535.1 uncultured Fusobacteriaceae bacterium
AAAGTTTATGAAGATTATATAAAAGCTACTGGTGATAAAGATACAAAAACATTAATTGCAGCTACAGCAAGCCCATATAAATTTACAAGGTCTGTGGTAGAAGCAATAAGTGGAGAAGATAACAAAGATAAAACAGATTTTGAATTGATAAAGGAACTTTCTAAATTAACAGGTTTAGCTATTCCAAAAGGAGTAGAAAAGTTAGAAGAAAAAGAAGTAAGACACAAAACTGTTGTTGATGTAGATAAAATGAAAGAATCAGTAGCAGATTTTTTGAAGGTATAGCCAAAACAGTTTAACTTATGTTAAACATCCTATATATTAATAGTTTATTTATTTAAACTATTCAGAAAGAACTAATTTTTATTAGTTCTTTTTGTTTTAAGTGAAATATATATAGGACGCAGATTAGATAGGTTCAGAAGAAGTTTTTTTACAGGTATAGATTAGGGCTAGAAAAAAAGGGACTATTTCTATCATAAATAGTACTAATGATAATCATACAATTTAATTATTTTTATTTATATTAAAAATGGTATATAATACTAGGACAATTTATCGAGATTAGAATTTTTCTAACAAAAAGGAGGAACCATGGCAGGAAAAACACTATATGAAAAAATTTGGGAAAAACATTTGGTAGAAGCTGAAGATGGGAAACCAGCAATTATTTATATCGATTTGCACCTCTTACATGAAGTAACTTCACCACAAGCATTTGAAGGATTAAGACTTGCAAATAGAAAAGTTAGAAGAACTAATCTCTCATTTGCAACTATAGATCATAATGTACCAACTAAAGATAGATATAATATTACAGATCCTATATCTAAAAAACAAATAGAAACATTAGAAGAAAATTGTAAAGATTTTGGAATAGAGTTATTTGGTCTTGATAGCATAGAACAAGGGATAGTACATGTTATTGGACCAGAGTTAGGTCTTACACAACCTGGGAAAACAATAGTCTGTGGAGATTCACATACAGCAACACATGGAGCTTTTGGAGCTCTTGCATTTGGGATAGGAACAAGTGAAGTAGAACATGTATTAGCTTCACAGTGTTTACACCAACAAAAATCTAAAACGATGAATATAAAATTAAATGGTACTTTGGCTGATTGGGTAAGTGCAAAAGATGTTATTTTGGGCTTAATTAGTAAATATGGTACGGATTTTGGAACTGGTTATGTTCTTGAGTTTACTGGTCAAGCAGTAAAAGATATGACTATGGAAGAGCGTATGACTATTTGTAACATGGCAATAGAAGCAGGAGCAAGAGCAGGTCTTATGGCTCCAGACCAAACTACATTTGACTATTTGGAAGGAAGACAATATGTTCCAGTAGGAAGTGAGTTTGTAGAAGCAGTAGAAGAGTGGAAAAAACTAGCTTCAGATATTGATGCAGTTTATACAAAAACTATAGAATTTGATTTGGATACACTTGAACCACAAGTTACGTGGGGAACTAGTCCAGGAATGGGTGCAAGTATAACAGATATAGTACCTAGTCCAGATGATTTTACAGATGTAGATGATAAAAATGCCTGTCAAAAAGCTCTTGATTACATGGGCTTAGAAGCAGGAATGAAGATGACAGATATAACAATTGATTATGCATTTATAGGTTCTTGTACAAATGGACGTATAGAAGACCTTAGAGCTGCTGCAAAAGTAGCAAAAGGGAAAAAAGTAGCAGAAAACGTTACAGCTTTAGTTGTACCTGGGTCACAAAGAGTAAAAGCTTTAGCTGAAAAAGAAGGTTTAGATAAAATCTTTATAGAAGCAGGATTTGAATGGCGTGAATCGGGATGTTCTATGTGTTTAGCTATGAACCCAGATCAGCTACAACCAAAAGAGCGTTGTGCAAGTACATCAAATAGAAACTTTGAAGGACGTCAAGGACGTGGTGGAAGGACTCACCTTGTATCACCAAGTATGGCAGCAGCAGCAGCAATAGCAGGTAAATTCGTTGATGTACGTCAATTGTAGGAGGTAGAAATGAAAGCTTTTAATAGATTAAATGGATTAGTATTACCAGTAGATAGAACAAATGTTGATACAGATGCAATTATCCCAAAACAATTTTTAAAAAGAATTGAAAGAAGTGGTTTTGGGCAATTTGCATTTTATGAATTTAGATATGATGAAAATGATAGATTAATAGAAGATTCAGTTTTTAATAAAGAAAGATATAAAGGTAGTAGTATTCTTATATCACGTGCTAACTTTGGATGTGGATCAAGTAGAGAACATGCACCTTGGGCATTAGAAGACTATGGCTTTAGAGTTGTCATTGCACCAAGTTTTGCAGATATATTCTTTAATAATTGTTTTAATACTGGTATTTTACCAATAAAATTAGAAAATGAAATAATGGATAAATTATTTGAAAATACTTATAAAATTGAAGGGTATAAGTTAGATGTAGACCTTGAAAATCAATTGATTAAGGATAATAATGGTTTAGAAATACCTTTTGAAATCAATTCATTTCATAAGCATAAGTTATTAAATGGATTAGATGATATTGGAATTACTTTATTAAAAGAAGAGTTAATAACTGAATATGAAAAAAATCATAAAATA
>CAZHXU010000330.1:0-2584 GCA_964536535.1 uncultured Fusobacteriaceae bacterium
ATACTATCGATAATTTTTTACTATTTATTTTTCCAAACTATATTCTTTTTTATATTTTCTTCAATTTCAAGTTTTTCCAATATCAGATATATATTGTTTTATTATACTACATGATTTCACTTGAAAAATATAATTTTATAGTTTAAAGTATAATATAGTAAAGACTATAAGGAGGATATTGATGAAAAAGAAGATGATGTTTATTGCTAGTTTATTAGCTACGTGTAATCTTGCTTATGGAGCAAGTAATTTGGATTTTAGTGGTACAAACGTAGAGTGGAGAACAAAACTTTATGACACTGGTGCAGGATTTTTTGCTGATGATTCAGAAGGAGATTTACTCTTAAATGCAAAATGGAAAGTTAATGAAAATTTAGCTTTAAATTTTGAACTTGACACAGATGATACGACTTTTGCTAATGAACATGGTGATGATGCTGTTAGTGTTACTTTTATTTACAATGAGTTAAATGATTTTGAAGTTGCATTAGATATAGAAATAAGGAATCAAAATGGTACTAGATTAACTATTGATGAAGGTTCAGATGCAACATATTTAAAATGGAATTTAGACCAATCAACTATTCTAGGTTTTTATCCTTATAATATAGGTACTGATTTAGGTGATGAGTTTGAAACTGATTATACTGCACAACTGCCTGGAGTTGTTTATGAAAAAGAAAATTGGTATGTAGGTTTAGGTGCTGATGCTAATGGTGGGGAAACTGTAACAGCTATTAAAGCTGGTTTTGATTATATGAATGAAAATCTAAAATATTCTATTGATTACACGGGAGCTTTCGGTGCAGTTGATAAATATAATGATGCTGTAGTTGGTGGTGCATTTGGTGGTGGAAGAGATGGAATTGCAATTGAACAAGCTTTTAATTTTCAAGGTAATTTCAAAATAAAAGAAACTCTTTCTTTATTAATTGAAAGTGGAATAACTTTTACTTCAGATGATTTTGATAAATATTTATTAGCTAATAATAAAGAAGTAGATCAAGTAGGCTTTGGTTTATTTGCAAAGTTATCAAATAAAGTAGATAAATACTACCCTTATGCTTCTGGAAAATACATATCAGAAAGTTTCTTGTTTGATGATGATGAGTCTTTATTAGTTGCTGCTCAAAGACTTGGTGGGGAGGGATATCACGGCGGTTTAGCTATTTTAGCTCTTGGTGTAGATTACCCTATTCATTCAAATATCAATTTAAATGCTGAACTTGAATATAAAATGGCAAATAACAAAGTATACAATGATACTGATAATATAAGTACTGATACTGATATGAGTATTGCTCTTGGAATTAAAGGAGAATTATAAATAGTTTTTTAAGACCTTCGGGTCTTTTTTTCTTGATTATTTTTTAAAAATATATTATTATATAAACAAAATTATAAATGGGGGGATTTATGAAATTTAATTTAATTGCACTTAGTTTATTTGCTTTAATAAATGTATCTACATATAGTAATACTAATCTAGATTTTAGTGGAACTTCTGTTGAATGGAGAACTAAATTTTTTGATAGTAATAAAGGCTTATTTTCAGATGATTCCGAAGCTGATTTATTACTGAATGCTAGATGGAATGTTAATCCAAATTTGGCTTTAAATTTTGAAATCGATACGGATGAAACTACTTTTGCAGACGAACATGGAGATGATACTGTTAGTATGACTTTCATTTATGACAATTTAAGTGATTTTGAAATTGCTCTCGATATAGAAGTAAAAAATCAAAATGGTACACGTTTTACTATTGATGAAGGATCTGAGTCAACATATTTAAAATGGAAGTTTAAAGAAGATGCTAAACTAGGTTTTTATCCATATAACATAGGAACTGATTTAGGTGATGAATTTGAAACTGACTATACTGCACAACTTCCTGGAGTTGTTTATGAAAAAGAGAATTTTTATGCAGGTATTGGTGGCGATGCTACTGATGGTGAAACAATAATGGCTTTCAAAATTGGATATAGTTTTAATAGCGAAAAACAAAACTATACTTTAGACTATACTAATGCTTTTGGCGGCGTAGAAACATATAACACTGCTGTAGGAAATGGAGCTTTTGGAGGAAGTAGAGACCCTATCGCTATTCAACAAGTTCTTAATTTCCAAGGAACTTTCTCTTTAGAAAACAACATGAAATTATTAATAGAAAGTGGAATTACAACTGCTTCTGACGACCTATATGATTATTTAAAATCTTATAATACAGATATTAATAAATCTGGACTTGGGATTTTTGCAAAATTATCTAATAAAGTAGATAAATACTATCCTTATGCTTCTGGAAAATATGTATCAGAAAGTTTTTTATTTGATGATGATGAATCAATATTGACAGCTATAAATAATGGTGGTGAAGGGTATCATGGTGGCCTTATTGTTTTTGCATTTGGTGTTGATTATCCACTACACGAAAATATAAATTTTAATTCTGAATTAGAATTTAAAAAATCAAAAAACAATGTATACCTTGATACAAATGATAACACTACCGATACTAATATTAGCATTGCACTTGGAGTAAAAGGTGAATTATAATAAAACATAAGAAAAGCTGACTTTA
>CAZHXU010000331.1:0-2565 GCA_964536535.1 uncultured Fusobacteriaceae bacterium
TCTAAATTCAATTATAATAAACATTATAGCTGTAATTGATATAGTTATTAACAATAATATTATACATATTGATAATACTGTAAATAAAAATGATACCATGTTACTCCTTTCTATAATTTCCTTTGCTTACTTTCCTTTGCTTACTTTCCTTTGTGGAATGCTCCTATAAGGAACACTCTATAAAGGATTGTTAAGAAAAAATCTTAACAATAAAATTTTGTGGTTATATTTATTTTTATTTGTGTAGGACTTATATCTACCTTTGTAAAAATGAATTGATTATTAAAGGTTATTTGTTTAAGGTAAGGTGAGTTTTATCAACATGTAACATTGATTATTAGGATAAGGTAGAACGCCTACTATTTATTACCTTTATTTACTACATACTACACTTTTTACATTGTTGAGATATATAAATATTATAAAGAATATTCCACTAGTAATACAAAATGGTCTGTCCTTACAAATCTCTCAAAAATACTTTTTCGTAAAAAAGTGTAGTAAGTGTAGTAATTTTCAAAATACCCCTAGAATAAGGGCTTTTTTGATTTTAAAAGTGTAGTAATTAGTGTAGTATTAGTGTAGTAATTAGTGTAGTAATAGTGTAGTATTTCTACTTTTTATACACTTTTCCTATCTTTTTGTCACTCTATAATTAAAAGGGCTTATTTAGTCCCTTTTAATACCTTTTTTGCTATTTCTTCAGCATTAGACTGTAATACTTCATCTTCTTTCACTAATGTTTGTAAAGTTTTAATTCCTGTCTTTACTTTTTTAATTTTACCTAAGTTTATTAGTTTTTCCGCTTCTTTTTCGTTTGCATCTATTAAACCTAACTTGTGTGCTTCAACTAAATCTTTATTATCTTCGTTTAATTCTCTTTGTGATTGTTTTAAATTTGCTATTCCATAGTGTTTGTTAGCTAAACATTCAACTGCTACTTCTTTAACTGCTTCTTCTATACTCATAGCGTTATCTGCTATCTTCATTGCTTGCTCTATGTTCATATCTATTTTTTTCATAATTTCTCCTATTATTATTTTTTTTTGTTTTATTTTTATACTAATTTTTATTGTGTAGTTAACTACCTACATTATATACTAATGAGACAAGTATGTAAAAGGTCGTAAAATTAGAATGCTATTTTTTGGTGTGGTCGTAAAAATGATGTTCCTACTATTAATATATAACAAGCATTTTAAGGCTCTTTATTTGCTCCCTAGTATTCTAACACTCTTAAATAAAAGAAGTGTCTAAAAAGGGCTATTATGTGAGTATTATTATATACTTTACATGCTCTAATATCTCCTATTTAGTGGTACAATTGTAAAGGTTTACATTTTTAGGTCGTTCAGTAGTAATTTTGTAAACGTTTACATCCATACATAAAAAAAAAAGAGTAAAGGTATTTCTACCCCTACTCTTATATATTTTAATCTTCTTTTTTGTATACTTCTTCTTCTATTAATTCATAGTAAAGAGTTCCTAACTCTTCTATTTTGCTTTTACTTAAATTTAAAGTGTTTTTATTTTCCAACAAATACCCTTTGATACATCTAATATAATTTAGTTTTGTTTGTCCTTGTGCTTCATTTGTTGCTATTAATTCATGTTTTATATCTTGTAGTATATCTTTATAAATTGCTTTTGATAGGTTGTCAAGGTCTTGTCTTGATTTAAAATCAACACTATCAAAATAAGATAGTAAATGTGTCTCATGTGTGTCAACACCTAACTCTTGATAATCTTCATGAAGATAATTTCTCTTCACTTGATATATTTTTGCTTTTGCTTGTTTTTTAAAGTCTTCGTAATTGTAATTGTTTACACAACTCCAAAATACATCTTCTACTTCTTCACACATTTCTTTTTTCACATCAAAATCTATTGTCTCAAACTTTACCAGGTATTTAGCAAATTTTGTAACTTGTTCGATTAGTTCAATTTGTCCGACTTCGGACTTTGCTAGTTCCTTAACTAACTTATCATTGACTAACAAATTTGTATTTGTCTCTCTTATTATGTTCACAACTAACTTTATGTAGTAGTCTTTTTTATTTAACTTGTCTTCATTCATAAAAATAAAGTCTTCTATATCTCCATGTTTAACTAAATCTTTAAAAGTATTTTTAACTACTTTTCTTATATAGTAGTCGCTATCTTTTTGTTGTCTATTGTTCTTTATTTTGTTGTCTAATCTTCTACCTATTTTTAGGTATTTTTCATTGTTTAGTATTTCCATTTTTCCACCTTTTCATTCCTTTTTTTTTATCTAGCATGCTAAAAATTTTAAGTCTTTTACATCTTGTTTTATACATGTTTTGTAATTGTTTTCAATTTGTTGTTTTTCTTGCTCCGTATATTTTCCATTGTCTAGCATAGCAACAAGAAAAAGCATCAAAAACAAAATTATCATTATCAAAATACTTCTTCTTTTTGTCAATTCTAATTTATCAATTTTTTCTAAAAGTTCCATTTTCCACCTTTTTTTCAAATTTTTAATTTTTTCAAATTTTTCAAATTTTTCAAATTTTTCAAATTTTTCAATTTTTTCAAATTTTTCAA
>CAZHXU010000332.1:0-2558 GCA_964536535.1 uncultured Fusobacteriaceae bacterium
ATAATACTTTTATTTTTTTCATACTATAATCCCCTTTTATTTTTCTTTTCCTATAATATCATTTTTTACTTTATTCATCAGTTCTATAAACTTTTTTGCTTCTTGTATTTCTGGAGCATGGGCAGAATTATCAAACCATATCAACTCCTTATATGGAGCTTTTATATGCTCATAATAATCTTCTACCAAAGTATAAGGAGTGTGAAAATCTTTTCTACCTACGGCAAAATAAACAGGAACATCCACTTTAGGTATTTGATTTTTCAAATTTACTTCAAAAAGATTTAATATCAATTGTTCTTTATTTTTTCTTCTAATATCTTGAAGAATAGGGTCATAAGAGTTAAATGTAACAAAAACAGAATCAAATGCTCCTCTCAATTTTGAAATTTCACTTCTGTTCGTTTTATAAATCAAATATTTTATATATTTAGAAACATTTTTATCTGAGTTAACACCGATTTCAGGTTTTCCTATTTTTTCTAGATATTTTACTCTTCTTTTATTTCCTTCATTTACTGCTTCATCATAAAGCAAGTTGTAGGATTCTTCAAAGTTTTTTAGCATATTCACTATTTGACCTGTACCTACAAAAGCATGATAATTTTCAGGATACCTATCTACAAGCTCCATTCCCAATATGCTTCCCCATGAGTTGCCTATTATAAATATCTTTTCTTTTCCAAACTTTTCTTTGAGATATTTTGTTACTTCATTTGCATCTTCTACCATATTATCTATAGTCCAAAATTCATATGGTACATCTCCATCATCTGATTTTCCAGTTCCTCTTTGATCCCACATTACAAAAGTAAATTCTTCTTTTAAATCATCTAAATAATAATTAATTATAGGAGTATATGAAATTCCTGGTCCCCCATGTAGATACAGCAATACTGGATTATCTATATTTTCACTTTTTATCTTTATATATTGTTTTGAACCCCTTATATCAATTTTTCCACTTGAATTATAAGACTTTTTTGTATAATTAACTGGTTCTAGTGATGTGCATCCTGTAATTATAATTAGTATTATCAAGTAAACTAGCTTTTTCATTTTTTTCTCCTATTAGTCTATCCTTGCTTTATAACTTTTTAAATTTAACTTAAAAGACTTAATTTAAAAATTTTTATTTTCTAAAATTTAGTAGTAGAGGGAAAATTCCACTTCAATTTGATTCTCTTTTAATTTTTTTCTAAATCCCATTAAATTTTTAGCTTCATATTGACTATAAAGTGTTATATCCACATTTCCTCCTCCGTTTACTTAAAGTTTTACATTTAATTTATGAATTATAGTTTTCTTAAATTTTCTTATTAAAATTAATATTTAACGATAGTTATTTCTTTCTCTTTAACTTTTTTTTCAATAATCTTTAAATCGTCTTTAATCATATATTTAGTACCTACTCTTATTTTTTTATCTAAACCGTAAAAAATAATAACATCATTCCGAATATCTTTATCATATCTTTTTAATTCATCCCATTTTATTTTTTGATCAAAATGAATGATTGTGTTATTAGTTAGATGTAATTTAGAAGATGCTTTTACACAATAGTAAGCAAATATTAACATTGGAAAACCTAAAAAGATATTATTCATTTCAAAAGGTAAATTTAATCTAATTAATGAAGCTATTCCAAATAAATAACCTATATATTTTATAGTTTTTCTTTGCATTTTAGAATTAGTAAGTAAATTAAATGAAGTTACGTTTTCATTTTTTAAAATACTGCAACAATACAAGCACTTTATTAATTTATATAAAACAAAAAAATTAAAAATATGATTCACTTTTCCTCCTATTCATTCATTTCTACCATTCCCTTTAATTCTAAAGTCATTCTTAATCTTTCTCTATTTTTTATTCCTCATTGCTTCTAGAATTAAATTTTTACTAGAATTTTATCATCTTATTTAACTCTTTATTAATTCCTTCAATCTCTTCATCATCTATACCTTCTTTTTCTATCTCATTTTGATATTTTTTCATTTGAAAACTTAATTTTCTCAAATGAATAATTGAATATAGATTATTTAAGAGACAAAGAATAAAAAATATACCTAAAATTAAATAAATATAAATTTCTTCTTGATTATCTTTTTTTAATTCAATCAATTCAATTACATTTAAAAAACTTATTAAACTTAAAATTATGATAAACCATAAATTTGAAAAGAAATTTTTTATTTGGTAAATATATATTCTGTGTAAAACTTTATACTGTTCTTGTTCTCTTTTGTTCATTATTATTCTCCTTCAAAAATACAAGAGCGATAAAACTTCGCCTTTCTCTTTTCAGTTACTTTTTTCCTGACAAGCGATATTATCGATGTTCCTATTCCTACACTTGCCATAACAGAGCCTACTGCTACTCCCATTGGCGTCGCATTAATATAGTCCCTGCAACTTTCGAATGTAAACCTCCTATACTTTTTATTTTTGTACTTCTACTCCTCCTATCACATCCTATAGAATATGTGCACTTATGATATTTAAATTTTCATACAAAACTTTATTTTCTATATTTTCATTTTTTACCCTTCTCATAA
>CAZHXU010000333.1:0-2549 GCA_964536535.1 uncultured Fusobacteriaceae bacterium
TGTAATCTGGGAAATTCGTGGTTAATGTTACTTTTTCATAAATCAAATAAATATAGATTTTAAACTCTTTAAAATTTAAGACTATAGTATATTTAGGAATTAACATTTACAAACACTTTTCCTTTCTATATTTCTCTAGCAATTTTAAATATTAAAAGGTATAATTATCTAAGAAAATATGCGTTCATATAAGGAGAATTTAATGAAATTAGGAGCAATTACTCTATTTGTAGAAGATATGAAAACTATGGTAGAATTTTATAGAGATGTTATTGGAATGGAAATAGAATGGGATGGTAGTGGATTTACTGGAGCAAAATTAGAAGGAACTATACACAATTTTTTATTGTGTGAAAAGAAGCTTTTTAAGGGAAGTATAGATACTATTGCAAATGATAAAAAAGGCTTAAATGGCAGATTTGAGTTATGTTTTGATCTTGATACTTATGCTCATGTTGATAAGGAGTATCAAAGGCTTCTAAAAGCAGGTGCCAAACCTATCTATGAACCTACTACAGAACCTTATGGCATGAGAGTGGCATATATAGCTGATCCCGAAGGAAATTTGATAGAAATTTGTTCAGGAGTTGAATAAAATATAACAAATTAAAGAGAGTCCTACTTTAGACTCTCTTTTTATAAATACTAATTTTCAGTATTTTCTACTTTATTTACCATATCCAAATCATATTTTAATGCCCCATGTTCTCTAAACAACAAAAGCCTCTTAATATTAATGCCCAAAATAATGCAATTTTGACTTTCTTCATTGTTTGCATAATCATACCATTCAGCAAAAGTTTTACGAAGTTTAAGCCTTAAATCAGCATTTTTAGGATCTAGTACCCAACCTAAATTTTCTCCTATTCCACTACCTGATATTCCTTCAAATGGAACTGAAAAAGCAACTTCTTTATTTTTTAAAATCTGCTCCATTTTATTTGATTTTAACCATGTTGTTACATAGAATACTCCATCTTCATAATGGGCATCTACATCTCTTGTACACGGTGCACTATTCCCTTCCGTACTTAATTCTGTATTAATTGTTGCTAATGATATAATATTGTCTTTCCCATTACCACAAGTATCTTCTAATATTTTCAGTCCTTCAGCATACCTATTTTCCAACTAGATTACCTCCTCAAATTATTTTTTTCTATCATTTACCCATTTATATACAAGTTCTAAAACTTCTTCATTTATAGTTTCTTCTATTTTTTCATATTCTTCAAGTGCTCCTGTATTTGCTTTTTGAAAAAGATGATTTACCCCTTCTACTTCTACTACTTCAATATTTTCATTTCCTATTTCATGTAGTATCTCTATATTTTCTTTTGATAATACTTGTATATCTTTTGTACCATAAAGTGCAAGTGTATCTACATCTATATTTTTTATATGTTCATATGGATTATGTTTTACAAAATATTTGTACCAAAGATCTGTACTTTGTGCTAACCTCTGGTTAACATAAGCTTCTCTCTGTTCTTCTGGTATATGCATAGCATTTTCTTCATATATTTTTTTTAGTTTCTCATTTATATCTTTTTTATCTTCTACTATTACATTCAATACTCCTATTGTTTCTTTCATTGCAGCAGCTTTTGACACTGAATCAAGCCCCAAAGTATCTAATATAGCTCCTATTTGACTTATCAAAAGTTCTCTTCCTCTTTGACTTGGACTAGCAAAGTGTATAATAAAATCTATATTTCCACCTTTATCATGGGCAAAGTTAGCAATAAGGCCCCCTTCACTATGACCCAAAACTCCTACTTTATTATATCCCATACTTCTCATTTTATCTATTGCACCCAAAAGGTCATAAGAAAAATCTTCTGTAGTACTTCCTTTATGAACCCCTTCCGATTCTCCTACTCCTCTATCATCATATCTAAATACGCCTATTCCTCTACTTGTCAAATAATCACTTAATAATAAAAATGGTTTGTGACCAAATAACTCTTCATTTCTATCATTAGCTCCACTTCCACTTACAAGAATAACTATAGGATAATCTTCTGTATCTTTTGGAGTTGTAAGTGTTCCACTAAGATAAAACTCTTCTTTTTTACTTTTAAATTTTATATTTTCTACATTATAATCAAATGGTTCTTTTGGTTCTTGAGGTCTTCTCATAACTTTTTCTTTAGTTATGTATTCACCTTTTTTCAAATGAAGGTCAAAATTTTGTCCCATTTGCATAAATGTACCTTTTATATCTTCACCTACAAATTCTCCTTGAAATTCTGCACTAATACTTTTAATCTCCACAATAATTTTTTCTTCTACCACTTCTACTTTATTAAGCTCCATCCCAAATGCATTTTGTTTTGGACTATCCATAGTACCTGTATTTCCACTAAATCTAAATACTAAGGGTAATTTTGTACCATAAACATCTAATTCTCCATTCCATACTCCATCAAAAGAATTAGCTAACAATGTTAATGTTGTAATTAAGTATATAAATATTTTTTTCATAATTCCTCCTTTTTATAAAAGTATATAACATTTTTATATATTTTCAAGTTTTATATAATTTT
>CAZHXU010000334.1:0-2546 GCA_964536535.1 uncultured Fusobacteriaceae bacterium
CTAGTTTCTAAAAAACTAGCCTTTACTTTTTTACATCATTGGCATGCCACCAGGCATTCCTCCATGGTTATCTTCTTTTGGTTCTTTTTTGTTAGCTACAACAACTTCTGTAGTCAGTAATAATGCTGATACTGAAGCTGAGTTTTGTATTGCTGATCTAGTTACTTTAGCTGGATCTATAATCCCTGCTTTAACCATATCTACATATACTTCTTTAGCAGCATCAAACCCTATTCCTTCTTCACTTGTTTTTACTTTTTCTACTACTACTCCACCATCTAAACCTGCATTTTCTGCAATTTGTCTAAGTGGTGATAATAAAGCTTTTTTAACTATTTCTACTCCTACTCCCTCTTCTCCTTCAAGTGTGTAGTCTTCCATAGCTTTAGCTATTTCAACCAGAATACTTCCTCCACCAGGAACTATTCCTTCTTCAACAGCTGCTCTAGTTGCATTAAGAGCATCTTCTATTCTCAATTTTTTCTCTTTCATTTCTGTTTCTGTAGCTGCTCCTACTTTAATTACAGCAACTCCACCAGATAATTTAGCAAGTCTTTCTTGTAGTTTTTCTTTATCATAGTCACTAGTTGATTCTTCAACTTGTTTTTTGATTTGTCCTACTCTAGCTGAAAGTAATTCATCATTTCCTGCACCATCAACGATAACAGTATTATCTTTTGTTACTTTTACTTTTTTAGCACTTCCTAAGATAGCACTATTCATCTCTTCAAGTTTCATACCTTTTTCTTCACTTACTACTTCTGCTCCAGTAAGCACTGCTATATCTTCTAACATAGCTTTTCTTCTATCTCCAAAAGCAGGTGCTTTTACAGCTACTACATTAAGTGTTCCTCTTAATTTGTTAACTACAAGTGTTGTAAGAGCTTCTCCTTCAATGTCATCAGCCACTACTAATAAAGGTCTTCCACTTTGTACTACCTCTTCTAATATAGGTAATAAATCCTTCATTACAGATATTTTTTTATCAGTTAATAATATAAATGGATTATCTAGAGTAACTTCCATTCTCTCTGTATCACTTACCATATATGGTGATACATACCCTTTATCAAATTGCATTCCTTCTACTACTTCAAGTGTAGTTTCAAGTGATTTAGCCTCTTCTACTGTGATTACACCATTTTCTCCTACTTTATCCATTGCTTCTGCAATTAGGCTACCAATAGTTTCATCAGCAGCAGAGATACTTGCTACTTGTGCAATTTCTTCATTTCCATCTATTTTTTTTGCTCTCTCTTTAAGATGTCTAATAGCTTCTTTAGTTGCTTTTTCTATTCCTCTTTTTACAAACATAGGATTTGAACCTGCACTAATTTGCTTTAACCCTTCTTTTACCATTGCTTGTGCTAATACTGTAGCAGTAGTAGTTCCGTCTCCTGCTACATCATTTGCTTTTGTAGCAACTTCTTTTACAAGTTGAGCTCCCATATTTTCAAATATATCTTCTAATTCTATCTCTTTAGCAATAGATACACCATCATTTGTTATAAGTGGTGATCCAAATGATTTTTCTAATACAACATTTCTTCCTCTAGGTCCAAGAGTTACTTTTACTGCATTAGCAAGAGTATCTACTCCTTTTTCCAATTTTTTTCTTGCTTCTTCATTAAATAATAATACTTTAGCCATTTTAACCTCCTCAAATTTGAATTACAAAATCTCCCCTGTTATATAATCAATATATTTATTCTTCAATAACTGCAAGGATTTTTTCAACATCAGCAATTAAAAATACATCTCCACCATCTTTAATCTCTGTTAAGCCATATTTTTCATATACAACTTTGTCTCCTTTTTTTAATCCTTCTAACTCTTTTCCTGTTCCTACTTCAATCACTTGGGCAACATTAGGTTTTTCAACACTAGCTGTTCCAGGAAGTATTATTCCTCCTTTAGTTTTTTCTTCAATTTCAACAGCTTTTAGTAAAACTCTGTTACCAATTGGTTTAATAGTCATTAATATACCTCCTCATTTTTTTCTTTGTTAGCACTCGATTAATAAGAGTGCTAACTCATGAATATAATACAATATTTTTTTTTCTCCGTCAAGATTTCATTCTAAATTTTTTTCTATATTTTGATTTTTTTTATAAAGAATCTTTTTGTATAAGAAAAAAGACTGGTTTAAAACCAGTCTATAAATTAACTATTTCTTTTTTGATTCTTCAAATTTAGCCCATACTCCAGCTTTAGCTAATAAATCTTTAACTGTTCTTGTAGGTTGAGCTCCATTTCCTAAGAATTTTAAGATTTCTTCTTCTTTTAATTCTACTCTTGAATCTTCTAATGGGTAGTAGTTTCCTAAGAAAGCAATTGCTTTTCCGTCTCTTTTTGTTAATGCTTCCATTGCAGCAATTCTATAAACAGGGCTTTTCTTTCTACCTAATCTAGTTAATCTTAATTTTACCATAATTATCATACTCCTTCTATTATACATTTTTTTCTTAATTTATTTAAAAAGGAAATTTTCTCCCTGGAAATTTTGGCATTTTTCCCATACCAGGCAAGTTTCCTCCACCTAACAT
>CAZHXU010000335.1:0-2544 GCA_964536535.1 uncultured Fusobacteriaceae bacterium
AACGTTAGTATTGCTCCAAGTACTAGTATTTTTTTCATTGCCATCCTCCTTTATCTTTCTTTTTTCATTATAATATTATTTTAGTAATACTTCAATAAAAATTATATTTTCTTTTTATGCTTTTACAAAAAATAAAAGCCAACTATTGTTGACTTATTTCTCAATATATTTAAGGGGATTAAGTGGATTCCCATGTTTTCTCACTTCAAAATGCAAATGAGGAGCTGTTCCTGTTCCTGTATTTCCAGTTTGTCCTATCTTTTCTCCTATTTTCACCCTATCTCCCACTTTTACGCCTATTTTATTTAGATGAGCATATCTTGTTTCATACCCATCAGCATGTTTTATTACTATTAGTTTACCATAACCATTTACCCATCCTGCTATACTTACACGTCCTTCTGCTGCGGCATATAAGTTAACGTATCTTGCTCTCAAGTCAACTCCCTTATGGAATTTTGTAACTTTATGTACAGGATGAAACCTATTTCCAAATGGACTTGTTACATACAGACTTTCTAGTGGATTTCTCACTCTAAATCCTTTTTGTCTTTCAATTTCTTTTACAACATAAGTCATATCAGGATTTCCAACTAATAATTCTTGCCCTATTTGAACTACCGAGTCTTCCAAATTGTTTTTTGCAATTATTTCATTAACACTTACATTAAATCTATTTGCAATTTTGATAAGGCTATCACCTTTTTCTACCCTATAAGCAACTGTATTACCATCTAAGATTAAAAGTTCGTCACCAATATTTATTCTTCCACTTCTAACATGTGGATTATTTAGAATTAATAGATTCATATCTATTCCAAGTTCTTTACTGATTTTATAAAGACTATCTCCACTTTTTACTATATATAAACTTTGATTTTCTTTTGGTTCTTCTTTAACAAAGTTTTTTACCATATAGTTTCTTTCAAAATGAATAATTCCTTCTATAATCTCTTCACCTTCTCCAAGGCTTATAGGAATAGTATATTCAGTATACTCTTTAAATTCTTTTAGTTCTAACACCTCACCAGGTGTATTTGTATAAAAACCTAACATAAAAAATGTAGGTAGTAAAATTAATGTCAAATATATATACCTTTTCACGATAACCCCCAAAGCTATTTCTTATAACTATTATACCTTCTTTTTAATTTTTTTTAAAGAAAAAATGTATTTTTTTTACAATTCAGTGTTACTTTTAGTACATTTCCTTCTGAAAAAGTAATCTTTTCAATATTATATCTTTTATATTCACAAAATAAAATCTCATTATAGTCAAAATTTTCTTGATTTCTTTAAACAATAATGAACTTTTGACACAAATATTTTTAAGATTTTAAATGATTTAATATATAAAAGAATAAAAATTTATTTCATAATCCAGAGGAGTTTTTTAAGAAAATAAAGGTTATATGTCTAACTTATTTAAAACTTAAACGATAGGTTTATTAAGGTTTTTATTTTATCCAAAAATTAGCTTTTAAAAATATACTTTTATTTTGCTAAATTTTATTTATAAATTTGTAATTTCTAAAATTTCAACTATGTAATTTTCTTTATGATAAAATTCTTTTATTTTCTATATTTTAGTGACGATTTTTATACATACTTATCTAAGCCAATAAAATTAATGTATAAATAATTAAGTTTTTTTAATTTATGTTCTTTTTTATTTTGACTAAAGTAAAAATATAGAGTAAAATCATAAAAAAACACTAAGGAGAAAATAATTATGAAAAAATCACTTTTATTATTTACAGCCCTTGCGTCACTAAATCTATATGGAGCAGATTTTACAGATGGAAACCTAAGAAAAAATGATTTTACTTGGGGTCAAATGAATTTATATTCTGGTTATAACCTTGCTAATTTTGGTGGAGGAAAAAGTTATAATGATCTCTATTTAGAATTGGAAGGAGGGAGTAGAAGTGGTGTTTTAGACTTGTATTACTTCTTTGATGTTAATAATATACTTAATTTAGGTGAACGTGATGAAGTAAATGGAGATTTTTTTACAAAAATAACACCTAGATTTTCTTTAGACGGTATGTTAAAAAAAGATTTATCTGTAGGAATTGTTAATGAGTGGTTTTTAGCTACACAATACAAAGGATTTAATGGTTCAAATACATATTATGTAGGTCTAGGTACAAACCTTGATATGCCTGGATTTGACAGATTTGGAGCAAATATATTTTCAGCTTATGACTCAAATAACTGGGGAAGTGAAATGGAACATGTTGGTTATGTGTTAGCTCTTAACTGGTATACTGAATTAATAAACTTTGATAATGGAGCAAATATTTCTTATCAAGGTTGGTCTGATATTGGTTTTGGAAACAAAACTGCTAGTGAATCTACAGAATTTCAAATGTTTAATGGTTTCTTCTATAACAAAGGACATTATTCAGCATCTTATTCAGTTAAATTCCATGACAATGCAGGTTATAAAGAAAGTGAATCATCAGATGCTATATCACACTTTATCGGACTTAGTTATAGATTTTAATTAGTAGAAAAAAATTTTAGAGATAAACACAAGGG
>CAZHXU010000336.1:0-2543 GCA_964536535.1 uncultured Fusobacteriaceae bacterium
GTATGTTAGTAAAATTCATCATCATCTTATAACTAATCTAAATTTACCACTTTTATAGAAAGATTTCAAGTTTTTTTTTATTTTTTTTGCCAAAATTAGACATTTTTTTTACTTTTCGACCATTTAGGCCTCTTTCTGATACATAATATTAATTAATTTTAATAAAAGTAGTGTTCAGATTAAGAAAAATTAATTTTAAAGTAATCATTTGTTTATCTATAAAGTTATACTTTCGTTACAAATATTACATTTGTAACGAAAGTTTTTTATTTTATAAAAATTTCTTCTGAAAAATGACAAGATGCATATCTTCCATCTATTATTTCTCTCATTTTTGGTCTTTCTTCCCTACATTTATCCTTTACATATGGACACCTTGTAGAAAATTTGCAACCCTTTGGTGGATTTACAGGACTAGGTAAGTCCCCTTCTAATTTAATTCTATTCTTAGCCACTTCTACTTCCGGGTCTGCTATTGGCACAGCAGACATCAAAGCTTCCGTATATGGATGTAGTGGCTTCTCATAAAGCACATTACTCCCACTAAGCTCTACCATATCACCAAGATACATAACAGCTACTCTATCGCTAATATATTTAACCATACTAAGATCATGAGCTATAAATAATAAAGTAAGCCCTCTTTCTCTTTGTAAATCCTTTAACAAATTAACTACTTGTGCTTGTATAGATACGTCAAGTGCTGCTATAGGCTCATCACAGACAATAAATTCAGGATCCATAGCAAGAGCTCTTGCTATTCCTATTCTTTGTCTTTGCCCTCCACTAAACTCATGTGGAAATCTATTTGCATGTTCTTTTTGTAATCCTACTTGCTCAAGTAGAGAATAAACCTTTTCTTGTCTCTCTTTTTTATTCTTATATAATTTATGTATATCAAGCCCTTCTGCTATAACGTCTGTAACTGTCATTCTTGGATTAAGTGAAGCTTGTGGATCTTGAAATATCATCTGTACTTTTCTTGTAAAATCTTTTACTTTTATTTCATCAGAATTCACTCCACCATAAAATACTTCTCCATCTGTTTTAGGATAAAGCACAGTAAGAGTTCTACCAAGAGTTGTTTTCCCACATCCTGATTCTCCTACCAAACCCACAGTTTCACCTTTATATATATCAAATGTAACACCATCAACAGCTTTTAATACTGCGTTGTTTCCAACATGAAAGTGTTTTTTCAAATTTTTTATCTCTAATAACTTTTCAGCCATATCTTCTCCTCTCTATGAATATAGCTATGCTTTCGTGCTTATTCCAGTAATTGGATTAATAACTTCTTCTGCTCTTTCATCAAGTAACCAGCAAGAAACTTTATGCCCCTTACCTCCGTCTAACATACCAGGTTTTTTATTTTTACAAATATCCATAGCATACTCACATCTAGGAGCAAAAGGACATCCTTTTGGTGGATCAAACAAATCTGGTGGTGTTCCATCTATAGATGATAATTTTTCATTATCTCTATCAATATCTAATCTAGGGATAGATTTAATAAGTCCCCAAGTATATGGATGTTTTGGATTTTTGAAGATATCTTTAACATTTGCTTCTTCCATTATTTCTCCACCATACATAACAACTACTCTTTCTGCTACATCTGCTACTACTCCCAAATCATGTGTAATAAGTATAATTGCAGTTCCTGTTTCTTTTTTTAGTTCATTCATCAAATCAAGAATTTGTGCTTGTACTGTTACATCAAGTGCAGTTGTAGGTTCATCGGCAATTAATAAATCTGGATTACAAGCAAGGGCTATTGCAATTACAACTCTTTGTCTCATTCCTCCAGAAAACTGATGTGGATAAGCATGTAATCTTTCTTCAGCATTTGGAATATGTACTGCTTTAAGCATATCAAGAGCCATCTTCATAGCTTCTTTTTTACTTACTCCCCTGTGGGCTATTATCCCTTCTGCAATCTGTTTTCCAACAGTCATAGTTGGATTAAGTGATGTCATAGGATCTTGGAATATCATCCCAATCTCTCCACCACGTATACTCTGCATATCTCTATTTGAATATTTTACCAAATCATTTCCTTTAAATAATATTTCTCCCTCTTTAATTCTACCTGGTGGCATAGGAATAAGTTGCATAACAGTTTGTACTGTTACAGATTTTCCCGAACCCGATTCCCCAACTATAGCAAGAGATTCACCTTTATCTACATAAAAATTTACTCCTCTAATAGCTTTTACTTCACCAGCATAAGTATCAAAAGATACATGGAGATTTTTTACATCTAAAATTCTTTCGCTCATTTTTTTCTCCTTATCTATAATTAGCTTATTTTCTCAATCTTGGATCTAACGCATCTCTAAGTCCATCTCCTACCATATTAAATGATAAAGTAGTTAATGATATAAAGATAGCTGGAACTATAAACAAATGAGCTCCTCTACTTAATAGCTTGTACCCATCATTAGCCAGACTTCCCCAAGAAGCAAGTGGTGCTGGTACTCCAATTCCTATAAAGCTCAAAAATGCTTCTGTAAATATTGCTGCTGGTATATCCATAGTTA
>CAZHXU010000337.1:0-2533 GCA_964536535.1 uncultured Fusobacteriaceae bacterium
TTATCAGTTTTTATTCGACTATATACTCTCTAATTTCAAAGTTATCCAAGATTAAGTTATCTAGTTGATACGTCCCAAAACTTACATGATCAAGTAAAAATTCTCCTGTATAGGTCCCAAAAAAAGCTTTATCATTCATAAGAAAAACTATCTCTCCATTATTGTTATTATTTATAAATGAAATTTTAGTTTTTTCACCCTTTTTATAGTTAAATGGTTGACCAAAATACAAATTATTATACTCTTCGGTTTCATTATTATACATATCGATTTTGATATCAAAATCAGAAGTTAATCTATAATATATAATATCTCCATTTTCACCAAATAATACATATGAAAACTGTCCATATCTTTCATTTTCAAACTCTACTACTTCTACTTCATAAGTATATATTCCCCATAGATATAGTCCGTATTTTATTGTAACTACTTCAAACTCTTCATTATTAAGGTTTTTTACTCTAATTTGTCCATCTTCAAGAATTCCTTCTAATCTTCCCTCACTATTAAAATTTATTCTCTTATCTTTTTTATCAAAGGTGTTTTTATATGTAGTTTGACCATTATCTCTAAATTTATAGTTATAACTATCTTTTACTTCTACTACTTCTACCCTTTCTACTTCCAGTCTACCTTTTTTCTGCTGATTAATATAAAACTCCTTTAGGAAAAAGTTTGTAGTATCTATCTCAAAAAAACTCTTGTTATTAATTGAAAATACTAATTTATCCTTCAGTATCTCTGCTGTAATTCTATTAAACTCACCTATTTTATAGTTATTTATATAATCATCAAATAAAATTTGACCGTCGGCTCCAGAAAAATATACAACTCCCCTACCATCTTCAAATAGTTTTAAGTCTACATAATCATCATTTCCTATATAGTATGCTATACCAAAGTTACTTTCTCCTTCTATTTCACCCTTTATATCTACTGAAAGTTCATATAGGTTTCCATAAACAAAAGGGATAGAAAGATAAGTACTCATATACTCTTCATCATTATTTTCAGCAATCAATTTTCCCTCTTTTATACGATCTTCTAAGTATGAAAAAGATTCTCTAACACTGTCAAACTCTTCTACAAAAACAACTTCTCCCCCAATAAGATTTAAAACTAGTAATAAATAAATTATGTATTTCATCATTTCCTCCTAAACATTTTTATTTCTAAATTCTTCCCCTATTTCTTCTTTTATCTCTTCTTCTACTTCATTTCCTTCTTTCTTTATATCTTCTTTATTTATATAATCTCTTTGATAAAATGAAAAATTATCAACTGTATAAATAATCTTCCCATATGAATAAAAAACAAAGTTTTCATAGTTTAGATTGTCTATATTAAAAGTTGCCAAAGGTTTATTATTAATATTTATTTTTATCTCATCTTTATTACTTATGATAACAAAGTTATTTCCACCACTTTTGTTGTAATGAGGATATTCTCCTTTAAAATAATAAGTTTCTTCATCTTCAGGGTCATAGGTATATACATAAAGATTTCCTTCTTCATCGGCTTCTACTACTACTTCCCACCCAGATGACAGGTTTATTTTGAATCCATAAAATGTATAGTTTCTATTAGATTTTCTCTCTAAATCAAAGGATATTTTATTTTCATATTTGTTATTTAATGAATACTTTAACTCTACATCCTTTGATACTTCCTTCTTTTTTACTTCTACCCAATACTTCCCATTTTTTATATAAGTTTCATACTCTTTTGTGTCTTCTATTAAAAACCTTTTGTCTTCACTAGAAAAATCAGTAGTTTTAATCTCTTCCCAAGTATTATTTCCATATATAAAAAGGGAGATAAATATAAAAATTAAATACTTCATCATACTCCCTTCTAGTAAAAAATCTCTTCAAATCTAACATTATCTATAGCTACTTTTACATTTGAACCTACAGAAAATCCAAAACCAGTAAATGAAACTTCTTCAGATAATTTTGTTTTGCAAACTTCATATTCATCTACAAAATAAACTATGTTACTTTTATCAATTAATATAGTTATCTTTACTTCATCTTTTTTTATATAATCAGACAAATCATTTCTATAGTTGTTTATAGATCCACTATTACTTTCAAACTTTGAGTAGATTTTTTTATTTTGATTTATATAAAAATAATCTATCCCTTCAGATGTTTCTATATAGATTCCATAATACTTCTTACTATTTCCTTCTAGGAAGTTTATTTGGAAGGTAGAAGCAAAAACTTTTTCTTTAGAAAACTCAAAGTAACTATATGTATCAAAGTTTTCAGAGTTCTCCAAGTTGTCGATTATATACTTTCCATCTTCTATAAAAGCTTTCCCTTCTAAATACTCTCCTGTAAAAAATAAATTAGTCTCTTGGTCGAATGTTTCATAAAGTAAAAAATCTCCCTTATGTTCGTATACAGCAAGTAAGTTAAATGATAAAACAAGTATTATCAAAAAATATTTCATGTATCTCCTCCTCTAAAAAACATAATATAACTATACCTCTATTTTCTTTATATGTAAATATAATATTTTTATT
>CAZHXU010000338.1:0-2532 GCA_964536535.1 uncultured Fusobacteriaceae bacterium
AAAAAACTCATTTTTTTACTTTGTTTCCTTCTAATTCATTAACTAAATCAACCAAATAATTTTTCACTTCATCTTTAATTTCATTATGCCTAAGAGCAAACTCAATATTTGCTTTCAACAATCCAAATTTGTGTCCTATGTCATATCTCTGCCCATCAAATTTATGAGCTAATACTTTATCTCCATTATTTACCATAGCAAGTATAGCGTCAGTAAGTTGTACTTCTCCACCTTTTCCTGGTTTTGTATTCTCCAAATATGAAAAAATTTGTGGCTCTAAAATGTATCTTCCTAGGCAAGCTAGTGTAGATGGTGCATCTTCAACATTAGGTTTTTCAACGAACCCTTCTACTTTCACCGTTTTACTATCAAACTCCTTACCTATGTCGATAATTCCATATTTATTTGTATCTTCAAGAGGTACTTCTTGTACTCCAATAATGGATCCCCCTTGATATTTTTCCCTAATATCAAGCATTTGTTTCACAGCTGGTTTTTTAGAATGTACTATGTCATCACCTAATACAACAACAAATGGTTCATTGCCTATATGATGTTTTGCCGCCAAAATGGCATGACCAAGACCTTTAGGTTCTCCTTGTCTTATAAAGTATATATTTGCCATTTCACTTATTTCTCTAACAGATTTTAATAGTTTTTCTTTCCCTTTTTTACTAAGTGTGTCTTCAAGTTCATAAGAATAATCAAAATGATCCTCTAAGGCATATTTATTTCTTCCTGTTATAATAGTTATGTTGTCTATCCCCGATTTTATAAGCTCTTCTACTATATATTGTATACTTGGAGTATCCACTACTGTCAACATCTCTTTTGGTTGTGCTTTTGTTGCAGGTAGTACTCTTGTACCCAGACCTGCTGCTGGAATAACAGCTTTATTAATTCTCATAATATCACTTCCTACTTTTATCTTTATATACTTATTCCAGCTTTTTTTCATTTTCTTTTTTATTTCTTGTATAAACTACTCTTTTCTGCTGATTTTAAAATTAACATAATTACCTTTATTGCATAATTTCCCAAAACAAAAAAACGACTAATTTTTTACAAATTAGCCGTTTATCTTAATTATTCAGTTACTTCTTCTTCATCTTCTTCATCGTCAATTGCTTCTTCCAAGTTTTGTTTAACTTTTACTATAGAAACAACTTTTTCAGAATTACTAACTCTCATTACTTTTACACCTTGAGTATTTCTTCCAATTTGAGAAATAGACTCAATTGGTGTACGAATAACTATTCCTTCACTTGTAATTGCCATTAATTCTTCATCAAGTTCAACTACTTTAACTTCTACTACTTCACCAATTTTAGGACTTACTTTGATGTTTATAACACCTTTTCCTCCTCTTGATTGAAGTGGGTAATCTTTAACTTTAGTTCTCTTACCATATCCTTTTTCAGTAATAGTAAGTATATCTAATTCTTCCTCGTTTATTATTCCACCAGATACAACTTCATCATTAGATCTAAGAGTAATTGCTTTTACTCCTGATGCATTTCTTCCCATACTTCTTATGTTAGAATGTGGGAATCTAATTGAGTATCCAGCTTTTGTAGCAACGAATATTTCACTATTATCATTTTGAATTAAGTCTACATAATTAAGGTCATCTGAATCATCAAGTTTTATTGCTATAATTCCTGATTTATTCATATTCTTAAATAAACTTAAGTTAGTTTTTTTCGCTCTACCTAATCTAGATAAGAAGAATACTTCATCTGATTCAGAGAAGTCTTTTACTTTGATTATTCTTCTAACTCTTTCATCTTTATCCAAGTTGATTAAGTTTTCGATTAATCTACCTCTAGCTTGTTTACTTGATTCAGGTATTTCATATACTTTAAGACTATATGCTTTTCCTTTATCTGTAAATATCATAAGAGTTTCAAGTGTAGTAGCAGTATACATGCTTTCTACAAAATCTCCTTCAATTGTATTTTGAGTTGAGATTCCTTTTCCACCTCTTTTTTGAGCTTTATAAGTATTAAGAGCCATACGTTTAATGTAACCTTTATTTGTAAGAGTTACTATAACTTTTTCATCTTTGATAAGGTCTTCTACGTTGATTTCTCTCTTATCATCTTCAATTATAGTTCTTCTTTCATCTCCATATTTTTCTCTTAATTCTTCTAGTTCTTCTTTTATAATTCCATAAACTCTATCTGGATTAGCTAAAATATCTTTTAATTCAGTTATAAGAGCTACTAAATCATTGTATTCTGATTCTATTTTTTCTCTTTCAAGACCTGTTAATCTTTGAAGTTTCATATCAAGTATAGCTCTAGCTTGAACATCACTAAAGTTCCAAGTTTCGATTAATACTTCTTTTGCTGCAGTTCCATCACTTGAAGCTCTGATTTTTTCAATAATAGCATCTATGTTATCAAGAGCTATTCTAAAACCTTCTAATACATGAGCTCTTTTTTCAGCTTTATTAAGTTCAAATTTAGTTCTTCTTGTAACTACTTCAAATCTATGATCTAAATAATGATTTAATACTTGTTTCAAATT
>CAZHXU010000339.1:0-2531 GCA_964536535.1 uncultured Fusobacteriaceae bacterium
TTAATGGTCCACCTTGAATTCCAGGGAAGATAACTTTATCAAGTTTTTTAGCTATTTCTTCGTCATTTGTAAGAATAAGCCCTCCTCTTGGTCCTCTAAGTGTTTTGTGTGTTGTAGATGTTACAACGTGAGCATATTCAACTGGGTTTTGGTGTTCACCAGCTGCAACTAAACCTGCAATATGAGCCATATCAACAAATAAGTATGCTCCTGCTTTATCAGCTATTTCTCTAAATCTCTTAAAATCTATTGCTCTAGGATATGCACTAGCTCCAGCTATAATCATTTTTGGCTTTTCAGCAAGTGCTATTCTTTCAATTTCATCATAATCAAGCATTTCAGTTTCTTTGTCTACTCCGTAAGAAACTATATCATATAATAACCCCGAAAAGTTAATGTGTAAACCATGCGTTAAATGCCCCCCAGCATCTAAAGCCATACCCATAACTTTATCTTTTGGTTCAACAAGAGCCATATAAACTGCCATATTTGCTTGTGATCCACTATGAGCTTGAACATTTGCATATTCTGCTCCGAACATTTCTTTTACTCTATCAATCGCTAATGCTTCCACTTCATCAACAAATTGACATCCTCCGTAGTATCTTTTCCCTGGATAACCTTCAGCATATTTATTTGTTAATACACTTCCAGCTGCTTCCATAACAGCTTTTGATACAAAATTTTCAGAAGCTATAAGCTCAATTCCATATTCTTGTCTATCTTCTTCTTTTTTAATAATATCAAATACTGCTTTATCTGTTGTTTGTAGCATGTTCTACCCCCACATTCTTTTTTTTATTTTATTTTTAAATACTTAAGTATCTAATTAATTTTTTTTGAATAAAGTATCTTTATATCTCCTGGATTTAATATTATTTCATATTTTTTCTGATTAATATCCTCTTGATTTTCTACAGAAATATCTATTATTTCTTTGCTTTCTAAGATACTATATACGTCTTCTAATAACAATCTTTCTTTCAAGTCAAAATTCAAATTAGCTATAATAAGTACTGTTTCTTCTCTATTTTGACTAACTTTTTTTATTACAAATATATTTTTATTATTTTGACTAAGAATAAACATGTCATTTTCTTCTTTAAAAACTTTAAATTTATTTTTTAATTCATTATATATTTTTACATATTCTTTGAGATTAAAATTCTCTTCTTCTATCTCATAAGTAAAAGATGTTAAGTCATTAAGTTTAACTTTACTTCCTTTTTCAAAACCAATAGGCATCATCACACCTGTATTCATAAGTGCAGAAAGAGCATACCATATTTTTATAGCATTAATATTGCCTTCATATTGTTTTGCAAGTCTTTCTGTATCATAGTTTTCAGGAAAACTAATGAGTTTTACAAACTCTTTTAATTTATAATGTTGTTCTAAAAACCATGTAGATTTGAAATCCCACCATTTGAAACTAGTGAACAAATAATCTACACCTGCATGGGCAAGATCTATCATATCACCAAAATTAGCCCCTAAATTATCACCTATAAACTTTACATTAGGATTTTTCTCTTTGGTAGAAGTAATCAAATCTTTTAAAAATTCTTGTGGTAGATTAAAGGATGAATGTACTTTTATAAGGTCTACACCACATTCAATAACTTTTTGAACTAAATCTTTCCAGTAAGACCATAATTCTTCCCGTATACTATCATCATCACAACTATTATTTATCTCTATCAAATCTCCCCATTCTATCCATGTAGAATTGTTCTTAATAGAATATCTTTTTACTTCTCCTTCTTCATACTTATACCATTCAGGGTGTTCTATAAGAAGTTCTGAATCTATAGAAGTATGAGTAAAAATAAGTTCAAAAATAATTTTTATATTTTTCTTATGAGCTTCTTCAATAAACTCTTTAAATTGTTCAAGACCATTTTTATCTGAAAAGATATCAATTACTTGATCAGAAAAGTCATCAAAGTTTTTAGGGGCATAAAGATTTTTACTGTATCCTGTTGAAAATATTGGATTTATATAAATATGGTCAAAACCCATATACTCAATATGATTAAGTTTTTCTTTCCACTCTGGTATCTTTCCAGCAACCAGTGGAAACAAATTATATATTTTCAAAATCTTTCACCTCTTTCCCATTTGGGCATCTAAATTCTAGCATATTTTCTATTCTTTTACAACGATACTAAGTCAAATGAATTAATTAACTTTTTAATTCTGCTGTCTATACACCCTTATTTTATTAAACACTTTTAACTTCAAGTATTCTTGAGTAATTTTGATAAAGAATACTTTTCAATCTTTATAAGATTGTTAATATTTTAACCTTTTTCTATGATTTCTACAAATGTATTCTATATATTACATGTATTTATTTTTTACATATAAGCTCTATAATTTATTTGAATTATGAAAAAGCAATATTAACCACGAATTCCTCAGATTACACAAATTAAACAAATAATTATATCTTTTGTAGGGGTTTATTGCATAAACCCGGGCAAGCACAGAGACTTGCCCCTACAGAAAATCAAAATTAAAATCTAAAA
>CAZHXU010000340.1:0-2529 GCA_964536535.1 uncultured Fusobacteriaceae bacterium
GATGAAAGTTATTTTGAATATTATATGATAATTTACTTTATCTTTATAAAAAAAAGGTGGCTAAGTCACCTCTAAAATTTTTTGACAGATTTTTTATATATTTGTAATTCTAACTCCAAAGATAACTTTTCTTCCATCAATTCAAAATATTTAGTTCTTAATTCTTTTATTCTATCCATTTCTAAAGATATCTTTTCTATATCTTTTTCTAATATTTTTATTTTTTTTTTAATATCTTCTACTCTCATAACCTTTTCCCTTCCCTTCCCCTTTAATTTATAGAGTTTTTCATTACAAATGAAATTAACTCTAATTTATCCAATTGAAAAGTTTTTTCCCTTTCTTCATACTTATCTTTTTCTTCCAAATAATTATAATAGTCTAAACTACCTTTCAAATAAAGATTTCTCATATATTCATACCTTCTCTTTATCAGTTCATATTCTGCTTTACTTTTATTACTTTTATTCAGAAGTTTATCGTATTGTACTTTTATTATTTCATAAGAATTTTCTTCTTCTACCTCTTTTAATTTCCTACTTTTTATAGTCTGATCCAAAGTTATGTCCATATTCTTTTTATCAAAATCTTTTTCAAAGGGTTTATAGATAAATTTTATCTGACCAAGACTTGTATCACTTTCAAAATCATATTCTAGGTTAAGTAAGATATTATCTGTAATGTTTTTTTTATGTAGTTTTATATTTTTATTTATTATTTCTTCTTCTATCTTGTTTATCTTACTTTCATAGCTAATATTAACCAAATCTCTAAGTAAGATAGAATCATAATCAAAATAATCAAAATTTATATTTGTATCTTTAAAAAGATTTTTTAAGTTATCTAAAATTTTTTCTTTTTCTATCATAGACAAAGTTATTTCTTTTTCTAAATATCTTTTTTCTTCCAAAATAAATTCATATTCATATTTAGAACCTTCTCCTATTTTTAATAAATTTTCATTGATTTCAATGATTTCTAACAAATCTTCTTTTCGTTTATTAGCTATTTCTATAATTATTTTAGTCTTTTTTAGATGAACCAAATAATCTATCACTTCTACTAAATCATTTTTTTCTCTAATTTTATTCTCAATTTTAACTTTATTCTTTTCTAAATTTATAATTTCTTTTTCAATAGAATATGAATTCTTAAAAAGATTAGATAATGAATTCTCATATCCAAAAATTCTAGTTTCACTCTCATTAAGGCTTATATCCAAACTATCATTATAAAAGGTTTTAAAATAGAATTTTTTATAGTGAACTTCTATTTGTAAATCATTCTTTTTCAAATCATCTTTGCCTCTTACAAATACTGGGTTCAAGCTAAAACTAATATCTTGCCAGTTATCATAGTTTAATTTATCTTCTTTTAAGTCTAATTTATCTAATTCAAACTCATTTATTTCTACTTTTTTACTATTTTTTCTATAAACTTCTAATAACTGCTCAAAACTTTTTATTTCTAAAGCAAAAATCATATTTATAGACAATAAAAATATTAAGAGTATCTTCATAATTCTAGCTCCTTTTGAAGTAATTCTAATTGAAGTTCTAGTTGATATAGATTTACTTTTGCTTTTTCATACTCTATATCTGCTTCAAAATAATCTTTATAACTAACTAAACCCAAATCCCATTCTGTTCTTTTTTTATCTAATTCATTTTTTTTAATCGTTAATAAATTCTTATTTTTTTCTATGTCTAATTTTGCAATTTCTACTTTTGATTCTAATTGTTTTTTGTTTAATAGATAATCTTCTTTTATTTTGAGTATTTTATTTTTTAAAATTTTATTTTCTATATCTATGACTTCTCTATTTTTATCACTAATTTTTTTATATTTATTTATCTCATCTTCTTGTTTTATTATGTTACTTATAAGTTTTTCTTGTTCTTTTAGTACTTCTAAATAACTTTTTGATTCACTATCCCCTTCTAATACGCTATAATACTTAGTTTTTTCATAAAGAATAATCTCTTTTTCTCTTTCATATTTTTTTTTATCTAAGATTAAATTCTCTACAAAAATATTAACCTCTTCCAATTGAATCTCTGAAAAACTCTCTTTATTTTCTTGAATTTTTTTACTGTATTCTAGAAAAAAAATATGTTTTTCCCTAAGAACTTCGATATATCTATCCAGTTCTTTTACTTTATACTCTAACCTTAATTTTTCTAGCTTATACATATAATTCTGGAAGATGTGTTGAGTAGAAGCTTCAATAATATTTCTATCATAAATAAAACTTTTACTTGTATTTTTTTCAAATGAATCTTCTTCATATATTTCTTTATTAATCTCATTTTTTTTTAGCTCCAACATTGCATTTTCCAAATCTATATTTCGATTAGAATACAAAATTGTACAAATAAAAATAAAATTTAATAAAAATTTAGATTTGTTCATAGTTTTACCCTTCATTTATAAAATCTAATTTTTCTAAAACATACCAAATAATTTTTTTCCTTTTTACAACTATTCTTATATCTGCAAGAGCACCTATAGGTATCTCTTCTTCATGCC
>CAZHXU010000341.1:0-2524 GCA_964536535.1 uncultured Fusobacteriaceae bacterium
AGTTTTTTAGAAAAAAACTATGTAATTGAAAATAAAAATATATAAAAAAACAACGAAAAAAATAATGAAAAAAGATAAATAGAGATAGTCGTAGACGAAAGTACTATAAAAAAATCGATTTTGACAAAGAATAAAAATAGAAGTAATATTCGAGTAACAGAAGGAGTGATGAGATGAAAGAATTGAAAAGTTATAAAGAAGTAGAAGTTAGATTGTATATGAAAAATCTAAGTTCTAAAGGAATAAAAAAAAGATTTGAAATTTTTAAAAAAATAGAAGAAAAAGTAAAGTTTACTGTTGTATCAAAAGGGAAAGAAAAAGATGTTGTTTTGACAAAAGGAATAATATGTTATATTAACCATTTTGATATGGGAGGATTAGGAATAGAAATAAATTTAGGTGACAAATATATGAGATATGAAATAGAGGCTGGAAAGGAAGTAGAAGTTTTAAAGAATTTATCTATAGTTTAAGGAGGTAAAGATGAATATAGTAGTTGTGGCTTGTGCAGGAGGGGGAACATCAAGTTTACTTTGTACAAAAATAAAAAAATTCTCTGAGACTAAAGGAAAAAAATGTGCGTATGAAGGAATATTGGAGTTTAAGAGTTTAGAGAAATTTGATGAATATAGAAAAAAAGGAGTAGAACTTTTATTAGTCTACGGAGGAGTACAATTATTTTTGATGGAAGAGATTATGACAAAATTTGGTGATATATTTGAAATAGGATTAGTTGCACCACAAATGCGTCATTTGTTGCCAAAAGTAGAAGAAGAATGTAATAAATATAATATAAAATTTCAACAGATTCCTATGATAGATTTTGGAATGATGCGTGGAGACAAGTTATATAATCAAATAGAAACATTACTACAGGAGGGATAAGATGAAGATTATAGTAATTGCTTGTGCAGGAGGGGCAACATCTAGCCTTCTTTGTACAAAAGTAAAAAAAGCTGCTTTTGAAAGTGGTTATAAGAGTGAATTTGAATATGCAAGTGTACTTGATGATATAAATGCACTGGAAAAATATGAAAATGATGGTTTAGATTTATTAATACTTTATGGAGGAGCAGCATTATTTACTAGAAATTGTTTTTCAGATGAGAAACTTTCAAAGGTAAAAATGGCAATGATAGCACCTCAAATGAGGCATATGATGGGTGATGTGGAAAAAGAATGTAATAGACTTTCTATTCCAGTAAGTGCAATACCAATGGAAGATTTTGGAATGATGAAGGGAGAAAAGATATTTAATCAAATAAAAAATCAGTTGAAAATATAAGGAGTGATTAAGGATGGAGATAGTAATAATAGCCTGTGCAGGTGGATTTACTTCTAGTATGTTTTGTGACAGATTAAAAAAAGAAGCAGAGTTAAAAGGGATAAGTTGTGAACATACTATTGCTTATGACAAAAGAGTATTAGATGATATAAAAAGATGTGAAGAAGAAGGTATAGATTTATTATTGATTTATTCAGGAGCACAGATACTTACTATGAAAGAAGCTTTGGAAGGTTTGAAAGGATTAAAACTGGCATTTGTAGCACCTCAAATGGCTTATATGATGGATGAGATACTAAAAAAGACAGAAAATTATAGTATACAGGTAAAAGCAATAAAAAAAGAAGAATTTGGTATGATGAAAGTAGAAAATGTGTTGAGAACAATAGAAGAAATTGTGTTTAATTAGCTAAAAAATAAAGGGGGGAAAAGATGAAGAGAATATTTGTATTTTTCATGTTAACTTTGGCTATTTTTGGAGGAGAAATATTGATAAGTAAAAAAGGTATAGAATATAGGTATATAAAAAATGAAAATTCGGATAAAACTATAGTTATTTTTACAGGAGCAAGTGTAATTATAGATTGGAATACTTGGATACAAGATGAACTTTCTAAAAAATATAATGTACTTTTATATAATCGTGGTGGTTATGGAAATAGCTATATGAATGAGGAAGAGAGAAGGGTAGAAGTTATAGTTAATGAAGCAGAAGAACTTTTGGATGAATTAGGAATAAATAAAAATATAATTTTGTTAGGGCCTTCATTAGGGGGGATTTATTCTAGATATTTTCTCTATGAAAATAAAGACAAAGTAATAGCTTTGGTAACAATAGACACACCTATTTCTAATATATATAATAAAATTGAAGGTAAATTACCTGAAAATGTAAAAGAAATGGTGAAAACAACATTAGAGACTAGAGGGAAAATAAATAATGTTGTTGATTCAGAACTTGATTATGCTCATTTGATAGAAATGTCAGATTATACTTTGCATAATAAACCTGCTTTGTTTTTTTACAATACAAACATAGGTGCTGAAAATCAAAGTATTATGGATTTGATACTATCAGTTGCTGTTGAAGAAGCTGAAAAAGAGGGAGAAATAGAAATTATTTATTCAAATAAAGGGCATGATATTATAACAAATGATAAAGAGATGTTTTTTAAGGAACTGTATAGATTCTTGGAATTGTTGTAAAAATATATAAAATAATTATAATTAATTCTAAAA
>CAZHXU010000342.1:0-2514 GCA_964536535.1 uncultured Fusobacteriaceae bacterium
ATACCAAGTCTTTTTATTGTATAAGTATTCTAATTAATATAAAAATATAAAAATTTAATCTTTCTTTAAAGAATTTTTTTAAGAGCCAGGTTTACTAAAATATTTAATTAATTATTTTTATTTTGACCTATTAGTTACTTTATATATTTTCCCTTCATTATCGTAAGTAATCCATTCACCAATAGGTTCACCTTTATCAAAATAACCTGAACGTTTTATTGTCCCGTCAATACGATACCATTCCCAATAACCTTCAGCTTTATCGTCAATTATTTTTCCTTTAGACCAAATAGTAGTATTATTTGCATGGTATTTGATTGTGTATCCATCAATTTCTTCTATCTTTTTTTCTTTTATATTTTTTGGATTAACTAAGTCACATTTATCATTATTCATTTTATACCCCCATTTAGTCTTTTTACAGATTTTATATTATTTTTTCTATTAAGAGTTATTAATAGTAACATAATTATCAAAATAAGCTAATAAACTTTCTTTTGTTTTATATATAGTTTTAATAATTATTTCTTACTAAGAGGCTATTTTTTAATTCTTAGGATAATTTTAGCATATATATAAAGCTATATCAAATTTTTACTCTTATTTATAGAAGAGTATTTTAAAAAAAATAAGCCCTTGATTTTTGCAACACCATGTGGTATTTTATTAAAGTAAAAATTAAAAATAATATTATAGATAGGAGTGAAAGATGAAAAAAGTAATACTTTTGATTTTATTGTTAATAACAATGATAGGATGTTTAAAAAAAGATGTGCCAAAAGTAGAAGATGTAAGAGTACCAATAGAAAAACCAGCAAATCCACAAACATATATAAAAGGTTCGCCTGTAATTGCTTATAGTGATATAGAATCAGGTCCAAATAAAGGATGGTCTAAAGCTGAACCAAATAAAGGTGTTGCTGTAACTATTTGGGGAAGAAACCTTGGGCAAAATAGAGGTAATAATTACGTTAGCGTAGGCGGAGTTAAACTAACTAATGATTCTGATTATGCCAATTGGGGTGAGTTTTTTCCTACACCATTTTGGCAAAGAATTACATTTTGGTTAAATAATAAAATGACAAATGGAAATACAACTATTACAGTTACCATAAATGGACTAGAATCAAATCCACTTCCATTTACAATTAGAGATGGTAACATATATTTTGTTGACCAAAATATAACTATGGGTGATGGAGATCATGATACTCCATTTAATTATGAAAGAAGTTTACAATTTGAAAAATTTCAGACTTTGAATGAGGGAGATACAGTTTATTATAGAGGTGGCACTTATGAAAGGATGCCAATCTTTAGTAATGGAGATAAAGCAGGTAGTCTTTTATGGTTTGGTGGAAGTGACTCATTTAAGCATAAAGATGGTACAAAAGAAAAACCTATAGCATTTCTTGCTTATCCTGGAGAAAAACCATTATTTAGTATACCTGCAATGAATGGTTATGGATTAAACGGAGTAGGACTAGCAAATGACTATTTGGTATTATCGGGATTTAGTATAGATGTTCCTTATAATGCAGTAGGTATAGGTGGGAATTATATTAGAGTAATCGGAAATGATTTGATAGGAATGAAGGGAGCTTATGGAAATGGTAGTGCACAGGTCGTAACTGGTGGAAGTGGTGCAAAAATACTTGGAAATGGAATACATGGAGGTAGAAGTAAAAGTAGATTTGATCATGCAGTATACTTTAGTGGTGCACCAATAGAAGAGGGAAGTCATCTTGGTTGGAACTATATATATGACAATGATTTTGGGCGTGGACCAGAGATAGCAGTAAATCACCAAGGAGATAGAGTTCCAGAAAAAATGAATGTGAAATCACACTTTGTATTCTCAAATATAGTAGATGCAAATCCACAGAGAGCTACATTTATTAATATATTTGATTTGAGTTATGATGAAGGTGACCCAGTTGATCCAGAACCAATATTTGTTTATAACAATATATTTATCAATGGAGGCACACTAGATACAGTTAACTCCTATGATATAGGATGGGCTACAGCTATTTCAATAACCAGAGATCATAGTAGATTTTATAATAATACTATATACAACACAGCATACCAGGGAATAGGAGTAGGTAGAGGGGTAGAAGGGCATTTTAGTACAAATATACAAAACAATGCACTTATTATGAATTCAAATGTAAAAGTAGATAGAGATGAGCACTTCTACCTAACAGACACTTCCTATCCAAATACAGCTAAGATAACAAACAATCTTTTTTATGATACTGGACATGGAAATATAAGAGATTATATACCTTGGGCAAAAAATAACCCAAGAGGATTTGATAAAGAATTAAATATAAGTAATGAAAATCCTCTCTTTAAAAATGAAGTAAGTGATAAAGTAGAACTTTTGGATTTTAGCCCAATGAAAAATAGTCCACTAATAGATAGTGGTATAAATAAACTGGATAATATAGATATGTTGCCAGATTATGCACCAATAACTAGAGATATATTCTTTAGAGAAAGAAAGGG
>CAZHXU010000343.1:0-2492 GCA_964536535.1 uncultured Fusobacteriaceae bacterium
TTTTATCATTAGTATCAACGATTTTTTCTAAAGTTGCCATATCTAGTTTTTTACCTGTTGTCATATTAATTTTTTTATTAATTCTAGAGTATTTGCCCAACCGTTTTCATCAAGTACTATACCAATATGCTCTGGCTTATGCCTTAATACAAGACTTAAAAGTCTACTTACATTAGTTTTTTACCCATCCTACACCCTTTCTTTCGCTAAATTTTATAAATTTATGATATTATACATAACTGACAAGCGATATTGTACTACCTTTATACTTAAATCTCTTTGTAATTTTTTTATAAATATCATTTTTACGCCTGCTATATTTAAGGCCTAATTCTTTTAGAGGATCATGAATTCGTTCAAAAGTATAGATAAAAAGTTCTCGTGGTTTTGTATCAGTACTAAAATTCACCATCTTAACCTTTAACCTAATTTACCTTTTGTCAATAGGTAGAACTTTCAATTTTAAAGTTGAAGTTCATATCTTGTTCTATTGCTTTACACTCATCTACTGATTGTATAACAAACTCAAACGTAGGTTCATAGCTCATTCCTTCTAAGGTTTCTCCGCCGAGAATTTCAATACTATACCAACCATTAGGTAATTCAATAATCGGTTTTTTGTGTTGCTTATAATTATCAATAAGCATGTCTACTTTCTCTGAAGAAAATTCCTCTAATATACGCCATGTAAAAAGCATAAGCATATTGTTATCCACTTTGAGTGAGTAACCACTTTTTCTAAATTGCAATCTATTTTCCTTTTTACAAAGTTCTGGCGTATCACCAGAAAGGTTAAATAATATAGTATATGGATAATTTTCAATACCAAACATTGGAAGCGTGATACCTTCACTAAAAACCCTATCACCACTTTCATTTGTAGTAAACTCCATAGCCAAATTATCCGATAATTTATTGTTTTGTTTCCATCTATCCAGTAACAAAACATCACCTAAAATGAAATAATTGATTAAATCGTTTAGTACCTCTGTAAATTTATATATCATAATAAAATTCCTTTTCTATTTCGTCTCATCTTCTTTTATGTTTACTGTACAATCAAAATTATCAAACTGCTACAGTCTATTTCTCAACGGTACATAACAATCAAAATAAAATTGCTCTGTTGTATACGGTTCAGAATATCCATTAATTATAGCTTCTCCACTACACAGTACCTTAGCTGTATTCTCATTTAATTCTAAAATAGTTAGCATATAATTCATAAAAGGTTCATGCTCCCATATGTACATTGAATCCTCTCTTTCAAAACTTTCCTCAAGACTTTCAATAACTATACATGTTCCTAGTAATTCATCTAAGCTTTTAATTCCAGTATCAATAGTCGCAAAACGAAAATGATCTTCCTGCAATTGAACATCTGATATATTTGGTTTTAAAACCCATTTAGAACTCCACTGACTTTCTACAATTTCTTCAAAAATGGATTACGAATAAATACCTCAACCCATTGTTCTAAATATCTATCAAGTAGAAATTTAAAACCACATAGCATTCTCATTGTTTCAGTAAATATCATTGCCTTTTCATAATTAAAATTACTTTTTTCAACTTTGTAAAAATAATATTTAAACACATCTCCAACTAAAAGTTCATGATCTTGAATACAAAAACAATTACATTTAGGGTGTGTACGTGTTTGAGAAACTCTTATTTTATCACAGTAATTTGCATTGTAGTAATTTATAGTATAAAATTCACTCATTTTATGGAAAATACAAGAGCATATTCCAAATTGCAGTTACACTATAAATTAGGACAGTTTTTTTATTATGATAATACTAGCAGATATTGTTATAATAACAATAGCGAATATTAACACGCATATTTCCATAAATTTTTTCACTATACCATCCTTTTCCATAAAATATTATATCATTAAAAACTCTCTTGTTATACTAATAATATTACAATATGTTGCTTTTTTGAGAAGATATAAGGCAACTATACAATTCACTAAAGATAGATGTAGGGGAATGGCAACTAAATTTTTGACCTTAGTGAATTTGTCAAAAATTTAGTTGCCATTCCCCTTTTTATTTCTTATAAATAAAATGGGTTCAGTTCTTTTTGTTTATCTGTTTGACGCTTATTTATTTAGTTCAATTTGAATCTTTTGTTAATTATACTATATCATGTATTCATCCATTTGATTTTGGAGTGATATAATTATAAGATTTTACTAACCATATTACTTCCTTCTTATAAAGAGACAATCCATAATATATAACTAACAATTGCACTTATGTTTCACTCCTAGCTTACAAATTCATACTTTAGAGATAATTTGATATATTTTAATTAAAATCAATTAAATCATTATTTATTATATCTACTATTTTATTTTAATAAAAACAAACTTTTTTATTCTTCTGGTTTGAATTTTAATTCATTTAAATATAATAATAATTTTGCTACTATAATATTCAAAGGAGCACGAGCACGAACTTCATAATTTGGAGTATAAAAAT
>CAZHXU010000344.1:0-2481 GCA_964536535.1 uncultured Fusobacteriaceae bacterium
GAAGAAAATTTAATGTTAATATTTATGAATAAACTAAAAAGAGCCTAAAAGGCTCTTTTTGATTAGTGGTGATTAACACCATATTCTTTTATTATTTTATGTGTTAAATTACTTGGAATTTCTTCATATTTTATAAAATCCATAGTGAAAGTACCTGTTGAATGTGTTATTGACCTAAGATCAATAGCGTATTTAAACATTTCACTTTGAGGAACTTCTACTACCAACTTTTGGTACCCCTCATTTATGCTTTCCATTCCTAATATACGTCCTCTTCTTTTATTCATATCACCTACAATATCACCCATATATGAATCAGGTGTTATAATTTCTGCTCTAACAATAGGCTCCAATATTACTGGGCTAGCTTCATTCATTCCTTTTTTAAAAGCAAAACTTGCAGCCATTTTAAAAGCTAAATCATTTGAATCAACACTATGATATGAACCGTCATATAAAGTAGCTTTTATATTCATTACAGGGAAGCCAGCTAAAACACCTCTTTCCATTGATTCGACTAAACCTTTTTCAACAGCGCCAAAATATTGTTTAGGAACACTTCCACCGTGTACTTCTTCATTAAATTCAAATGATTCAGGAGAAGGTTCAAACCTAATGAAAACATCTCCATAATGTCCAGAGCCTCCTGATTGTTTTTTATATTTACCTTGCACATTGGAATGACCCTTTATAGTTTCTTTATAAACTGGTTTTGGGTCAATCAATTTTGCTTTTACACCAAATTCTTTTTCTAATTTATCCATAATAATTTGTATTTGTTTTTCTCCTTGACCACCAATTAATAATTGCTTTATTTCATGATTTCGCTCAAATGTAAATGTTGGGTCTTCATCATTTAATTTTTCAAGAGATGGCCCAATCTTTTCATCATCATTTTTACTTTCAGTTTCAACTGCATAATATAAACAAGGTCTATTAAAGTCAATTTGATCATAGATAATGGGATTATCAATAGAAGACAAACTATCACCTGTTTTGCTATATGCAAGTTTTGTTGTAGCCCCAATGTCACCAGCATGAACAAGATCACATTCTACTTGTTCTTTACCTCTTATTAAAAATAAATTACTTATTTTTTCTTTTTTATCTTTATTTCCATTATAAACTTCCATGTCTTTTTTTAATACTCCAGAATTTACTTTAAAAATAGAAATACGTCCCATATAAGGGTCAAATATTGTTTTAAAAATAATAGCGCTAAAATCCTCTTCTACCTCTACCCTCCTAGTGGATGTATTACCTTCCAAATCATGACCTTCTCTAATACAATCATTCATTTGACAAGGTGTAGGAAGATAGTCGTATAACATATCAAACAAGGTATGAACTCCAACCATATCACTAGCAGAACCAACAAGGACAGGGACAACATCTCCGTTAATTACTCCACTATTCAAACCTTTATGTATCTCATTTATACTAAAAGGTTCCCCTTCAAAATATTTTTCCATCATTATTTCATCTGTTTCAGCTACTGCTTCCAGTAATAATTCTCTTATATCATTTACTTCACGAAGAAGACTTTTATCTATGGCCGAATCTACACATTTTTCTCCATCAAATATTCTCCCATTCAAATCAACTACATTAACAAAACCTTTGAATTCGTTCTTTTCACCAATTGGTAAACAAAAAGGAGCTATTTTTTTCCCAAATTTATCTTTCAATTCATTTAATAATTTTTTGTAATTTATAAATCCTTTATTCATTTTGTTTACAAAAATTATTCTAGGAATTTTTCTTTCCTCCAAATAATTCCAAGCTTTTATTGTACCATGTTCTACACCACTAGTTGCATCTATGACTAAAACAGCACCACCTGCTACACGCAGAGCACTTTGCATTTCCCCCTCAAAATCTTCATAACCAGGCACATCTAGTATATTGTATTTATGTCCATGAAATTCTAATGGCAAAACAGACAAACGAATTGAAAAATGACGATTTCTTTCTTCTTTATCAAAATCAGAGCAAGTATTACCAGCTTCTACACTGCCCATTTTGTGCTTTACTCCCGACACAGTCAGTAAACTTTCGGCCAAAGTAGTTTTTCCACTACCAATATGACCTAATAAAGCGACATTTCTTATTTGATTCATTTCATAATCTTTCATAGTCTTCCCCCTTTTTGTTAATATAGTTCTTCTAATTATATATATACTCTTAAAATAACTTTCCTGCAAAATATTAGAAAAAATTCATTTTTTTAACAATTAATGCAGATATTTTTTAAAGGTTTGCATAGAATTTTTCTAACTTGACACTATATAATTTAGTAAGTGTAATATTTTTTATAAAATTTATCAGAAAGAAGGGTGGGATAAGTTTGAGACTAACAGCAAGAGGTAATCTAAGAAATAATAAAAATAGAAAATTTAGAAGAAAAAGAAGTTATTTTCCCCTTAGAGATCAAAGATTTGTTAAAGAAGGATTTTTTGACTAATAAATATCCTATAGATA
>CAZHXU010000345.1:0-2476 GCA_964536535.1 uncultured Fusobacteriaceae bacterium
TTCCTTTGAAAAAACACTTGCACTAGAAGAAGCTACAGAAAACTTATAACTTTTATATAAATCATTTGTTTCTATATATTTTCCTAAAAACCCAGCTAACATAGAATCTCCAGCACCTACTGTATTTATTACTTCCCCTTCAATTGGAAGAGCTCTATATACCTTCTCTTGGGTAAAGAATAAAGACCCTTTATCTCCTAAAGAAATAATTATATTCTCACACCTATTTAATAGTGGTTTTACTTCTTTAATTATTTCTTCTATGCTCTCAAGATTTTTACCTGTTAAAGCTCTTATTTCATCCAAGTTTGGTTTTGCCAAAAAGATCCTTTTACTAAGGGTTTTTTCTAGAATATCTCCTCTAGTATCCAAAAAAACTTTTGTTTTTTTTGGTAAGTTATCAATTATTTCTTTGTAGATAGATGATGAATATGAATTAGGAATACTTCCTGATAAAACAAGATAATCTTCGTTTTTTATCTTTTTTATCTTTTCTACCAACAACTTTTTTTCATCTTCACTAATATTTGGAGAGATTCCTGCTATCTCTGTTTCATCTATTTTATCCTTTATTTTTATATTAATCCTAGTTGTATCTTTTATCTTTACAAAATCACCTTTTATACCCTTTTTATCCAAATCTTTTTCTATATAATCACCACTAAATCCACCTAGGAAGCCAAGGGGAGTAGAAGGAATATCAAGGTTTTTTAATAATATTGATACATTTATTCCTTTTCCACCACTAGTATAATACCCTTCTTTACTAAGGTTCAAATTTCCCTTTTTAAACTCTTCCATAGACAGATTATAATCTAAAGCAGGGTTTAAAGTTAATGTATATATCATAATAACTCCTTTTTTTATAATTAATTTTATCACTTTTAACTTGGTACAAAATAAAAAATCATTTTAAACTTGTATATTCAGTGACAAATTTTCCTTTCTTATCAAACTAAGCAGAACATAAATATTCTTTGATTTTATTATAAGTAATCTAATTAGAAGATTTTATCTTTTCTGTGATACATTTATTATAACTTATAAAGAAAAAAAATTGAAGAGTTGGAAAAAGTGTGGGATAATAGAAGTATAGAAACACTACACACAAGGAGGTATTATCATGAAAAAAGTATATGTTTTAGATACTAATGTGCTTATCCATGACCCAAAAGCAATATTTAGTTTTGCTGATAATGATGTAGTAATACCAATATATGTAATTGAAGAAATAGATAGTTTGAAAAGAGTAGATGGTGAAAGAGGTAGAAATGCCAGAGTAGTAGCAAGATCTATAGATGACCTGAGAAAAAAGGGAAGTTTGGTAGAAGGAGTTTGCCTCAATAATGGTGGAAAATTGTTTGTAGAAATCAATGGAGATGTTACTCAATTACCATTTTTTATAAAAAAAGATGTTATGGACAATAGAATCCTTGCAACTGCACTAGAAGTAAAAAAGAATGCAAAAGACCCAGTTATACTTGTAACTAAAGACATAAATATGCGTATAAAAGCTGATTCTATGTCTTTAAAAGTTGAAGATTATGAAACTGACACATATGATATATCTGAATTATATAGTGGGTTTAGTGAAGTAGAAGTAGAAGATGAACCTTATAAAAAGTTTATTAAAGCTGGTAGGGTAAAATATACAGAAGTTTTTGACAAAGAACCTTATGCAAATGAAATGTTTAACCTCACTTGTGAGAATAAATCTCACTTGGGAGTTTATAAAAAAAATAAAAAACGTGTGGAAAAACTTAATTTTTCTAATATAGAATTATGGGGAATCAGAGCAAGAAACAATGAACAAGAATGTGCTGTTGAGATGCTTATGGATCCAAATATTCGTGTAGTTACTTTAGTTGGAAAAGCAGGAACAGGAAAAACTTTACTTGCTCTTGCTAGTGCACTAGAACAAGTAGTAGAAAGAACTCTTTATAAAAAAATATTTATAGCTAGACCTATTATCCCCATGGGAAAAGACATTGGTTATCTCCCTGGGGGAGAAAAGGAAAAATTAAGACCATGGGTACAACCTATCTATGATAACTTTGACTTTTTGACAAGTAACAAAGGAAATGAAGATAAAAAAGGTGGAGAAAAAGTTATAGCTGGTTTAGAAAGTATGGGTCTATTAAAAATTGAAGCACTTACTTATATAAGAGGTAGAAGTATACCAAAAGGTTTCTTAATAATAGATGAAGCTCAAAACTTAACTCCTCATGAGATAAAAACTATAGTTACAAGAGCAGGAGCAGATACTAAGATTGTCTTTACAGGAGATCCCTACCAAATCGATAACCCTTATTTAGATGCTAATAGTAATGGGCTTACTTACCTTGCTGAAAGATTTAAAAATGTTGAGTTAGCAGGTCATATAACTCTTGTTAAAGGTGAAAGATCTGAATTGGCTGAATTAGCTGCTAGACTTTTATAGATAATTTAAACTTATAGGAAATATATATGGTTAAAA
>CAZHXU010000346.1:0-2467 GCA_964536535.1 uncultured Fusobacteriaceae bacterium
AATATATGTGCTTATGCACTAAATAGTTCAAACTAATCTTTACATTGAAAATTATAATTTATCTTGATAAACTATAAAAAAGGGGGGGATAAAATGAAAAATTTGATTATAAGAGTAGAAGAAAAAAAAGATTGGCATGAAGTGGAAGTTTTGACAAGGAAAGCATTTTGGAGAGAAGAAAGAATAGAAAAATTGGGTGTTGGTGCAACGGAGCATTATATGGTTCACAAGATGAGAGGGACTAGTGGTATAGACAAATTAAATCTTGTTGCAGAAATAAATAATAAAATAGTTGGACATATAATTTATTCTAATGATTCCTATATTGAAAGGGAAGATGGTAGTAGAGTAGAAGTTCTAAACTTTGGACCACTAAGTGTACTTCCTGAGTTTCAGAATAAAGGTGTTGGAAAAGAACTTATGAAATACTCTATCTCAAAAGCAAAAGAATTGGGTTATGGAGCTATATTTATCTATGGTCATCCTACATATTATCCAAAGTTTGGATTTAGAGAAGCTCTAGAGTATAATGTAACTACTAATTCAGGAGATAATTTTCCAGCATTTATGGGATTAGAACTTAAAGAGGGATATTTATTAGGAGTAGAAGGAAGGTTTATTGAAGGAGAAATATTCAGTGAATCTAAAACTAAAGATCCAGCGAAAGAATATGATAAAAAATTTCAATAATCCCTATTTGACAAATAACTAAACCATATATATAATATGTTTAGTTAAAGGAGTTGAACATATGGCATATTCGGCAGCATTATGGCAAGGATCATCAATAATATTATTTTTGGCAGTAAAGAAAAAAGAGGGTAAAACAGAATATATGTCAACAAGACATATATCAGAGATTCTAGGCATTCCAGCACCTACAGTATCAAAACTTTTAAAGAGTTTTAATGATTCTGGCTTAACTTCTACAAAAGAAGGAGCTGGAGGAGGAATATTATTAAATAAAGAGATAGAAGATATTACTCTATTTGATATTTTTATGGCTCTTGAAGGAAAAAAAGCTATGTTTAAACAATTAGAGTTAAATATTAATGAAGAAAAAGCTTTGAATATAAAAAATAACTTATCAGAAAGTTTATCTCATATTGAATTAACTTTCAAAGAATCACTTAAAAAGAAAAAATTAATAGATATGATTTAATCTATTTAAAATACTTAGATACGAAAGACTAAATTATCATTGGTCTTTTTTTATCAAGCAAAAAAAGGCTGTAAAATAGGAGAGGACTTTCCTAATTCTACTAACCTTTTTAATTCTAGACTTTTTACAAATTATTTAACCAAAAGTTCTTCAAGGGTTTCTCTTAATACATCTTTAGCACTTTTAGGATTATACCCTAAATCTTTTATTGTTTTTTCCATATTAAAAGTAAAATCTATTCCGTAAGTTCTTACAATATTACTCTTTACTAATTGTGGTTTTTTGCCTTCTACCCTCGCTACCTCCTCAGCTATACTGGCTATTTCAATCAGTTCATCAAATGATTTCATAGGGGGAGCTACAAAATCTTTATTTACTTCTTTACAAATATCTAGTATCTCTTTAGAATTTACGGGCAGTATGTTAGACAAGATATATCTACTACCATTTATACCTTTTTCTTTTGCAGCAATCATCCCTTTTGCTACATCTGTTGCATCTACAAAACTCAAATATACATCATAAAAAAATGGAACTTGATTATTTACTAAACCTTTAAAAAAGTTTGTAGATTCAGTTGCTGATTTATATTCACCTCCTAATATTGTTGATGGTAGTACACTTATCATATCTATATTTACTTCATTTGCAACATCCCAAGCTTTTTGTTCAGACAAAGTTTTCGATCTTACATATGGATTTGCCATATCAGAAACATTCCAACTATTCCCTAATATTTCATTTTGAGAATTTCTAAGTGTTGATTCTAATGCAGCAATAGAACTAACATATATTATTTTTTTCACTCCAGCTTCTTTTGCTAACCTAATAATATTTTCACTACCTTCTATATTAGGTCTAACTATCTCTTCTTCTTCATCTTTTGCCCAATGTTTGAATACAGCAGCAACATGATAAAGTATCTCTACTCCTTCTAAAGCTTTTTTTAGACTGTCTTTGTCCATAAAATCACATTGTACTACTTCACAATCTAAGCCATCTAAAGTATTAGCATTATCAAGGTTTCTTATTCCAGCTCTTACAGAATATCCACTTTTTATCAACTCTCTAACCAAATTGTTTCCAAGGTGTCCATTTGCACCAGTTACCAAACTTACTCCCATATTTCTCCTCCTTAATTAAATATACTAAATATATTTTATATCTAGTTAACTAGATATAGTTTATATCAAGTTTATCTATTTGTCAAATTATTTTTAAAATTTTATAAAAGAAAAACCCTAAAGAGTTTCTTTAGAGTTTTTTAATTTAGATATTAAGTTGTTAAAAAATTAATGATTTCAT
>CAZHXU010000347.1:0-2464 GCA_964536535.1 uncultured Fusobacteriaceae bacterium
AAGGACAGAAAAACTAAAAACCAAAGAATACTTGCGTTCTACTAAGAGCCGAACCATGCATTATATTTTTTTCTGTGGTGGCAAGTCTCTGTGCTTGCCTGGGTTATCCAATAAACCCCTACAAAATATATAAATATTGGTTTAATTTGTGTAATCTGAGGAATTCGTGGTTAATATTGCTTTTTTATAAATCAAATAAAATATAGAAATTAATAAAAAATTTTAGTTTAATATATCTAATTAGATATAAAGGAGGTTAAAAATGAAGAAAATAGGAATAGATGAAATATTTCATACTGACTATGGATGGCTTGATACTAGACACCACTTTTCATTTGGCCCATATTATGATCCCCAAAAGATGTCTTTTGGAAGTATAAGAGTTATTAATGATGATATTATAAAAGCTCAAACAGGTTTTGATACCCATCCCCATTCAAATATGGAAATATTGACTTATATAATTAGTGGTAAATTAACTCATGGAGATAGCCTTAAAAATCAGAAAAGCATAGGACCAGGTTACATACAGTATATGAGTGCTGGTAAAGGAATATATCACAGTGAATATAATCATTCAAATGAAGATTTGAGACTACTTCAAATTTGGATTTTACCAGATAAAGAAGGTTATGAACCTAGTTATGGTGATTATGAATATGGACTAAAGAATAGAAAAGGTCATTTTATGCATTTAGTATCAGGTAAAGAAGGTAATAGCCCAGTTAAGATAAACCAAGATTTTAATTTGTTTGTAGGTGAATTTGAAGAAGATACAAAATTTGTTTTGCCACCGAATAAAAAATTATATGGAATAGTTATTGAGGGTAAAGCAGTAGTTAACAACATAGAAGTAGGAACAAGAGAAGCGTTTATAGTAGAAGAAGGTAGTATAGATTTTAAAATAGATAAATATGCTCATTTAATATTATTTGAGACAAAATAGGAGGAAAAACATGGAAAGAGTATTATATATAACAGCAAACCCAAAGGAAGAAAAAGATTCATTTTCACTAAAATTAGGAAGAGAATTTATTAATAAGGTAAAGGAAAACAAAGAAGTAGAAGTAGTGGAATTAGATTTATATAATGAAGGATTAAATCATGTAAATATGGAAAGTTTAGGAAAAATTTTCTCACCAGAAAAAAATGAATTAAGTAAATATGCTGATGAATTTGTAGAATTTGATAAATATGTTATAGCAGCACCAATGTGGAACTTATCAATACCAAGTATATTAAAAACTTATATTGACCACATCACAATAGCAGGGAAAACATTTAAATATACAGAAAATGGACCTGTAGGTTTATTGAACGGGAAAAAATTAGTTCATATTACTGCTAGAGGTGGTTTATATAGTCAAGGACCAGCTAATTCTTTTGAAATGGGAGATAAATATCTAAGAACTATTTTTTCATTTATGGGTATAGATGAGATTGATACATTTGCATTTGAACTAACAAGTGCAAAAGAAAAAGAAGAAATTGAGAAAGACTTTAAAGCTGCAGTTGAAAATATAGATAATTTAGTAGCTAAGTTTTAAAAATAACTAAAAAATAAATACTGAAAAAGCTTTATAGAAAAAAGGAAATCTTACTTTTCTCTTGTATAAAACTATGTTAACTATATCAAAATTTAAATATTTTTATTAAATTAAAAAACATGAACATAATATAACCACTTTAAACTTATATGATACAAAAAATAATATTATTTTTTATTAAGTTTGAAATTACTTTACAAATATTATATATGGTGATATACTAAAAATTGATGATATGGGGTATAGAAGTTTTATATATAAGTATAAATATAAATTAAAGAGAAATTAGGAGGATGAAGTATGAAAAAAGCTTTAGCAGTATTAGCAGGAGTTACGGCATTATCAACATTTACAATGGCAGAAACAGTAGGATTTGAAGCAGGTTTAGTTTCACCTATACAAGTAGCATCACCAGAAGCTAGTGTAGATGGATTCAGATTATCAACTATCTGGACTGTAAACCAAGATGTAAAAGGTTTTGACTGGTCTTGGATTGCTTCAAAAACTGAAGGAACATTCAATGGATTTAGATTAGGTGGATTATATGACCAAATTGATAACGGTGGAGAAATTTATCAATTAGGAGGATTCATCAACAACGTTAAAGGTGACGCAAAAGTAGGATATGTATTCACTGGTGTTGCTTTAAATGAAAAAGCAGAAGGATTTAGAGCATTTTCATTTGTTAACTACGCTGAAGAAATGAAAGGTGTAGATATCGGATTTGTAAACTTTGATAAAAAAATGGAAGGATTCCAATTTGGATTCTTTAACTATGCTGAAGAGTTAAATGGTTACCAAATCGGTTTAATCAACTATGCTAAAAACAGTACTATTTTCCCAGTTTTACCAATATTCAACATGGCAAAATAGTAGATATATAAATTTAAACTGGAAGATTTCTTCCAGTTTTTTTT
>CAZHXU010000348.1:0-2446 GCA_964536535.1 uncultured Fusobacteriaceae bacterium
ACAAATTAAATGAATAATTATATATTTTGTAGGGGTTTATTGCATAAACCCGGGCAAGCACAGAGACTTGCCCCTACAGAGAATCAACATTTTTTTATACGGTTAGGCGCTTAGTAGAACTCAAGTATTCTTTGATATTTTGCTTTTCTGTCCTTTATAAGAAATTTAGATTAAGTTAACGGAATGAACGTTAAAAATTGGGAGCTGTTTGAGCTCCTAAGAACGAGTTTTGAAATTTAGTAAATGAAGTGACCACTTAAATATAACAAGACTTGATTTTAACAAATAGGGAAGATTTTTTATCTACTTTGGACGCTGGTTACTTTTGCATTAAAGCAAAATAACAGATTAATTTAATACAAAAACAAAGCTGCCTATCTAGGCAGCTTTCATATAACTTATAAGTTTTGTTAAAAATAATGTTACGTAAAATGGATTTTCTGTTTTTGGAAAGTTAACATCACAGAATAGAATCGCTTCTAAAGCTTTTAAATCTTCATCTTCTGCTATAGTACAAACTTTATATATTTTTTTCTTTAAAGCTAAATTATGGTTTTTATTATCCAAAATTTCTTCTATACCTTCTTTTATAAGAGGGTTTATATCAGCATTAAATCCTTCAAATTTCATCTTATCTTTTGCTTTTTTAGCAAATACTCTAAATTTGTCTTCTAATGCATCATCTTCAAAAATAAAATGCCTATAATTACGTTTAATAAAAGTTTGCATTTCTTTTATAAGCCCTTCAATATCTTCTACTGTAAAGACCTCCAAAAGATTGTCGTAACTTGCTTCAAAGGAAAGTCTAATGTCATCATCTGTTTGAGACATTACTTTAATTAACTTATCAGACTCTAAATTTTTGATAAGACCTCTAATTATTGTCCTATCCATCTCTAATTTTTCTTCCATGTCGCAAATACTAAAGTTATATTCAGAATATTTAAATTTTGCAGGTATCATGTTTCTTAAAAGATTGAAAAATGCTATTTCATGTGTGAGTTTTTTCTCCATTTTCTTTCCCCTTGGTTTTTAGTTTCATAATATTATACTCTTTTTGAACGAAATAGTCAAAAAAGTTTCTAATCTTTCTTAAACAAATCAACAATAATTTTTGCTACCCTACCAATAAGGTATAAAATAAGTGCTTCAACATATATTACTTTTCTCGGAGTAGCAGGTGAAATATCTAAATTAATCACAAAAAACTCCAAAATTAATATAATAAATAAAAAAATTGCTATTTGTGTAAAGGCTGAAACTAACATCTTTAATATGTTATTTACATCTTGATAATCCCATTCAATTTTTTTCATAATCATCCCTCCAAAGCCTATACTTTTATATACAGAAAAATTTAAAAATTTCCTTTCAAATTATATTTTTATGTATTATACTTCAATAGAGAATCCTATAGTAAAAGGAGTGAATATGGGACAAATTATAATCAATACCAGAAGAAAATGTGAAATGATTGATATTAGTCAAAGGGTAAGAGATTTTATCAAAGAAAATTCATATGAAGATGGAATTTTATTTTTAAATACTCTTCATACAACAGCTGGTTTAACTATTAATGAAAATGGTGACCCAGATGTACAAGATGATATCTTAAAAGCATTTGAAGAAATTATTCCAAATATAAGATTTAAGCATTTTGAAGGCAATTCAGATGCACACATCAAATCAACTTTATTTGGAACTAATCTTACTATTCCTGTAACAAATGGGCAATTGGTATTAGGAACTTGGCAAGGAATTTATTTTTGTGAGTTTGACGGTGGCAGAAACAACAGAAAAATCCATTTGAAATTTTTAAAGGGGGAGTAGTTTAATGAGTTACTGTATGATAGTTAGTACCTTTGATTCAAAAGAGGAAGCTATGAAATTAGGAAGTATGATAGTAGAAGGTAAGTTAGCTGCTTGTTGCCAAGTAATAACTGGAGTTGAAAGTATCTATATGTGGCAAGGAGAAATGAGAACTTCTCAAGAATTCATTTTACAAGCAAAAACAAGGGGGTATTTAGCAGAAAAAGTGGAAAAATTTATACTTTCACATCATAGTTATCAAACACCTGAAATTTTGAAAATTAATATAGATGATGGGAATGAAAAATATTTAGAATGGTTAGATTGTTGTACAAATAGAAATTGTGGAATTTGCTAATAAATCATAAAAAAAGGGAACTAGATAACTAGTTCCTTTTATTAATTTTCTTCATACATACTTGCTAATCTAGCTTGTACATCTTCACTCTCAATATATTCATCAAATTCCATCATTTTATCAACGATTCCATTTGGAGTAATTTCAATGATTCTATTTGCTACTGTTTGAATAAACTCATGGTCATGAGCAGTAAACATGATAGTTCCACTAAATTTGATTAAAGCTTTATTAAGTGATGTAATTGATTCTAAGTCTAAGTGATCTGTAGGGTTATCA
>CAZHXU010000349.1:0-2438 GCA_964536535.1 uncultured Fusobacteriaceae bacterium
TCTTACATCTCTTGCTTTTTCTCCAAAGATTGCTCTAAGTAATTTTTCTTCTGCAGGTGGTTCAGACTCTCCTTTAGGAGTAGTTTTACCAACTAATATATCTCCAGCTTCTACTTCAGCCCCTACCCTGATAACACCGTTTTCATCAAGGTTTTTAAGTGCTTCTTCACCAACATTAGGGATTTCTCTAGTAATTTCTTCATCTCCTAATTTAGTTGATCTAGCTTCGATTTCATATTCTTCTATATGTATAGATGTAAATACATCATCTTTTCTAAGTCTTTCAGAGATTAGTATCGCATCCTCAAAGTTATATCCTTCCCATGGCATAAATGTCATAAGAATATTTCTTCCAAGTGCTAAATCTCCACCTTTTGTTGCTGGTCCATCAGCTAAGATATCTCCAACTTCAATTTTTTGACCAACGTCTACTAATGGTTTTTGGTGTAAACACATAGCTTGGTTAGATCTCTCAAAGTTAAGTAATCTATATTTGTGTTCTTTACCAGTTTCTTCATCTTGCACAACTATTTTTCTAGCATCTGAATATACTACTTTTCCAGCTACTTTAGAAGTAATAACTGCTCCAGAATCTACTGCTACTTTTCTTTCCATACCTGTTCCTATAAATGGAGCTTCTGCTCTTAATAAAGGTACTGCTTGTCTTTGCATGTTTGATCCCATAAGTGCTCTATTGGCATCATCATGCTCAAGGAATGGAATAAGTCCTGCTGATACAGAAACAACTTGTTTAGGTGATACATCTAAGTAGTGTACTTTTGTTTTATCAATATGTACGATTTCATGTCCATATCTACAAACAGCTTCTTCTACTAAGAAGTTCCCATCATTATCTACTGCCGTATCGGCTTGAGCGATAAATAGTCCTTCTTCATCTTCAGCAGCTAAATATCTTATATCATTAAAGTCTGCTTTTCCTTCTTTTACTTTAACATATGGAGTTTCAATAAATCCGTATTTATTAACTTTTCCATAAGTTGCAAGTGATCCTATAAGACCTATATTTGGTCCCTCTGGAGTTTCTATAGGACAAATTCTTCCATAATGCGAATCGTGAACGTCACGAACTTCGAATCCTGCTCTTTCTCTTGAAAGACCACCAGGTCCTAGAGCTGAAATTCTTCTCTTATGAGTTAATTCAGCAAGTGGATTAGATTGATCCATGAATTGTGATAATTGTCCAGAACCAAAGAAATCTAGGATTAATGCGTTTAAAGGTCTAGTATTTAATAATGATTGAGGAGTTAATGTAGTAACTTCTTGTATAGTCATTTTTTCCTTAACCATTTTAGACATTTTTGCCATACCAGATTTGATTTGCATTAATAATAACTCTCCAACACCTCTAACCCTTCTGTTAGATAAGTTATCTATATCATCTGTATATCCTTCACCATTATAAAGTTTCATAACATATTTAATAGTTGCTACTACATCTGATTTAGTAAGAGATATTTCATTTTCTTCTTCTTCTATCTTTAATCTTTTGTTCATTTTATATCTTCCTACTTGAGCAAGATCATATCTTTGTGGATTAAAGAACATTTGTCTAATTAATGATTTAGCACTGTCTACAGTTACTAAGTCACCAGGTCTTAATTTTTTAAATACTTCTAATACTGCTTCATCAGCATTTTTAGTACTATCATGTGCTAATGCATTTGCAAGTACTTTATCTTCTGGTTTTACTTCCCAGTAAGTAATTTCTTCAATGTTTAAATCAATCAAAGCATTTATTGTTTCTTCATCTAAAACTCTTTCAGATTCAAATAAAACTTCTCCTGTTTCTTCATCATAAATTTCAGTATTTATAAATGAACCTTCAATTTCAGTTCTTAATTTTGATAATAACTCTTCTTTTGTTTTATATTTAGCAAGTTGTTCTCTTATATTAAGAGATTTAACTTCTAAGAAGTCATCCATAATTTCAGTGTTTGAATTATAGAAATCAACTGCTTTTAGGAATACTGTAGATAAAACTTTTTTCTTTCTATCAATTTTTACATTTAAGAAATCATTTTTATCTGTTTCAAACTCTAACCATGTTCCTTTATAAGGAATAATTTTTCCAGTATATAAGTCTTTACCTGTTTGAATATTAACTTCTTTGTTAAATGAAACTCCTGGAGATCTGTGTAACTGTGATACAACTACTCTTTCAGCTCCATTTATAACGAAAGTTGCACTTTCTGTCATTAAAGGAATTTCTCCAAAATATACTAAAGATTCTTGAATTTCATTTCCAGCTTTTTTGTTAACTAATCTTAATTTAACTTTTAAAGCTGCCGAATAAGTTTTTCCTCTTTTTTTACACTCAAGTTCATCATTAAGTGGAGCATCATTTTCATGTAATTCGTACCATAAGTACTCTAATTTAATATCTCCTCCATTTGATGACTCAATTGGAAACACCTCTC
>CAZHXU010000350.1:0-2429 GCA_964536535.1 uncultured Fusobacteriaceae bacterium
CTCAAATTTTCGAAAATGGACAAGTAGTTCCTGTAACAGTTATCGAAGCTGGACCGAATTTCGTAGTTCAAAAGAAAACAGCTGAGAAAGATGGATACAATGCTGTTCAAGTAGGTTTTGAAGTTAAAAAAGAAAAAAACACTACTAAAGCATTAATGGGAATTTTTAACAAAGCTGGTGTTCAACCATTAAGATTTGTTAAAGAATTCAGAGTAGACAATGTTGAAGGATACGAATTAGGACAAGAGATAAAAGTAGATATCTTAGAAGGAGCAGAATATTTAGATATTACTGGAACTTCTAAAGGTAAAGGTACTGCAGGTGTTATGAAAAGACATAACTTTGGTGGAAACAGAGCTACTCACGGGGTTTCAAGAAACCATAGATTAGGTGGTTCAATTGGAATGTCGGCTACACCATCTGAAGTATTAAAAGGTAAGAAGATGGCAGGTAGACTTGGAAACGCAAAAGTTACAGTTCAAAACATTAAATTAGTAAAAGTAGATGTAGAGAACAACTTATTATTAGTTAAAGGAGCAGTTCCTGGAGCTAAGAACGGTTTATTAACAATAAAAGCAGCCCTTAAAAAATAATCGATAACTAAGAAATTTGAGGAAGGAGGACAATAATGCTTTTAGATTTATTTAATATAAATGGTGAAAAGACAGGTACTGTTGAAGCTTTAGATTCAGTATTTGGAATCGAACCAAATCAAGCTGTTTTGCATGAAGTTTTAACAGCTGAGTTAGCAGCGTACAGACAAGGTACAGCAGCTACAAAAACAAGAGCTATGGTTAGAGGAGGAGGAAGAAAGCCTTTCAGACAAAAAGGGACTGGAAGAGCTAGACAAGGTTCTATCAGAGCTCCGCATATGGTTGGAGGAGGAGTTACATTTGGACCTCAACCTAGATCATATGAGAAAAAAGTTAACAAAAAAGTTAGAAGATTAGCTATTAAATCAGCTTTATCTGAAAAAGTTAAAGAAGGAAACTTAGTAGTTATTGAAAATGGTTTAAACGAAATCAAAACAAAAAGAGTAGTTGCATTAGCGGTTGCATTAGAAGCTAACCAAAAACAATTATTCGTAATAGATTCTTTAGTTAATGAATTAGAAATGAACTTATTCTTATCAGCTAGAAACTTACCAAGTGCTGTAGTATTAGATGCAGAAGGATTAGGAGTATACTGGTTATTGAAGCAAGAGAAAGTAATCATCACTAAAGAAGCACTAAAGAGTATTGAGGAGGTGCTTGCATAATGACAGTATATGAGATAATCAAAAAACCTGTAATCACTGAAAAATCAGAATTACTAAGAAGAGGATCTAACGTATACACATTTGAAGTGGATCCTAAAGCTAACAAAATCGAAATCAAAAAGGCTGTTGAAAAAGTATTTGGTGTTAAAGTTGGAGCTGTAAACACTATCAATGTAAAACCAACTACAAAAAGATACGGTATGAGATTATACAAAACTAAATTAGTTAAAAAAGCTATAGTTCAAGTTTTAGAAGGAACTATTGAATACTTCCCAGAAGTATAAAAAAGATATTTATAGGTCGAAAGGAGCTAGTTAAATGGCTATTAGAAAGTTAAAAGCTATTACTAACGGTACTAGACATATGTCTTTATTAGTTAGTGATGAGATAGAAAAAAACAAAAGACCTGAAAAATCACTTACTGAACCTTTAAAATCAGGTTACGGAAGAGATAACTATGGACACAGAACTTGTAGAAATAGACAAAAAGGTCACAAAAGATTATACAGAATAATCGATTTTAAAAGAAACAAATTAGATGTACCTGCAAAAGTTGCAAGTATAGAATATGATCCAAACAGAACAGCTAACATAGCTCTATTACATTATGTTGATGGAGAAAAAAGATACATATTAGCACCTAAAGGATTAAAAAAAGGTGATATAGTAGTAGCTGGAGAAAAAGCTGAAATAAAAGCAGGAAACGCTTTAAAAATAAAAGATATGCCAGTTGGAACACAAATTCATAATATTGAATTACAACCAGGTAGAGGTGGACAATTAGCTAGATCAGCAGGAACTGCAGCAAGATTAGTAGCTAAAGAAGGAACTTACTGTCACGTTGAGCTTCCATCAGGAGAATTAAGATTAATACACAAAGAGTGTATGGCAACTATAGGTGAAGTAGGAAACTCTGAACACCAATTAGTATCAATAGGAAAAGCTGGAAGAGCTAGACACATGGGAAGAAGACCTCATGTAAGAGGATCAGTTATGAATCCTGTTGATCATCCACACGGTGGTGGAGAAGGAAGAGCTCCAATCGGAAGAAAATCTCCTGTTACTCCTTGGGGTAAACCAACTCTTGGATACAAAACTAGAGGTAAGAAACAATCTGATAAGTTTATCGTAAGAAGAAGAAAAAAATAAGAGAGGAGGCTTAATTAATGGC
>CAZHXU010000351.1:0-2399 GCA_964536535.1 uncultured Fusobacteriaceae bacterium
AAAGCAATTAGAATGAGAGAATGGTAAACTAAAGGAGTCTAAGGACTCCTTTTGAAACTAATCCTTTTATGAGATTTTAGTTTTTTTGAATTAGAATAGTTATATTTTAGGACTAACTAAAGTTATCTTTTATGATAATTGAAAGGAAAAAGAATGAATAAAGTGATACTTATAATTTTTACATTTGTTTTATGTGGATTTTCTCTGTATTCAAATGGAGGAGAAAAAGTAGAAGAAAGTATAAGTTGGGAGTCTTTAATTGGTCAAAGTAGCAATACAAAACTTGATAAAATAACAATTAAAGAAGACAAAATTATTATTAGGAAATCCTTAAAATCAATGATGTTCCTTCTACCCCTCTTTGCTCCTATATTAATATTTTTATTATTTGCAATTTTGACCAAAAGAACACCAGAGATACTAATAAGTATAGTACTTATTACAGCTATATCTCTATTCTTTTTTAGACCAAAACAAATAGATATGGAAAAAGGATATTTTTATAAGGGATATATATTTAGAGGGAAGGGTGTCAATTTAGTAGAAGCTAAGGGGATACAATATTTAAGTAAAGAGATTGATAACAGAAGAGTTGGGAAAAGTCTACAAGAAACAACAAACTATTATAGTTTTGAAGTAAACTTGGTTTTAAAAGACAATAGTAGAATAAATCTTTTTTATGGTGGGAAGGGTGAATTTCAACTTGATGAAGCAAGAAGGTTAAGTGAAAAATTGAATATTCCATTATTTACAAGACACTAAAATATAATTATAGTTTGATTTAATAGATGTTTAAAATAGAGCTTTTAGAGAGTTTATCAAAAAAGGTAAATAAACCTTCAGAGAACTCTTATATAGCTCTATTTTTGTTTTTGAAATCTATTAAAATGGCATAAATTTACTCAATCATCGCTTCATTTAGATTGCTGTAACATAATATAATAAAATGATACTGTAAACTAACCTTCGAAATCAAAGCAACATTTTATTGATATTCATTTCTTATATATTTTCTATTTAAAATATCTATAGATAAAATACTTCCATTTTTCTGTATTTATGATAGAATAATCAAAAGTATTTATTTTTTACTATGGGTGTACGAAATAAATAGACAAGATTAAGGGGGAGCATTATGGACAAAGTGTATTATAGTACAAGAAATACAGAAGAAAAAGTAAGTTTTGCACAAGGGGTAAAAAAGGGTATTGCTTCAGATGGTGGACTTTATGTACCAGAAAGTTTTACAACTATTGATATTAGAGATAAAAAATACTTGGATTATACATACCAAGAGATGGCTGTAGAAGTACTAAGTCACTTTTTAAATGATTTTACAAAAGAAGAAGTAGAAAATTGTGTTTATGAAGCTTATGGAGATAAGTTTGAAGATAAAGAGATAGTACCATTAAAAAAATTAGATAATATTGGTTTTTTAGAGTTATTTAAGGGACCAACACTTGCTTTTAAAGATATTGCTTTGTCTATCTTGCCAAAGTTTATGAGGGAAGCAAAGAAAAAATCTGGTGAAAAGGATGAAACTGTAATCCTTACTTCTACTAGTGGAGATACTGGTAAAGCTGCTCTAGAAGGTTTTGCAAATAATGAAGGAATAAAAATCATAGTATTTTTCCCAACAGATGGGGTAAGTGATATACAAAAAGCACAAATGGTAACACAAGAGGGTAATAATACCCATGTAGTTGCTATAAATGGTAACTTTGATGATTGTCAAAGTGGAATGAAAGTAATCCTTAATGATGAAGAGTTTAAAAACAAGTTAGAAGCAAGTGGATATAGTTTTTCGAGTGCAAACTCTATAAATATAGGTAGATTAGTACCACAAATTGTATATTATTTTTACGGATATTTTGATCTAGTAAAATCAGGAAAAATAAGCGTTGGAGAAAATATAAATGTAGTTGTACCTACAGGTAATTTTGGAAATATTTTGGCTTCATATTATGCATATAAAATGGGATTACCTGTAAATAGATTTGTATGTGCAAGTAATGTAAACAATGTCCTTACAGACTTTATAAATACTGGTGTTTATGATATAAATAGAAAGTTTGAAACAACAATAACTCCAAGTATGGATATACTTATATCTAGTAACTTAGAGAGATTTTTAGAAACTTTATCTGATAAAGATGATAAATTAATTGCAAAATTAATGGATGATTTGAAAACAAAAGGTAGATATGACTTACCAGCTGATTTAAAAGCAAAAATGAATAATTTTTATGCTGGATATACAACAGATGAAGAAACAAAATCGGTAATCAAAGATGTATATGAAAAATACTCGTATGTAATAGACCCACATACAGCAGTAGCATATAAAGTTTATGAAGATTATATAAAAGCTACTGGTGATAAAGATACAAAAACATTAA
>CAZHXU010000352.1:0-2397 GCA_964536535.1 uncultured Fusobacteriaceae bacterium
TGGTTAATATTGCTTTTACATATTTCATATAAATTAAAAGGCTGATTTCAAAATCAGCCTTTTCCACTATTATAATGTAAACTTATCTATACTTTCATTTAATTCTATTGCTAAGTTATTTACTTCTACATTTAACTTATGTATATCCCTAGTCAATTTACTCTGAACTTTTATATTTTCAAAAGATTCTTCTGTACAGGCCGCATTTTCTTCAGAAATTGCTGACAAGTTTTCTATCATTCCTTGAATTTCATTTCCTTTTTCTTTTACATTTTTGCTTTCCCTGTCTATTTCTATTATTATCCTATTTATTCTTTCTATTGCAAGATTTATCTCGTTAAATACTTCGATACTACTTTTTATTTCTTTACTTTGCTCCCAGATATTACCTCTTACTTTTTCTACTGTTTCTTTTGCTTGATCACTATTAGCAAGTAATTCTAATATTATCTCATTTATCTCTTCAGTAAACTTATTCGACTGACTTGCTAATTTACGTATCTCTTCAGCAACAACTGCAAAACCTCTTCCTGCTTCTCCTGCTCTTGCTGCTTCTATAGCTGCATTAAGAGATAATAGATTTGTTTGCTCAGATATATTACTAATCATACTACTTGCTATTTTTATCTTTTCAACACTTTTATTTGTTTTAGAAATAACTTCTACTACTTCTCCTGCTCCTATATCAGTGTTTTTACTCTTTTCTTCAAGGGTTTCAAAAGATTTTTCACTATTATTTTTAGCATTATTTATACTTATAATATCCCCTTCCAAAATCCTTACTGCTTCACTACTTTTATCAATAGCTTCAACTAAGTTGTACAAATTATTCAATCCTTCAGATAGTTTTTCAGCTTGATTTGTTGAACTTCTAGATATTTCTCTTATAGATATCTCTAGTTCTTCCATTTCACTCTTAGATTTATCTGCACCTTTGCCTAATGATTTACTAGCATCAAATAATTTATCACTTAAATTATGAGAATTTGATACTAAATTTCTAAGGTTTTTTATCATTTCATTGATTTTTATAGACATAGTCGTAAATTCATCTTTTCCTCTTACTTCTACTTCTACTCCCAACTTCCCTTTTCCAATATAGTTCAAAACTTCAATATTTTTATTTATATTATTTACTATATATTTTGATAAGAATGCTGCTATTATAAAAGTAAGTAAAACTGTTACAAACATAATTCCTACTAAAATATAATCTAATTTTCTATTTAAATCATCTTGAATTTTTATCTCTTCTAATCCCATTTGATGATAATAATCTGCCAAATCATCAAGGGCTTCTTCTGTTTTTTCAAAGTACTCCAAACCTTCTTTTTCCAAAAGTTTTTTTCCTTTTTCTTTTTTACTTAATTCATCTTCTCTTGCTAAAGATATTATCTCTTCATTTATTTTATTCCATTCACTTCTTACTTTAATATATTCTTTATAAAGTTTTTCAGCTTCTTTTGATTCTGTTACTACACTATTTCCAAATTTTTCAATTCTTTCTACAGATGAGTTAAAGTTCTTTTCATAGTCTTTAATATATTCATCAAATTCTTTCGAATCTAACCCATCCAAAAATAAATTTTGTTGTGCCATATACATTTGATAAAAATCTACATGACCTGACCTTAAAAGGTTCAAATTCCCACTTCTTCCTTCTAGAGCATAATCTAACTTTTCTTTAACTTTTTTTTGTAATATTATTCCTGTAGTTCCTACAAGTAATAACATTGACAGAATTATCCCAAAACTTAAATATAACCTATTTTTAATCTTCATTTCCAACCTCCTTTCCACGCATATTACTTTATTTCCTTCACAAAGTCAAGGTTAAATGAAATATTTTTTCGAATGATATAATATTTTTTTATTCTAATTAAAGCTTTTTTATTAACTTTTTTCATTTAAAATCAAATTAATAATAATCTAACAAATGTTATTTTTTTAACAATTTAAATAATTTTATCACTTGTAAAATACTTTACACTTTTTATAACATAACAAAAAATATTACAAGTTATCTCTTTTCTGCTTTTATTTATTTTTTATTCCATACAAAAAAACTAGCTAAAAGCTAGTTTCAGGCTGTAGAGAAATGAAATTTTTCATGTAGTTTTAAATAATCTGTTTCACAAAGATTACAGAGTTTTTACAGAGAAGTATTAAAAGCTTTGACGCAGATTTAGTGAGGCTTAGGTATTTATACCTTTAGTCGAACTATGCACAGCCTATTAAAACAAGCAACAATTGTAGTTTTAAAGGAATAGCAACGCAGACTTTTTATGACTTTAATGTACATTTATAAGAAATTTAGATTAAGTTAACGGAATGAACGTTAAAATTTCAAGTGTTTGAGCTCTAAGAGCGAGTTTTGAAATTTAGTGAATGTAGCGA
>CAZHXU010000353.1:0-2359 GCA_964536535.1 uncultured Fusobacteriaceae bacterium
CCACTTTGTCCATTTATTACATATTGATAGTTTTTACCATTATAAGTATAATTACTTATCCACATAGGAAGTAACAGATGTTTATAAAGAATCTTGTTATAATTAGTATTTTTACTACTTACAACCTGTGTATCTCCACCAATCTGGTTTTTTATGTCTCTTGTAATCATATTATCTACTTGTGCTTTACCATTGACCCAGCCTTCATCCAAATTAACACTGTACTTCTCAGCCAAAAATCCTGCTAAAAATTTAGGATCAAAATGAACTAACTCTATATAGTTAAAGTCATCTACTCTATCTAAGTAAGGATTATTATGTTTTTTACTGGCAGAAACAAGAGTATCATCATAATATTTACTCAGATTACCACTTACCCTAGTCCATCTTGTTCTACGTTCACGAACTGTAGTTGTTTTCCCATTTCTAGTAACAGTTTTATTTACATAATAGTAAGTTCCACGTTTTCCTATATAATCAGTATAAGTATCTGCATCATAAGTCCAATAAGGTATATATACTCCTTGTAACTTATCTGTTTTTGCTTCTTTTTTCAGATTATTTGGTGCTAACCACTGTGAAGATAGCCATTTTTCAAATGATTCTTTGCAAAAGTTTCTATCAATCTTAAAAGGTATAAGAGTTTCAGGTTTGATTCCCATATCTTTTCCCTTTTCTCTTACAACATAGTTAGACCCACAAAATGGACATGATGACGATTTTGTTGTTGGCTCTATATTCATATCAGCTCCACAACTATCACAATGTAGGTTTTCAACTTCTAATCCCCAATCATTATCTTCATCACTTCGTTTAGCATAAAAATCATACTCTTTAACATCATGAGCTATTTTTTCATTTATATCTTCAATAGTCCCACAAAATTGGCATTTTAGTTCTCCTATTTTTATATCATAAACTAGACTAGCTCCACAGCTAGGACAAGGAAATGAATGAGCCCCTTTCTCGTCCATCTCTTCATCTTCTGCTATATTTTCAATGTTTTCAATTTCTTCTATCTCTTCTATTTTTTCATTGATTTCATTCATTTATTATGCCTTTTCTCCACACTCAGGACAAAATTTGCTATTTGGTCCAAGGGGTGCATTACATTTCGAACATTTTTTTTCCTGTTTTGCACCACACTCCATACAGAATTTTGCATCTATATCAAGTTGTGCTCCACATTCAATACATGGTTTTTTATTACTTTCTTTAATTATCTTTTCTCCACATTCCATACAGAATTTTGAATCTTTTGCTACTTGGTGACCACATTTTGGACAAGGAACTACTTCTACACTTCCTCCTCCATTTTGATTTTGGTTATTGTTACCAAAAGCATTTGCAAACATATTCCCCATAGCTGCTCCAGCACCAAGACCTACTCCAGCACTTGCAAATCCTCCACCTTCATTTTTAGCTGCATCTCTAATTGCATCAGCTGCTTGAAATTGTGCATATGTATTTACATTACCAAGGACACCCATAGATGTTCTTTTGTCCATAGCTTCTTCAACTTCTTTTGGTAGAGATAAGTTTTCTATATAAAAACTTTTAAGTTCAAATCCAAACTCTTCAAATTTACTTTGGAATTTATCTTTTCCACCTTGACTCAGTTCGTCATAGTTCATAGACAAATCAAGTGCAGGTATATTTGATTCAGCAATCAAATCAGATAAACCACTTACTATTATCTTTTTAAGGTGCTTTCCTATACTATCTGTATCAAATGATTCATTTGTACCAAATACTTCTTTTAAGAACTTAGCTGGATCAGATACTTTATATGAATAAATTCCATAACCACGTAATCTAATCATTCCAAAATCTTGATCTCTCATCATAACAGGGTTACTAGTCCCCCATTTTTGATCTGTAAATTGTTTTGTATTAACAAAATATACTTCTGCTTTAAATGGAGAATTAAATCCATATTTCCAAGATTTTATCTTTGTTAATACTGGCATATTTTCTGTACTCAAAGTATGTTTCCCTGGCATAAATACGTCTGCTATTTGCCCTTCATTAACAAAAATTGCTGCTTGAGACTCTCTTACTGTAAGCTGAGCTCCCATTTTTATTTCCTGATTTTTAACAGGAAATCTATATACCATCGTATCTCTACTATCATCTAACCATTCAATAACTTCTATAAATTGACTTGCTATAAAATCAAATAATCCCATGTTTCCTCCTCAAATGTATTTAATTATAATTAATTATAACATTTATTATGCCAAAAATAAATATACTTAAGATAGAAAGATGGAAAAATGTAATATTTATTCAATATTCAAATCTTTCTTACTAATATCTCTGAAATTTATATACAAATTAGTAATTTTATTCAAAAAAA
>CAZHXU010000354.1:0-2350 GCA_964536535.1 uncultured Fusobacteriaceae bacterium
GAGTCACAGAGAGCAGGGAGTTTTCACAGAGAAAACTTTACATTATTTTCTGACGTAAATTTTTTATGTCCTTCGGACGTTGGTTACTTTTGTATCAAGACAAAAGTGACAAAGAGTATTGAAAAATTTGATTAATCGAAATAATATAAAATTCTTTCTTTTATTCTTTGAACATTTCTATTATTAGTATTATTTAGTATAACAATACTCAAATCTTTTTCTTTGTCATAATATATACTTGATTCAAAGAAAAAAAGTGAACCTGGATGGGATATTTTATTTTTATTCTCTTCTACTACAAAACCATAACTGTAAAAATCTCCTAGCCAATATTGTTCCTTAGAAATCTTAGCTTTTGCTTCAAAAATTTCTGTTATAAAATGTTCATTTAAAATTTTTTTGTTTTTTATTAATTCAAATAATTTGGTTAAATCAGAAACGGTACTATACATTCCACCAGCACCAAGAAGTTTTGATAAATTATCCCTGTCTCCTTTTATACTGTAATTTTTATCTGAATAACTAAAACTTCTACTCTCTAAATCTTCCCAATAATTATACGTTATTCCTGTATCCAAAAGCCCAATATTTTTATAATAATCATTAACGTAATCTTTGTAATTCTGACCACTTATATTTTCTAAAACTTTTGATACCAGAATAAAATTTAGATTAGAATATCTAAATTCTTTATCCTGATGAAAAGCAGTTCCTTCTAAATAAGAAAGTAAATGGTTACTATCTACAAAATTCATTCCAAACTCTAAACCTTGTGGCACAATTATTTCCATTTTACCATTAATAAGTTTAATATCTATATATCTATCAAAACCACTACTTTGCATGAGCAAATCTTTGATTCTTATTTTTTCCCCATGTGGGAAACTGATATATTTATCTATAGTATCATTAACTGAAATATCCTTTTCTATTAAAAGATTTAGAAAAGCAATAGTAGTTAGAGGTTTTGATACTGAACCAACTAAAAATTTAGTATCTATTTGATTTTTTAATTGATTTTCAAAATTACTGTAACCCATAGCTTTTTTATAGAGAATTTTTTCTCCTTCTTTTACCAAAATAGTTCCACTAAAATTTTGTTTTAGCAAAAATTTATCTAAATCTTTTTCTCTATTTTTACAGGAAGTAAGAAGTAGAAGTAATAATAAAAGAGTAGTTATTTTCTTCATACTATTCCTCCTCTAGAGTACTTAATCTTATTTTTTCTAATTCTTCTACTCCAAGTACTCCATTTTTATATAGTAATAGATATTCTTCATTAATACCACTATCAAATATAAGCAAATCATCTGTATTAATAGATACTCTAATTCCAAAATCCACAATTTCTCTAATAGGATGGTTTTTAATATCTTTTACCCCACCCAATAAAATATTACTACTTGGACAAATATTTAGTCTAATATTTTTATCTTTTATTAGACTAAGAACCTTTTTGTCATCAACTGCTCTTATTCCATGTTGTATTTCGTCCAAATCTAATAGAGTAATTGCTTTATATACATTTTCACTTGATGTAAATTCTCCTGCATGGGCTTTCAATTTCATTCCTTTATCTTTTGCGTATTTATAAACTTCTCTAAATACTTCAAAATTATCAATTGATTCTTGTCCGTACAAATCTATAGAATTATAGACTCCACTTTCTATTGCTGGTACCAAGTACTTTTCAATACTTTCCAAACCACTTGATTTGGCTATTCCAACTTCAGGACGAAAATCTATCTTGTTTTTATATTCATCTTTTAATTTTAATAAAAAATCAAAAAACTCTTGATAGTTGTCATATGGAGATAATTCGTGACAATCTATACTAGGTTCGAGTATACTTATTCCTTCTTTTATAGCTTCTTCAATACAAGCTCTAAACAAAAATTGGCTATCTTCTTTTTTTGGAACGTGTTTTACAAGTTCACCAAAGATATAATCGTCTAAACCAATTAAACCATCCATAGGAAATTTTGGTGTTTTTACTTTTCCTTTTGCATAAGCATTGAAAGTATCGAATCTTAAACCAAGACCACTATGGTTATGAAATTCACCTTTTTGAACTTTTTTTAAAAGTTCCAAATTATTTTCAATTAACCCCTTTATAAATTGACTCATATATTCACCTCCTAAAATTTAGTTATTCTAACATAATGTAAAGATTATTACAAATTCACTTTTTAGAATATATATAATGTTATATAAACTTTATATTTTATTTGGTGCATTACTTTTGTCTTGATACAAAATTGTTAGATTTAAACAATATTATTTTGAACTAACAGTCACTTACTTTTTAGCAACCAACCAAAAAGTAAGCAAAAAGTTCTCCAAAGAATAA
>CAZHXU010000355.1:0-2302 GCA_964536535.1 uncultured Fusobacteriaceae bacterium
TTTAATCCCAAGTAACATGAGTTAGCTCCCCCAAGTATAGCTGCTTCTAATTTACTATACTCTCCTGCTGGTGCTACTATTTCCATATTTTCTCCTTAATCTAACAAACTATTTGCTTCTTTTATAGCATCTTTTATAGTATCAAAAGTAAACTCATATGGAAGATTCCACATAGTATCTCCTTTGTACATAGCTTTTTGAACTATTTTATCAAGAGTTTTTTCCTCTAAATTTTCAAATCCCAAATCTTCTAATTTTACTGGAGCTCCAATAGCTTTATAGAATTTTGCTATTTCTATTGCTTCTTCTTTATGCCCATCAAGTATTAATTGAACTAAATTTCCAAAACCTACTGTTTCTCCATGAAGGTTTCCAAAATATAATCTAGGTATCACTGTAAGACCATTGTTTATGGCATGAGCAGCAACTGCTCTACAAGCTTCTCCACCTATGCCGCCAACAAGTCCTGCTGTTAATATATTGTGCTCAAGAATTTTATCTACAGCTTCTGAATATTCTTTATTTTTCATATCTTTTATAGCTTTTTCACCATATTCAAGTATTTCTTTATAACATTTTTGAGCTAAATAAATAGCAATTTCTAACTGAGTATTTTTTTCTTTGATACCACTTGTAAATGCTCTAGTTTCTATCCATTTTGCCAAAGTGTCAACCATTCCTGCAATTGTATATCTTACAGGTGCTTCACTATTTAGCTTTTTATCAAAAAATAATAAATCAGGATTTTTATAGATAGCATAATATGTTTCACTTATTCCATCTGGAGTGTAAACTGCACTATGACTTGACCATGCTGCACAAGTGGCTGCAACTGTAGGTACAGTAATAAGTTTTATATTCGCATCATAAGCTACAGCTTTTACTGTATCAATAAGTTTTCCTCCACCAAATCCAACTATATTATCTACTTTTTTTTCTATAGCTATATCTTTTAATCTCTTAATTTCATCAAAAGAACATTCTCCTTCAAAATAAATCTTTTCTACTTCTATATTATTTTCTACTAAAGAATCAATTCCTTTTTTTACTAATACATCTGTTGTTTTGTCAACTAATACTAAACTTTTTTTTCCTAATTTTCCAACTTCTAATCCTATTTCTCCCAAGTTATCATAACCTGACACATACTTGCCTGGAGATATAAATAATTCTAACATATATTTCTCCTTTAATACTTCAATTTATCTAGACATTATACCACAAAGTGTTCCTATTTCAAAATGTATATATAACATTAAGTCAAAAGGAATCAAGGCTTCTAGATAAAATAATTCTATTTTTAGAGAATATTTTCACTTTTTTGAAGAAGTTTTTTTTTATGTTTTGTTAAATATTGTTTTACATATAAATTTGAATTTCAACTTCCAAAACAAAGTGATTTTTTTCTTTTTATCTTTTACTTTTCATCAAAAAGTATATTAAAATATTTTTTAATATTTCCCTTTTAAAAACCTTTTTCTTTAGTATTTATTGTGTTATAATACAAATATGGATTAGAGATTGAGGTGTGATTTATGTCAAAGAAAATTATAACTTTATTATTATTATTTATGGTAGCTTGTACAAATAACAATAACGTCATAGACGGAACAGATAGAGGAACAACTGTTACATATACTGATATCAATGATGGAACAGATAAGTATGTTACTAGTACTATTGAAAAAGTAGAAACTCCTATTACAAAACCTGTATCAAATGGGAGTATTGTAGAGGAACGGAAAGTAGAAGAAAAAGTATATGAAGTGCCTAAAGCTTCTAAATCTTTAGATTTTTTATATCCTGTTAAAGATATAAAAGTGGTGAAAACATTTAAAGAAAGCAATTTTGGTGGTGTAGAATTTTCTACTATATCTAATAAAGAAATTTATGCAATTGGACCTGGTATGGTTATTTTTTCAGGAGTTAAAGCAAGTTTAGGAAATTCTATTTTTGTTTATCATAATGATGGTTATGTTTCTATTTATACCAATTTAGATAAACTAAACTTTAAAAAAGGTGATTATATCAAAGATACAAATAGTGTTATAGGAATCTCTTCAGAAGTTCTTAAGTTTGAACTTAGAAAAAGAACTACTGATGGAGTTGTACCTCTTGACCCTCAAGAATATTTAAAAGAAAGAGCTTAAATCCTTTTTGAACTATATAAAAAATGACTAATTTTTATTTAGTCATTTCAGGCTGTACACAAATGAAAACTTTCATGTAGTTTTAAATGAATAGCAATGCAAACTTTTTATGACTTTAATGTACATTTATAAGAAATTTAGATTAAGTTAAC
>CAZHXU010000356.1:0-2301 GCA_964536535.1 uncultured Fusobacteriaceae bacterium
ATTATTTAAATCTAACATAAACCTCCTATCTAACGGGAACTTCTACGAATTTAAAACCATTTAACCCTGCTTCTTCTACGGTTTGCTTAAACCTCTCTGAAACAAATACGTCCATCTGAGGTTCTGCACCTTCCCAAAAACTATCCAATTTCACCCTAAATATGTTTTTATCTTCTAAATTTTCTTTTAATAGAGCAAATTTATCAATCATCAAATATTCATATTCTTCAAAATCATCATCATCATAATCAGAATTTTCTTTATCTAAACAGTCTACAAGTTCTAAAACATTTATATAATAATGTCTAGTTTCATCTACATATATATCTAGCATCTCACAGTTTTCAAAATACTTTGACAGAAGAGTTAAAGCTTTTTCATTAAGAAATAGTCCTCTACCACTATTTACAAAAATAAAATCTCCTGGTATTCTTCCATCTACTCTTGTTAATTCTACATTTGGCCATTCTTTTCTAATCCGTTTTGGCTGACCCAAGTTATTTTTCATAAATAATTTTTTATCTTCCTCATTTACAAACTTATAATCGATAAGTATTTCATCTTGAGTTGTTTCTTCAACTTGATATATCTTCATCATTCCTCCTATTTTATAAGTAATAAGAGATTAACCTATCTAACGGGAACCTCTACGAATTTAAATCCATTTAGACCAGCTTCTTCTACAGTTTGTTTAAACCTCTCTGAAACAAACACATCCATTTTTGGTTTAATATTCTTCCAAACAGTATCCATTTTAATTCTAAAAATATCTTTTTCTTTTAATTTATCTTTTAAAAGAGCATATTTATATATTAAAACTATCCAAGCATCTTTCTCAACTTCTTTTGCTGTATAATCACAATTTTCTTTATCTAAACAATCTACAAGTTCTAAAACGTTGATATAATAATGTTTTTCTCTATCTACATATATATCCAATATTTCACAATTTTCAAAATACTTTGATAGAACAGCTAAAGCTTTTTCATTAAAAAATAGTCCTTTCCCACTCTCTAAAAAAATAAAATCTCCAGGAATTCTTCCTTCTACTTTTGTTAGTTCTATTTTTTTCCATTCTTCTCTTATACGTCTAGGAATACCTAAATTTCTATTCATGAACAATTTTTCATCTTGTTCATCAACAAATTTATATACATTTAAAATTTCATCATGTGTTGAACTTTTTAATTCATATACCTTCATTCTTCCTCCTATTTTATAAGTAATAAGAGATTAACCTATCTAACGGGAACCTCTACGAATTTAAATCCATTTAGACCAGCTTCTTCTACAGTTTGCTTAAACCTCTCTGAAACAAATACATCCATTTCAGGTTTTGCTCTTTGGTCTATGTTTTCTAAAGAAACTCTAAAGATATTATTTTCTTTAATTTTTTCTGCTAAAAGAGAGTACTTTGAAATTATTACGGCTCCATATTCCTCGTATAACCTATACTTACTATTGTCTTTATCAAAGCAATTTATAGTGTCTAAAACATTAATATAGTAATGTTTGACACCGTCTACATATATATCTAACAGCTCACAATTTTCAAAATATTCTGAAAGAACATTTAAAGCCTTTTCGTTAAGAAATAATCCTTTTCCACTTTCTAAAAAAATAAAGTCTCCCGAGATTCGACCATCTATTTTTTTTAACTCTACTTTTTTCCAATTATCTTTAACACGTCTTGGAATTCCCAGTTCCTTTTGCATAAAAAGCTTTTTATCCATTTCTTTAATAAATTTATATACATTTAAAATTTCATCATGTGTTGAACTTTTTAATTCATATACCTTCATTCTTCCTCCTATTTTATAGGTAATAAGAGATTAATCTATCTAACGGGAACTTCTACGAATTTAAATCCATTTAAACCAACTTCTTCTACAGTTTGTTTAAACTTCTCTGAAACAAACACGTCCATCTGAGGTTCTGCACCTTCCCAAATACTATCCAATTTTACCCTAAATATATTCTTGTCTTCTAAATTTTCTTTTAACAGAGCAAATTTATCAATCATCAAATATTCATATTCTTCAAAATCATCATCATCATAATCAGAATTTTCTTTATCTAAACAGTCTACAAGTTTTAAAACGTTTATATAATAATGTCTAGTTTCATCTACATATATATCTAATATTTCACAATTTTCAAAGTATTTTGAAAGTATTTTTAAAGCTTTTTCATTTATTATAAGACCAGGAACACCCGAAACAAAAAGGTAATCTCCTGGAAATATTCCATCAACTTTTTTTAACTCTATTTTTGGCCATTCTTCCTTTACTCTTCTTGGTG
>CAZHXU010000357.1:0-2300 GCA_964536535.1 uncultured Fusobacteriaceae bacterium
AGACTTGATTTTTTGGTTACTTTTGTATCAAGACAAAAGTAACACACCAAATAAATTATAGAGTTTAATAAAAAAATGGCTTTCGCCATTTTTATACTTCATCTGGAATAAATCCATGAAATTGTGCTTTATATAATTTTGCATAATGCCCATCATTTTCTAATAGAGTTTTATGGTCACCTTCTTCTACCACTCCACTCCTATCTAATACGATTATTCTATCAGCATTTTTTATTGTGCTTAATCTATGAGCGATTATTATTGTTGTTCTATTTTTCGCTAGTTCATTTAGTGAGTTTTGGATTAATAATTCTGTATGGTTATCAAGAGCGGAAGTTGCTTCATCCAGTAGAAGTATCTTAGGGTTTTTAAGGAATATTCTAGCTATAGATATTCTTTGTTTCTGTCCCCCACTTAACCTTACTCCTCTTTCTCCTACATAAGTATCAAATCCATCTGGTAATTCCATTATAAATTCATATGCATTAGCTTTTTTAGCTGCTTCTACTACTTCTTCATCTGTTGCATCTAACTTCCCAAATGATATATTTTCTTTTATAGAACCATTAAATAAAAATACATCTTGTTGGACTATACCAATATTTTCTCTTAGAGAATTTTGAGTTAGTTCTCTTACATCCTGTTCATCTATGACTACTTTCCCTTGATTAACCTCATAAAATCTAGGTATCAGACTGCAAATAGTACTTTTACCTGCTCCACTAGGTCCAACTAGTGCCAAAGTTTCTCCACCTTCTACTCTGAGGTTAAGTTCCTTTAATACATTGTCTTCTTCATTATTATAGGTAAATGTTACATCTTTAAACTCTATTACTCCACTTTTAACAACAAGATTTTTAGCTTTATCTCTATCTTCTATATCAGGGTCTGTACTCATTACTTTTTCAAATCTATCAAAACCAGCCATTCCACTTTGATACATCTCAAGTAAATTAATTATTTTTCTGATTGGCTCCAAGAATTTACTTGTAAATAAAAAGAACCCTACTAATACTCCAATAGTTAATTGACCTTTGAATATCATAAAACCACCAAAGAAAAGTACAACTAATTGTATTCCTCCAGAAAAGAAAGCCATTCCTGAATGAAGTACACCAAGTGTTTTAAATACTTTTGAAATAGTTGCCCCAACTAATTCATTACTTCTATCAAATCTTTTTTTAGCATACTCTTCATTTGCAAAAGCTTTAACAACTCTTATTCCAGCAATAGTATCTTCTATCTCAGAACTCATCGTTGCATTTTTCTTTCTTACATCTTTAAAACCTTTTTTCATCTTTTTATTTTGTCTAAAAGCAAAATAAAAAAATAAAGGTAAAAATGCAAATACTATAATAGTAAGTACTGGGCTCATTGAAAACATAAGTACAAATGATCCTGCAAGCATTACTATAGCTATAAAGAAATCTTCTGGTCCGTGGTGAGCTAACTCACTTATTATTTCCAAATCTCCCATTATTCTAGAGATTATTTCTCCTGTTTTAGTTTTATCATAATAAGACATAGAAAGTTTTTGCAAGTGTCCATATAAATCTTCTCTCATATCTTGTCTTATTCTAATTCCTAATATATGTCCCCAACTTATGACTACATAACTGAATATAGCCATCAATACTTGAACACCTACTAATATCAATAGGACTTTTATAAATTCTTCTGTTTTTCCATTTGGTATATAATCATCTATTATTTTACTTGTTAAAAAGGGAAAAACTAGTCCCAATAATGCAAGCATAAAAGCACTACCAAAATCAATTATAAAAAGACCTTTGTAGGGTTTATAGTATTTTACAAATCTTTTTAATTTTTTATTCATATTCCTCCTTATTCTTCGCCAGTATTAACGTCGAGAATATGGCAATCTACTTCATACCAAGGTCCTTCTTCATCTTCTCCATAAGTAAATTCAAAAGTTATGTGTAAATTAGCTATTAAGAAACCAACTCTATTATTTTCTTCATCATGAAAATATTCAATTTTTTTCAATTTATTATTAAGAATTACTTCTTTAAGTTCAGGTTCTTGGTCTAACAGATCATCAAAATCTTCTCTTATATCGTAACCAAATTCATCTAATTTTTCTACAATTGCCGTTACTCTTCTCTCTAATTTTTCCAAATCCATTTCTATCACTCCATTCTTCAATTATCCTATTATTTTATCATTTGTTAAAGTTTTTTACAAGAATTATAGTTACTCTAGTAAATTTAGTATTAATTTTTATATAAAATCTATAATTTATATAAAACATAAAAAAGCAACATTAACCACGAATTCCT
>CAZHXU010000358.1:0-2288 GCA_964536535.1 uncultured Fusobacteriaceae bacterium
GATAAAGGAGGATGGCAATGAAAAAAATACTAGTACTTGGAGCAATACTAACGTTGTTTACTGCTTGTGGGAAGAGTGAAACAAAAGTAACAATAACAAATCCTGGGGTGCCAAATATAGTGCCAGCAGAGGAGTATATTCTTAATAGTAAAGGACTTGGTGGAAATAATGAAGATGTTTATATGGTTTTCAGAAACAGTAACTTATATAACTTTAGTAGAAATACCAAAGAAACTATAACAATAACTCCTTTTACTAGTAGTTTGAAAAATTTGAATACTTCTTTTTATGAAGAAAAGCTAGAAGATAAAGAATTAAACCCGAGATTTCTTCTTCAAAAAAAACTTGATGAAAGAATAGAAGGGATAGAATTAAAAAGTGCCAATGAAAGAAGCATAAACTATAGTCAACAATATAATTTTCTAGAAGAAGGAATGACAAGAAATTATGAGATAGAAATTAATAATGGAAAAAGTTTCATTACTACTAATAAAATACATACTCTAAAAAGAAGAGTTTTTGATTCGGTAGAAAATAGAACTTTGAATTTGTGGGTTGAGAATAATATTCTAAATAACTATAGTGATAAAGAATATGATGAAATAAGTGGATATTTCTTAAACCCTAATGATTTAAATGATATTTATAGGCTAGTGACAAATATATTGGGTAAAGAGTGGTATGAGCAAGGAGAAACTTTAAAATATATAAATCTATTAAAGGGTGATAATGAAATTAATTTGATTCTAGCAGATTTAAATACAGATTATTCTAAAGGGAAAGGGAGATTACTAGGATACTTTGACATAAGTAATACCATTGTAGCAGAAGTTGATACAAATAATGGACTTAATATATATGTTGATGCATATGGATTTAGAGAAAAGGACGCTTTAGGGAACTATGTTAGTAGAGATGAGGCTATTTCAACTATTGCACATGAATTTGTACACTTAGTAAATTGGTATCAAAAAGGCTTAAAACATACGATACCTTCTAACCCAAGTAATTTCATGGATCCTTGGTTAAATGAACTGGTAGCTATGATGATGGAAGATATTCTGGCTTTTAACTTAAATATAAAGGGACCAAGAGGTGTAAAAGACATAAACGTTAGTGAAGTAGACGGTACAAGATTAGGAGTTTTTAATTTCTATAATGACAGTGAATTTAATCCATATTCAATGAATAATGGTATTAATTACTCAGCAAACTATGCTTTTGGAGCTTTTTTACTTAGAACATATACAGATGATGGTAGTTTAGATTTTGTAAGACAGATAGTTCACAATGATTTGAAAGATGAAAAAGCTATAATTAAAGCTATAGAAACAATTACATCACAATCAAATACAACTTTTGAATATTTGGTAGATAATTGGGCGAAAGCAATTTTATTATCGAACTATAATCCTGAGGGAGAAACTGCATATGAGTATAATGTTAAAAGAGAGTTAAACTATGGAGGGATTAACTATATACTTGGACCAATAAATATATTAAATCATAAAAAATATTCGTTCAAATATTATGATGTTAAACAAAATTCGCAAACAGGAATAGTATTAAAAGGAGCTGCTAATCAATATTTTTATTTAGGAAAACTAAATGAAGAGAATAAAACATGGGAAATAAGTGTTCCAAGTGGAATAGAATATCAAATAATCGTTAAAGACTCTACGGGAACGTACAATCAAGAGTTATCGCAGAGAGTTTTTAATAACATTGAGAAAAAAATTTAAATTGTAACAAAAGAAAAACTTTTTACTTATATGATTTTGATAAATCACAACAAATACAACTGAATGTAAAAGAAATAAAATAATTGATTTGAAAGAGGATTAGAGTTTTAGTCCTCTTTTTTTGTTTCGGTTTGTGAGAGCGAATGACTCAGCCGTAGACATTGATTAGTTAGTAATTAGAAATTAGTAGATAGTAGTTGGAAATGAATAGTGTAAAATATATAGTTATATTCCTAGTAAGCTCCTTTAAATTTCCTTTGAAAGTGAGAGAACTATAGCCTATCTCAAACTCAAATAATAAGGAGATAGGTAGGTTGCTACCTAACTTTGCCTCGAGGATAAAAGGTGGTCTCGAAAGGATAAAACGTCAACGAATATCACTAATAAAGACGAATATGGATTTGAAAAAATAGAATGGTTGAGGTAATATAGGTGGTACAGCAGATGTAATTGCTGTTTCAGTATTTGAAACTACACATATTAATCAAATATCTGATAAAAATGAAAGAGAAGAAGCAGGCAAAAATGGAATAAATACATCGGAAG
>CAZHXU010000359.1:0-2285 GCA_964536535.1 uncultured Fusobacteriaceae bacterium
TCACTATATTTTAGTGACTTTTAATTTTTGTGTAAAGCTTGCCAAAAATCATTTAATTCTTCTTTAAAGGCTTCTCGGCTATATTTATTTTTATATAAAGAAAATAACATGGTTCCAATAAAATAATAAGCTAGAGTTATAAAAATTGATACTATATTAAAATCTTTAATTAAAACTAGTGTTCCTTTAGCAAATGATATTATACTTAATATGAAAAAAACAAACATATTATCATCTCCAATCTAAATATACTTTACAGTAGTTTTTTTATTAATAAAAATCCAGTTATTATAAGAGCGATTTCAAGAATAATTATCATAGTTATCACTCCTTATCTTTTCTTAATATAATTTTAATCCTTTTTTAATTAGTATTCAATAGTTAAATAATTTGACATTGTGTTCTAAAAAAGTTCTTAAAGTAAAATTTTTTAACATATATTCTTTAAGCAATTTCTGTATAAATCTATGTATTTTTACTTTAATCCTAGTTATTTTCTAAAGAGAAATAAGTAATTTATAAAATTATTGTGGTATTCTAAATGAAAGTATATATTTTCTATTAATTATTTTTATCACTTAAAATGAATATGTAAATAATTTTACTAGTGGTAAAATAAAAATCAGATACTATACTCCTTTGGTCAAAAATATGTTATAATGAAATACAACATTGAAAATGGAGGCAATTTTATGGTATATAGATTATTAGAACTGATTTTGAGTGATAAAGTACATACAGAAGATATGTTAATGGAAGCACTTGAAGTTGGGGAAGAAAGATTAGAAGAATTATTAACAGAACTGGAAAATTTAGGTTATCTTGAAGAAAATAATTATTATTTTGAAAGTACATGTGATAATTGTTCTAAAAGTGGTATGTGTGGGACAGAAAATTATGAACCAAATGATAAAGTAAAAAAAATAAGGGTTATTACCCCAAAAGCTCTTGAGTATGCAAAAGAGACAAATAAATTACATCTTTTACCAAAAAAAGAAGCAACACCACAAGATTATATGTAAAAAAATGAGAATTATTGGCTGATTTTATGAATAAATCAGTCTTTTTTATTTCTTATTTTTCTTTAATAAAGTATAATGTTTTTTAGGAGGGATATATGAAAATAGTAAAAATAGAAAAAAAATATGATAAAGATATAGAAAAAATAATTAGAGATTGTTTAATAGAATACTCTCTTAATATAGAGGGGACAGCATGGACAGACCCTTATTTGGACAAATTTAGTGTTTTTTATGGTGAAAGGGATAAAAGGGATTATTTTGTTATTTTACACGATGAAAAAGTAGTAGGTGGCTGTGGATATGGAGAGTTAGAGGGAGATATTTGCGAACTGCAAAAGATGTATATAGCCAAAGAATATAGAAGTATGGGTTTTGCTAATAAAGTCCTTTTAAAAGTAGAAGAAGAAGCAAAAAAACATTATAAAAAAATCTATCTTGAAACAGGAAGTGGGATGGTAGAAGCAATAAAGTTTTATAAAAAACATGGATATGAAGAGATAGATTATTCTCTTGGTCAAACTGGACATAATAGCTGTGGTGTAAAGATGATAAAGGATTTATAAGAAATTTAATAGGTTTAAGAGGTGAAGGCTAATTGGTAATTAGTCTTAGATTGAAGACAAAGGACTAAAGTATAAGAACTTAGTCTTTTTTTTTGTGAATTAAAAGTTTTTTCACTATTCTTTATCGTTTGCTTTGAGATAAAATCGTTAAAACTAAACATTATAATTTTTGACTAACATATACTTTTTTTTTAGCAACCAACCCAAAAGTAAGCAACCGAGGTAGGATAAGAATATCATTTTGATAAATCTGTGTGATATTCTAATAAAGTTCTTGAAAAGAATAATAGCTTAGTAGTAGATGACCCCCACTAACTCCCCCTTTTTTGGAAGGGGGAGAATAAAAGAGGGGGTTGCTACAGTCCTCGTACCTGCTTGTCCACAGGATACCCTGTTTATAGTCGTGAATACTTCACTCCTTAAATTAGAGCAAACTTAGACTGTACAGTTTGGCTCTTGGTATCATAGAAATCAGTGTAACTCTGTGGAAAAATTTGAAAGGTTTCTCTGTGAAAACTCCCTGCTCATTGTGAAACAGATTATTTAAAATTATTTATTTCATTAATAATTTATCGATTGAAATTTGAAAATTAACAAAATAAAGAAAAAAGAGAAGCAAAAATACTACAGTTAGGTGTAGCCAGAAAAATATGGAGTTTTTAGCTATGAAGAGTTATAGTTGAAAGTTCCATATTTTTTA
>CAZHXU010000360.1:0-2262 GCA_964536535.1 uncultured Fusobacteriaceae bacterium
AAACTCCCTTTCTAAACCTATAAAATAATCTATTTCAAACATAAAAGAACTAAAATAGAATAAAATGTTCTGAAAAAGTAAAAGATATTTTTAAAAATATTGTTTTCTCTTGAATAAAGGTAATATTATTTAATCAAGGAGGGAATAATATGAAAAAAATCATTTTACTTTTTTTAATTTTTGTATCTTTTTCTTGTAGTAAAGGTGCTAGTGAGGCAGAAAGAGATAAAGAAATAATTTCAGATATAAAAAATCTTAATGTTTCAAAAGAGTTTAACTTTGAAACAAGTAAATATATTCAATTAGAACTTATTGCTAATGAGACTTTTGCTAATAAAGTTGTAGAAGTTTATGAAGGGTTTTATGAATATGGTGAAGGGATAAAAGATAACGGGAATAACCTTAGATATCCCCTTAATAAAAAACTTGGAGAATATAGGTTTGATGAAAGGGGTATATTAAATAGGAAGTTTGAGGTAGAAAAAGATACAAGTATTATATCAGTAATGGGGGTTATTGGTGTAAAAGACTTGTATTTGGAAATAGTAGATAACAAAGTATATTATGACTATATAAAAGATGAAGGGAATTTAGTTGAGTATAGCAAAAACAGCATAATTAGTAAAAATATTAGTGGTTTTTCAAATAACTTTCAAACTATAGGACCTTGGAATACCTACGGGAAACCTCTATATACTGATTTTACAAGTGTAACAGTAGATAGTGTTATTTTAGACGGTGTAAATGTAACACTGGCTGAAAATCAAAATGTACCACAAAATAGACCAGACCTTATAGATATAAATGGTGTTTATAATATTGAATTGTCTGAAAGTGATGGAGAAGTCTGGGTGACATTTATACATGAAGGTGCAGGTTGGAAAAATGTACTAGCTTATTATACTTATGATATATCAACTGGTCCAACAAAACCAAATAGTGAAGATATAATTATAGCTTTTCCAAATACTTCCTTTAGTGGAAGTGGAGGAGACTTGAAAAGGGGAGATAGAGTACAACTTTTATATAAAGATACAAATGGTGATTTCACAAAAATTTTTCCTAAAGGAAAAGGAGTAGCATGGGTTTTACTTGGAAACTGGTGGGGAACAAATGGCAGTTATAGTGGAAGTGGTAATCCAATAAACTTTGTACAAAGAGATACAGTACAGTATTCAAACAAAGATTTTAATATAGATAATATGCAACAAACTATACTTTTGTATAGTAATCAAGGAGCTAGTACAGATGGGAATGATACTATAGTTCTTGCATTTGAAGATATTATTAGAACATGGTCTAGTTGCGACCAAGACTTTAATGATGCAATCTTCCAAGTTGATGTAAGCCCATTTACAGCTATAGCTCCATCAACTATAAAGTACTGGCAAGATAATAATGTAACAGTTGGTTCACAGGGAGAAGTAGCATATTATGAATACTCACCATCACAAGGACAATATAGTACACTTGCTTTTGAAGACTTGTGGCCATATGAAGGTGATTATGATTTTAATGACATGGTTATAGATTATAATTTGGCATTAAAAAGAGATGAACAAGATAAACTAGTCTCTTTAACAGTAACAAATAAATTAAGAGCTATTGGTGCAACTCAAAGAAACGGCTTCTACTTCGAAATCGATATTCCTATGGAATATATAGATAGGGTAGAAGTAGGGGGAGTAGAAGTAGATAAGAATATTTATTTAGAAAAAGGTGATTCGGGGCTTAATCCAAATGAATCAACTATAATAAGAGTTTTTAATGACGCTCATAGTTTATTTTCTCTAAATGGAGGATTTGTTAATACTACTTATGATAGTTATATCAAAACTCCAGTCCAATATACTTTAAAAGTTGTTTTTTTACCAAATGTTCCATATAATGAGAGTTTATTACAGTCATTTAATCCATTTATAAGGGTAAATTCACATTTGTCATATACAGATAGAGAAGTTCATCTACCAGGATACAAACCTTCTACTTTTGGAGCAACTTCCAAGTTGAATACTGGTGATGATATGACTAGTCAAAAAGGATATTATAAAAATATAAATGGATTGCCATGGGCAGTAAAAATATATAGAACTTTTGATTATCCAGTAGAAGGAAATCAAATAACTTTGGCTTATAATCATTTTTTCCAGTGGGCAAGTAGTGAAGGAACTGAATATAGTGATTGGTATAGAAGTGATTATAGTGGTTATGTAAATAGTAACAGATTATTTAAAAATTAATCTAAATTTAGCTTTTAAAAAA
>CAZHXU010000361.1:0-2251 GCA_964536535.1 uncultured Fusobacteriaceae bacterium
GTGGAAAATCTACCCTTGCAAAAATCCTAGCAGGTTTAGAAAGACCCCATAGTGGTGGGGTCTTTTTTGACTCTCTAGATTATTCAGAAAAAAACATGTCTTATATTAGACAAAATCTTTCTATGGTTTTTCAAAATCCAAATAACCAAATTATTGCTAACAAAGTAATTGATGATATGGCTTTTGGTTTGGAAAATCTTGGTATAGAAAAAGATTTTATAAAAGCAAAGATAGATGAAATAAGTAATAAACTCGGAATAAAAGATTTATTGGAAAAAAATCCTGAAGAGCTCAGTGGAGGACAAAAACAAATTGTAGCTATTGCAGGTGTATTATTATTTAGTCCCAAAGTTATTATTTTAGATGAAATCAATTCTATGTTAGACATTAGCTCTAAAAAGAGGATAATGGCTATTATAAAAGAACTTAAAAAGAATCATACTATTATTCTTATTAGCCATGATTCTCGTGAATTATCTCTTACAGATAGAATTATTATTATGAACAAAGGTGCTATCGAAGAAGATTTGAAACCTCAAGAATTATTTGAATCAGATACTTTATTAAAAAAATACCATTTAGAAAAACCTTTTGAATATGAACTTTTAAAGAGAATAGGAAGGGAGAAGTATAATGAACTTAGAAAAAAACTTGGAAATTAATATTGAAAATATTGATTATTCATACAACAAAAAAGACTTTGCCCTAAAAGATATCTCTCTTGAAGTAAAAAAAGGAGAAATAATAGGAATTATTGGTAATACTGGCAGCGGAAAATCTACTCTTCTAAAACACTTTAATGCCATATTAAAAACAGACAATGGAAATGTAACTATATTTGATAGGAAGATAGATAGTAGAAGTAAAAAACTCAAGGATATTAGAAAAAAAGTAGGAGTTGTATTTCAGTTTCCTGAAGAACAACTTTTTGCCCAAAGTATAAAAGAAGATTTGCTTTTTGGACCAAAAAATTTTAATTTGGAAGAAAAGGAAGTAGAAGAAAAACTTAAAGAGTTACATAGATTACTTGGTATAACAGATGAAATCCTTGAAAAAAGTCATATGGAACTATCTGGTGGAGAAAAAAGAAGAGCAAGTATAGCTAGTGTAGTTATCTCTAATCCAAAAATACTAGTTCTTGATGAACCTACTATTGGTCTTGACTATGAAAACAAATCAAAACTTCTACACATGATAAACTCCCTAAATGAAAGTGGTGTAACTATAATTATTGTTTCTCATGATTTGCATACAGTTTGGTCTATATTAGAAAGGGTAGTTATACTCGAAAAAGGGAAAAAAATATTTGACGGGGATAGAATAGATTTATTAAAAAATCATGATAGATACAGTACATATTTTCTACCAGATTATGTAGAAGCCCTTTATAAACTTTCTATATTAAAAGGTAATGAATCATATGCTCTAAATAAATATGATGCTCTAAAACTTATAGAAAAATACTATGGTGGTGAAAAATATGAATAAAATAGTAATTGGTTCATATTTGGAAGTAGATAGCTTCTACCACAAAATAAACCCCAAATTAAAGATAGTTTTATTCTTTATTACGTCTATTTTAACTATATTAATCAGTGATTTGTACACATATATCTTTTTATCAAGTATATTATTTACTTCGGTAGCTTTTGGAAAAATAGGAGCAAAAAACTTTTTGAAAGCAATAAAACCAATAGCTATTATCTTTTTTTGGACTTTATTATTCCAAATTTTATTTACAAAAGATGGTGATTTGTTATACAAAATAGGTTTTCTAGAGATATATGACAAGAGTTTTTTTAATTCAATTTTAGTTTTATTTAGGATGTTTATACTTGTAGGTATAGCAAGTATTCTAACACTTAGCACTAGTCCAATAGAAGTAACTCACGGAACAGAAGACCTCTTAAAACCACTTAAGATTTTCAAAGTTCCAGTTGATTCTATTGCTCTTTCACTATCTATAGCTCTCAGATTTATTCCGCTATTTTTCGACGAAGTAGAAAGAATTGAAGTAGCTCAAAAATCTAAAGGTTACGATATTGACGATCTTAGATTCCATGAAAAATTTAGATATTATGCCTTTATTCTTGTACCTCTGCTTCTTTCAGCAGTAAAAAAATCAGAAGATATTGCAAATGCAATGATTATAAAAGGATATGGAATAGAGAAAAAAAGAAGTAGATTTCGTTCATACAAATTAAATAAAGAAGATTTTATCCTCATAGGAGTATATATCCTTCTTATTTTT
>CAZHXU010000362.1:0-2246 GCA_964536535.1 uncultured Fusobacteriaceae bacterium
CCTTCCTTTTTACCCTTTATATAGTTTTTAATAAGTTTTACATTTCCATTTGGATAAAAGACTCTATGTTCTCCCTCAAGTTCCCCCTCAAAATATCTATCTATAGTTTTAAGCTGACCATTAGCATAATAATAGCTATTTTCTTTAAAGTCTTTTTGATCAAAATCTTTAATACACTTTAATTGTCCATTTTCATAGTATACTTTATAGATTCCAGTCAATAATCCATTATTGTATATACCTTCCTTTTCTAATTGACCATTTATGTAATAACTTTTATATTCACCATGCCTTATGCCGTCTATATCATTATTCCTACTTGTATCTATTACTTCCATACCATTTATTCCCAAATTATATACTACTTCTTTTACCTCTTTTATCTTTCCATTAATATGATAATGACATATCTCTTTTTTTCTTTCTCTAGTTTTATTTATTACTACTGATTTTAATCCTACATCAGAGTTATATCTCTTTTCCTCTTCTATATCACCTTCTGTTTTGATACTTTTTTTCAAAGTTCCAAAACTACTATACTCTTCTACCTCTATCTTTTTTCCCCTTTGATATAGTCCCTTTAATACCAAATACCCCTTTTCACTATAGATTTCAGATAAACCATCCTTTTTCCCTCTGCTATAGTTGCTTTTTTCCCTCAAACTCCCATCTTCATAATACCCTTCTTTTATTCCTTCTATACTTCCACCAACAAATTTTACCCTTTCTTTAAGGTTTCCACTTTCATAATAACTTTCCCTACTCTTTAGAGTATTATTTCCATATACTTCTTTTTCTTTCATACTCCCTTGAGGATAATAATATATATGTTCACCGTCTTTTGAACCATATTCATAGTTCCCCCTAAAAGTCATTATTCCATCTTTATAATCTATATATTCTCCATGCTCTTTTCCCCTATGAAACCCTACTTTAAACCTTGCATTCCCTTTATAATCTCTTTGAACCCATGTACCATCTCTTTCATCTTCATAATAACTTCCCCACTCAGACAGATTCCCTTCTTCTGTATAGATACTATAATCACCATGTTTTTTCCCATTTTTATAATAGTATCTATCTCTCAATATAGGGTTATTAAGATTATCTACTTTTGCATAGTCTTCTTTATTCACATTTGTATAAAAATAGTTTTCTTGCAGACCATCTACTTTCCCATCTTTATATTGACACCTTCTTATTACCAAACCATTTATATCATATTTAACTTCTTCTCCATCTAACTTATCTTCTTTATACTCCTTTGATATGGCTATTTTCCCTTCTTTTGTATATTCTCTATATTGTCCATCTATCATTCCATTCCTATAGTCTATTTGGCTTTTTATTACTCCATTTGAATAATAAATTTCTATTAACCCTTCTTTTTTGCCATCGAGATAGTTTTGTTTTTCCATCAAACTACCATCTTCATAATAAAACTCTGCATATGTTAATATACCTTCTTGAAAGACATTTATGCCCCTTTTAGCACCTGTAGGATAGTATATATCTATTTGTCCATCTACTTTCCCATTACTATTTTCACCACTAACATAGAGGTACCCCTCTTTATACTCCCTAAATATCCCCTCTTTGATTCCATCTCTATAAGTAGTTTCCGATTTTTTTTCACCTGTTTGCAAGTTTTCTATCCAATAGCCATCATATTTATTATTTTTGTATATCCCCTTTTTAACCAATTTACCCTCTTGGTTATACTCTTCATATTCACCTTCAAAGATACCTTCTCTATAGTTTGCTCTAAGTAATAATATTGGATTCCCATCTATACCTCTTTTTACAAAATTCCCACCAAAACTATAATCTACTGCATATTCTATTATTTCTCCATGATACATATTATCTTTATAGCTTTTTTTATAGATAAGGTTTTTATCTACGGAATATTTATGTTCTTCCCAACTAACTATACTTCCATCTTCTACTTTTATCTTCCAGTTTATCCCTTCTACTTCTACCTCAAATACTCCATTACTTATGTGATTTTCTTTATAATAAAGATTATCTCTTAATTCTATTCCATCTATCTTCAACAATATATCTTTTATCATCTTGCCCCCCATATAGAATTTTTCATAAAATCATTTTATCAAATTTATTCTACAAAGTGTAGCAAATTTTATTTGAATAAAAAAAAGCACCTAAGCGCTCCTTTATATTATATATAATTATATTGTTCCTTCACTAACCAACTCTAATTTTTTATTTATTTTATGCTCTTC
>CAZHXU010000363.1:0-2234 GCA_964536535.1 uncultured Fusobacteriaceae bacterium
ATAAAAAAATATGATTTTTATAACTCAAATAATATTTTTGTATTATGTGAAAACTTTTCTAACTTACATTTATTAAAAGAATTTCTGAATAAACCATTTGAAGAATATAATAATGAGATTAAAAAAAAATATAGTATTAATGGTTGGATAGAAAAAGTTATTTTTGAGGAGGCATAAAGTTTGATATTATTAACACTGACTAATATGGGTGGATATGCTGATGAAATTGCAACTAATTACGAAGAGAATATTACATATATTGAAGCTACATATAAGGTTTCAAAAGAAAATCAAACTAAATTATTTAGAATTTTGAGATACATAAATGAAGATTTAAAAATTCCTTTCTTAAAGAAAGTATTTAAAAGAAAAAAAGAAATCTATTTTAAGAAATTAATAAAAGATGTGGAATTTGAATATTTTTTAGACATTGGAGGAAAAGCAAGTATAGATTTTTTAGAAATACTGAAAGAAAAAAAATGTTATAAAAAAGTATTGTTTCTTTGGGATGATGTTAAATACAACAAAAAAATTTTGGAGAAAACAAAATTTTATGATGAAGTATTTAGCTATAGTAAGCAAGATTCAAAAAGATATAACTTCTCATATAGACCTAGTTTTTTTCTAGATATCTTTTTACAGAAAAATTTCAGTAAAGAAATAGAGTTGTTTTATATAGGTAGTTGGAGAGATAAAAAGAGAGCGGAATTGCTATTAGATATAATAGGAAATTTGAAAATAAATAATATGGAATTATCTCTAGTAAAAAAACATAAAAAAAATATTTTTAGAGAGTTATTAAATAACAAATTTTCAGAAATATTGAAAGAAGCCCCATTGAGTATAAAAGAAGTAGCTGAAAAGTATAAAAAATCAAAAGTAATATTGGATATACAGTATAAAAATCAAAGTGGGCTAAGTTTAAGAAATATTGAATCGATAGCCACTTCAAGTAAAATTATAACAACAAATAAAAATATAGAAGAATGGGAAATTTATCAATACGGAAATGTTTATATATTAAATGATAAAAATCCAAATTGGGAAGAAGTGAATACATTTTTAAAAAAAGATTATCGAGATTATTCAGTTGAACTAATAGAAAAATATTCTTTTTCATATTTTTTAAAAGAAGTTTTTGGGAAAGGAATTATAGAATGAAAATATTATTATTAGCTCCTGATTTGAATGGGTATACAAAAAGTTTTATGAATAGTTTACACAAAAAAGGGCATGAAGTGACACAATATTCAAAATTTGGAAAAATAAATAAAGAAAATATTTCAAAACTAGATAGATTATTTAGAAGTCTATATAATGATTGGAAAATTGGTTTCTTAAAATATAAAATTTTAGAAACTGAAAAAAAAGTTTATTCTTCACAATTGGACTTGATTGAGAATGATTATGATGTGGTTTTGGATTTAGTAGGGCAAAGCAAAGTTTCATTTTTAGAAGTCTTAAAAAATAGGGTGAAAAATGCAAGATATATCTTATACATTTGGGACGATATAAAATACCAAAAAAATATAAGTTTGATTTGTAACTTTTACGATGAAATATTTTCGTATAATAAAGAAGATTCTCAAAAAATGAATTGGAAATATAGACCTAATTTTTATTGTAGTGAATTTAATGAAAGAGTAGAGAAAGAAAACCAACTTTTTTATATTGGAGCATTAAGAAATCAAAAAAGAATAGATATAACTTTGAAATTGAATAAACAGCTAGATAAGCTTGGAATAAATAGTCAATTATTTTTGTGTGAAAAAAAAAGACTGAAAAACTATTTTGTTTTTAACAATTATAAAAAAATTATAGAAAACATTATAGAGAAACCTTTTTCTTTCGAAGAGATAGTTGAAAATACAAAAAAATCTAAATATTTATTAGATATTAAATTTTTAAATCAAATGGGATTAGGGCTTAGACCTATAGAAGCTATAGGAGCAGGTTGTAAACTTATAACAACAAATAGAGCTATAAAAAAATATGATTTTTATAATGAAAATAATATTTTTGTTTTAGAAGAAAATTTTCAAAATGTAGATGATTTAGAAGGGTTTATACAGAAACCATTTGTTGCCTATAATAATGAAATTTTACATAAATACAGCATTGATTGTTGGATTGATGAAGTATTAAATTAGGAGGGAATATGAAAAAAGTCAAACTTATCTATAATCCAAGGGCTGGGAAAAAAGAGTTGTTACAAGAATTTGATACTGTATTTA
>CAZHXU010000364.1:0-2232 GCA_964536535.1 uncultured Fusobacteriaceae bacterium
ATTCATAAACCTAATTTTTTGATAATTAAAGCAAGAAAAAAATAGTAGGATAAAATAGGTTTAAAGGTAGAAAGAGCGACTAACTTTGTTTTAGTCGCTTTTGTTTTTTGAATTTATTTATAATTATATTTTTTTGGATAACTCATACTGCAAACAAAAAAATTTATTGATAATAATAATTCATCATAAAAGTCATGCTTTTAATAATTGTATTTAAATTTTATTCATACTTCAAAATATAGAGTTTAATTAGCAGATAAGATATCTTTCAAATATGCCTTCATTAACTTCCTTCTCTCAATTATAAATTCTTCGAAATTATCAAATTCTAAATTACAATTTGGAATATAATTTCTTTTGCAATATAAATCAAGTGTTTGATTATTAGATGTTATTTTTTCTAACCATGTTTTTAATGGCATATCTGATTTTTCCTGATTTAAAGTCCCTTCTAATAGTTGGAGGTTAGCAAGAGTATTAAAATTATTGATATAAAAATCACGTTTTTCAACTGAATATCCACTATCCTCTAATATTTTTTTTGTGAAGAACTTCTTAGGATGACAGTGGTCTTGATGGAATTTGATTCCAAAATCTAGACTAGGATATAAAAGAGCTATAGCGGAGTAAGTATGATTACTTCCATAAGTCTGGTCTAAAATTACATCCATTTCATCTTCATCAAATACCATCGATTTTGTTGTTTTTTTAAGTTTTTCATATATTTCACTATATGGGAATTCTTCTTGACTTTCTGAAATAACATCTCTTATTGGTCTTAAGACATTATCAGGCTGTCCGCTAAAAATCCTTTTTAAGAGTGAAATAGAAAGCCATCTAAATATCTTTTGCCTATCTTCTTGAAAAGATAGTGAAGTTATAAAGTTTTGTGGACTATTATTTTTATAGAGGTATAATGCAATAGGAATAACCGCATTATTTGAAGTTAAAGTATCACTTGAATATCCAAAACTGGAAACTAGCTCAAAGGCTAATTTAAGAGATTTTGATATATTATCCCACTTCTTTTCAATTAGAAGCATATTTTCTTGATTAAAATTATCTACTTTAAAAGCAATATTTTTAAGTCCACTTAAAATAAGACTAGATTTCAAGACTAAATCTTTACTGACACTAAATCCATTTCCGATAGAATTTATCTCATCAACCAATCGACTTATTTCTTCCCTAGCATCTTTTTCTTTCCATTGTGCAGTAGCTATTGAAAGAAGTAAATCAGAATAACTAAGTTTTGTACCACCACTATTAACTCTAATGAAAATATTTAATACTTTATCCAGACTTTCACCTCTTTCTAAAAAGAAGTTTATAGATTTATTGTCTCTTATAACTTTATACAATTTCCCGAGAGCTTTACTTGCGAATTTTTTTTGAGTATTATCAAAATCATCGAACTCTTTTTCATATAGTAAAGTATTAATTTCATAAAGGTCTTCAAACTTTAAGATATCTCCTACAACAAACCATTTATATCCTATTTCTGAGTTTTCAATTTCTTTCTTTGTTAGAAATTTAAATATATATTCATTTCCTTCTTCAGGAGCTTTTTCAGTTAAATTCAAGCAAAGAAATCTTTCGGGAAAGGCTGAATCTGTTTCCCATCTTTTTCTAGGCAATTTATATGAATATGTACCTTTTAACCCTATATACAAGGAAGTCAAACGTTGTTGACCATCTAGAATAGCTATAATTTCATTTTCTCCATTCAGATTTGCTTTTGGATTATGCCGATTCTTTTTCTCATGATAGTTTCTTATAAACTCATAAAATTGAAATTTATTAACACTTTCCTTTTCAACTTCCCAAAAAAGAAAAGAACTTATAGGATAGTCTCTCATTAACGAATCAAATAACATCTCAATCTGTTCAGGTTTCCATACAAACTCCCTCTGTATTGCAGGTAATAAGTATTTTCTTTTGTGTATATTTTCTATTGCAAGTTCTATAGTTATGGGTTCTATAAACGCCATTAAATGACTCCTTTCTTTTGTGGATAATTTCTGAGTTTTTAAAAACCAATATAATTATACAACGAAATATTTATTTTTAAAAGTACATTTTAGAACGATTAACTATAACTTGAGATTTTTAAATTCATTTAGTTTTTCTAAGCGAAAAAAAGAACCAATTAATCAATAATTAGTTCTTTTAAGCCCTACAATTTATATAAAATTTATGCAAATTTTTCTTTATGCTCTTCTAACAATCTAT
>CAZHXU010000365.1:0-2207 GCA_964536535.1 uncultured Fusobacteriaceae bacterium
TAGGTTAGAGAGTTTTCACAGAGAAGTATTAAAAGCTTTGACGCAGATTTAGTGAACTTAGGTTCGATATGCACAGCCTATTAAAACAAATAATAAAGGCTAGTTTTAAAGGAATAGTAACGCAGAAAATTTTAATTTTCGAGGACTGTAGCAACCCCCTCTTTTATTCTCCCCCTTCCAAAAAAGGGGGAGTTAGTGGGGGTCATTTTTGTATCAAGACAAAAGTAACAAAGAATAAAAAAACTTCTAATCCACAAAAAAAGGACTAAATTCTAACAAATTAGTCCTTTATTTTATTTTAATGAACTTTATAATGAGTTAAAAGGGAGTTGTGGTGTAAAATTTTAGCTTCTACCAACTCAAAATCTGGATAACTTCCTATATCAAAGCCGTCGATTTTTCCTTTTGTAACCATAGAATCAATTAAGAGATAAAAATCTTTTGTTCCTTTGTAGTTAAATAATTCTTTGTGATAACGTATACTACCCTCAAACCTTACTTTATCTATATTAAATTCAGCTTCTAAAAATTCTAATATCTCTATCAGACTTTGAAATTTTTCAATATTAACAAATGTATAATCCCTTTCTTTCAAATATTTAAGGTATTCTTTTGGGCTACTATTGTTTACAAGTACTATTACTTCTCTAATTTCTTGTTTTTTCCTAAAATTATGCAGATACCCATTTAGGAGTCCTTTTGTATCTAAGACAATAAGATAGGGATTCCAAGGGTCATATGTATATTTACTTTTTATCAGATCTTTATCTTCTTCTAATTTGTGCTCACTTGCTATATTAAAAGCTTTTGGTCCATCAACAAAAATTCCTTTACATGGAATCAGTTGATCAACTTCATAATATACTTGTATGTCTTTTAGGTGCACTTCTTTACCATTTAAACTAACTTCATTAAAAATTGTAATTTCCATCTTATCACCTCCTTATTGATTTTATTATATGACATGCTTTTTGCAAATCAACCCTAAAATTGAAATTTTAGATAAAATAAAGTAAACTAGTTATGTGGAGTAATAAAAATAATGTGTGTTATAAAGTGTGTATAAACTTTGTTTATATTACTTTGTACTTAATAGGAAATAGCACAAAAGGATTAAAGCTTCGTTTAAATTATAAATTTTTTGTGTTATAATATAAAGAAAAAATCGGGGATAATAATGAATTATAAAACTAACAATTATTTTGTAATAAGTCTGTTTCATTCTTTTTTAGAGAGTAAAGAAGTAGAGATAGATGAACTTGAAAAGCTTAAAAAACAATGGAAAGAGCCAAAAGGAGCATGTTGGTATTATTGTGGCAATGACAATAGATACGACTATATTGCTTTTTTTGATTTTGATTTAGTCAATCGAAAAAAGAATTTATCAAAGTATAAAATAAGAAAAGGTTATATAAAACTTTTGAAACCTTTTAAGTATAGTAATAATAAAAAAATGTGGAAAATTTTACCATGGGGTCCTAAAAAACATATTAGAGGTATTAAAAACATATAGGACAAAGAGACTATAAATTTTTATTTTAAAATAGAAATGAGATAGTTTTAGGGGGATATTATGAAAAAAATAGTTGGAATCTTGACATTAATTTTGTTAACTTTGGGAATAGTCTATTATGGTTTAGAAGTTTATAAAGCAAGAAAAACAACTTTAGATATGGTAAATATCTTTTTGAGTAGTGATGCTTATAGACTTAAAATATCTGATTTTACCAATGAAAGGGTAGAACAACTTTTGAAAGTAGAAGACCCTAGTTTTTATACTCATAAAGGAGTTGACTTGTTAACAAAAGGTAATGGAATGAATACCATAAGTCAGAAACTTGTAAAAAAATTATTTGAAATTGAAAGAGATAAAATAAAAGAAGTTTTAATAGCAAAATTTGCAGTTGACCCTATAATATCAAAAGATTTGCAATTTGAAATGTATGTAAACATAATGCCACTTGGAAGAGAAATATATGGACTAGAAGACGCTTCACAATATTATTATAAAAAAGATTTTACTAAATTAAACAAAGAAGAATATATTGCCCTTGTAGGTATACTTATTGATCCAAATAAATATAATTTGGAAGATTTTCCAATTAGAAATAATGATAGATATGAAAGAGTGAAAAAGTATTTGGAAGGGAACTATATTCCAAAGGGAGTATTTGATATATATTATGATAGAGAGTAGAAGCTGATTA
>CAZHXU010000366.1:0-2197 GCA_964536535.1 uncultured Fusobacteriaceae bacterium
GTTGATTTCCACCAGACATTCTTCCAAATACTATATTAGGGTCTGCTGGTCTAATGTCATATTTTTCAATGAATTTTTCTGCATCTTCACGCATTTTACCAAAGTCTAATGTTATTTTATTAGAGCTTAAGTACTTTTCTCTATGTACACCTAAAGCCAAGTTTTCTTCTACATCATATTCACTAACTGCCGCTCTTTTATGTCTATCTTCTGGTATATGAGCAACACCTTCTAATGTAATTTCTTTTGGTGTTAAATTTGCTAGTCCTTTTCCGCCAACAACTATAGTTCCGCTTTCAGTTTTTCTAAGACCTGTAATAGCTTCTATAAGTTCAGTTTGTCCATTACCTTCTACTCCCGCTATTCCGAATACTTCTCCCTCTTTTATGTCAAATGATATTTCTTCAAGGGCTAATAATCCTTTATCATTTTTTACTACTAAGTCATTAATACTTATTAGTTCTTTACCAAGAGTTACTTCTGGTCTTTCTACTTCAAATAATACAGCTCTTCCAACCATCATATTAGCTATCTTTTCTTTTGTAGCATCTTTTACTGCAAGAGTTCCTACATCTTTTCCTCTTCTTATTACAGATATATTATCTCCTATATCAAGTACTTCTTGTAGTTTATGAGTAATAAAGATTATTGTTTTACCTTCAGCTATAAGGTTATCCATTATTTTGTATAACTCTTTTACTTCTCCTGGAGTAAGTACTGCTGTTGGTTCATCAAATACTAATAGATTTGCTCCTTTAAATAGTATCTTAAGGATTTCTACTCTTTGTTGCATCCCTACTGATAACTCACTTATTAAAGCATCTGGATCTATTGCTAATCCATATTTTTCAGATACTCTTTTTACTTCTTCTCTTGCTGTAGTAATATCCAGTTGCATTCCTTTTTTAGGTTCTACACCTAATATCATATTCTCTGCTACTGTTAATGTTGGTACTAACATAAAATGTTGGTATACCATTCCTATACCTAATTTTGCTGCTTCTCCTGGTCCATCTATCTCTACTTTATTACCGTGGTAATAGATTTCTCCAGATGTTGGTTGGTATAAACCATTTAATATTTTCATTAGTGTAGATTTACCTGCACCATTTTCTCCAACTATAGCGTGTTTTTCTCCCTTTAGGATTCTTAGAGTAATATCATCGTTAGCTACTACTTTTCCTCCAAGGAACGTTTTTCTTATATTTTTCATCTCTAAAATATAGTTGCTCACGGAAAACCTCCTAGTTTTATTTGTCAATTTGTCTTTTAGGCTTAAGAACACAGAAAGCCCTTTTTAGTTAAGAGTTAATAATTAATAGTGAATAATTACTAACTCCTAAACTTATTTTAATTATTAATTATTATCTATTCCTTATTAACTTTTTTTTACAATAGCTTCTACCCAATCACAGAATCTCTTCCCTGTTTTTATAGCTACATCTACAACATCTTCGTGTGAATGTGCTTTTGTTGCTATTCCTGTTGCCATATTTGTTATACATGATATTCCTAATACTTTCATTCCCAAGTAGTTTGCTACTATAGTTTCTGGTACTGTAGACATTCCTACTGCATTTGCACCCATAGTCATTGCCATTTTTACTTCTGCTCCTGTTTCATAAGTAGGTCCAGTGAATCCCATGTATACACCTTCTCTATATGCTATTCCTAAATCATCTGCTATCTTCTTAGCTTCTTCTCTCATCTCAAGACTATATGCTTCAGACATATCTGGGAATCTTACTCCAAATCTTTCATCATTTGGTCCAATTAATGGATTTGTTCCAAAGAAGTTAATGTAATCGTTTATTATCATAAGTGTTCCTGGCTCAAAGCTTCTATCTGCTCCTCCAGCTGCATTACTTACTATTAGTTTTTCAATTCCAAACTTTCTCATTACATATACTGGATATGTAACCCTTTTCATATCATATCCTTCATAGAAGTGGAATCTACCTTTCATAGCTAATACTTCTACTCCACCTATCTTCCCAAATACAAGTTTTCCTGCGTGACCTGCTACTGTTGACACTGGAAAGTTTGGTATCTCTTCATAAGCTACTTCTACTTTATCTTCGATTCTATCTACCAAATCTCCCAAACCTGACCCAAGTATTATTCCTATCTTTGGTCTGTATTCTGTTTTTCCTTCCAAGAATTTCACTGTTTCCATTACTTTATCGTACATCTTTTC
>CAZHXU010000367.1:0-2195 GCA_964536535.1 uncultured Fusobacteriaceae bacterium
TTTGCTTTCTACTTTAATAAACAGCCATATTCCCTACTTTCATCGTCACATCAAGCTCTACTATTCCAAAATGATACTTCCAAAATATTCTGTATTTCATACCAAGTGGCAAAAACAAAATATTTAAAAGTTCAAATTTTTCTTTGTTTTTTGTCGTTTCTTCTTCATTAATATATACAACTAATACTTCTTTATTAAAGTTATTGTCATAAATTATAGAATCTCTAAAAATCTTTTTTATTCCTTTTTTATAAACTTCCATTCTGTTGTCATATGTATACAAATCATGAAGATTTTCAGCTATTTTATATTTTTCAAGTTCATCAAAATTATCCAAAAGTTTTTTTACTTTTTCTCCAAAAACACCATTTTCCAAATCTTCAATAATAAATTCTAATTCAAACTCTCTTATACTCTTTCCTTCAAAAGCGTCTAAATTAGCCATAAAATGAAAAAATAAGTTCCCAAGGGCTTCTCTAAGTTTTTGAGCTTTTTTATAATTCACTTCTAATAAATGAGTAAAAGTATCTGTAAATCTTATAAAAGGATTTACATGAATCAAATACTTTTCACCTTCACGATCAAGCTCTTTAAAGTTCATCTCTTCCAAGTTTAGCTCCAAATATGGTGAGATTTTTTTACTTGCCAAAAATTTGACATGACGAACAGATACTCCTGTTTTTCTTCTCAGGTGCATAATATGCCAAATATATCTATATGTTTCTTTAATCATCCAAATCACCTTCTACTACTTTCCCTTTTATTTCATATTCTGGAAAAAAACTTGCTATTATATCTACAATAAAAGAATACACTTCTACTCCTTTACCGCCTATTTTACATATTTCTATCTCTATCTTTTCCTTTTCTCCCAAAAAATCAAACTCATTTTTTAGGAAGTGAGCAGTAGAAGTTATGCTACCACTAGAAAACTCATTTACTTTTTTCATACTTAATACTTCTATTCCTTTTAATACTTCAAAACATCTAAGGTATGATTTTAACTCACTAAATTTATTCATTCTATAATCATCAAATTGTCTTTTTTGTCTGTCTGATAAATATTTTTTTCTGTTATTAACTATTGGACAAAGGAGTTTTTCATATTTTTCCCTCTCTTTTACTTCCCTAAAAGTATACTTAATCCAGTTATCCTCTTTTTTATTATCTCCATGACTTTTAAGTTTATCTTTACTTTTATAAACTAAAAAAGACTCTACTCTATCGTTATAAACCATTACTTCTTTGTCATCACAATAGGAAAAATCATATTCATAGATTACTCTATTTTTAAGTGGTCTTACTCTGACTTTTGGCCACTGATTTTGAACAAATACATTCCAACAAGGAATATAATCTGCATATGCAAACTCTTTATACGGTCCCAAATCAAACTCTATCTCTTCGTAAGCAGATTTTTTTATTTCCCCATCAACTATTACTATTTTATAAACAGAATTGATATATGCCATTGGAATACTTTCCCACTGTATTTTATTTGCACAAAATACTTTATACAATTTTTCTACTTCTTTATAATAACTATTATCTTTTTGCAGTTCAAATTCTAAAGGATATTCTTCTTCTCCTTTTTTAAAAAAACCCTTTATTCTTCTACCACTAAGATCTTCCCCTGTTAATATAGGCACTCTATCTACAACTAAGTTATAAACATTATCTATATCAAAATAATCATATTCATTCTTAGCAAATTTGACTATAGGTTGAAATTGGTCTTCATAAACTGGGAGTTCTTTTTGGGGTAGAAGGATTGTTTCTACAAAAAAATCACCTTCTATTTTATAAAAGGTGTCCATTATACGCCCTTCCAAATCAACTAATCTTTCTTCAGTTTGAAGGGCAAAATTATATAAACTTTTTAATAATAAATTTCTAAATTTTGTTAATTTCCCTCTGTTTTTTAATGTTTCAAATTCTCTTTCTACTTTTTGTAATATTTTATTCATCTCATCCTCACTTTAAACTTTAGCATCCTATTCAAGTAATATATTTTATTATTTCTCTTTTATTCTACTTTCAACTTTTTACTTTTTTACTTTCTATTTTCTACTTTAATTTGCTTTTCTGTTATACTTTCAAGATATATCTTTCTACAAAAATATTACTATTAATACCCTTATAAAAAGACATATAATATGCCTTTTCTTCGAAAACTTTTTCTTTTCTCTTATACA
>CAZHXU010000368.1:0-2195 GCA_964536535.1 uncultured Fusobacteriaceae bacterium
GCCAAGAAAAGAACTCGTCACTATCTTCTTTTTTATCTTCTCTGACAATGTGTTTGAATTTATCGTTAATTTTTTTTGTTATTTGTAGATACATTATTTCCCTCCTTCTAATTATGTTTATTATCTAATATATGCAATAACTCTAACTTTGTATGACATGCTTTATTTATTTCGCCTAATGACAAATTAGTTAAAGTTTTTTTTGAAATATATAATTGAGGCTCTCCATTATTTATATCAAATAATCTCAAATTTGCTATCTTTTTTGAATTATGCTTAAAAGCATAAAAATATTTATCGAAAATTACTAATGTATCAAAAGCTATAACATTTGTCTCGTAGCGACTCAAGGAAGTAAATAAAGAGTGAGACTCTGAAGTAGAGAGCTCTGCATTATAGATATCCTTACTTTTAAATGACACTTTTATTCTACTTGAGTTATAATGAGAATGTAAATATCCTTCGTTCCCCTCAATATGATATCTAGCAAGAACGTCAAAGAATGGTTTGCCAATCTCTTTATTCATTTTTTCTTTTTTGAGGAACTCATAGATGAGAACATGTATAAAAAAAACAGATTCTTTTTCTTCTTCATCAATAGAACTCAAAAGTAACTCGAATTTATTTTTTAATTTTAGAAATTGTCTTGCGGATAGTTGAAGAAATTTATGATGAGCTTCATAAAAAATAGTAAATAATCTAGTCGCCCATAAATCTAGGTCTGCAACATATGTATCATCATATAAAGTATAAAGCTTATTCTCTGGAAATTCAGTTTCAAACTCCTTTTCAATAAACTCTTTTATCTCTATTTCAGGGAGCTTAAACTCTAAATCAAAGAATTTTTTAAAATAGGATTCGTTGCTACCTTGCACATCTCCATAGATAGATTTTACACTCTCTGTTAACTGCTCTTTATTTATTAGAAATACGAAAATTAATCCTCTAAGGTTGAAGAAGTGTTTGATTGCTTCTAAAACTTCAACAGAGAAATTGGGTCGACACCTGTCAAGTTCATCAACTATAATTACTTTAGGTTTGTATTCGTTTTCTCTTAAGCTTGAAGTTGCTTGGACAATTTTTTTTACATTTTCTATTAGTTCAAGATAATTTTTATAGTCATTCAAGTCTTCTATTATACCATGATTTTTAAGTATATTTACTATTTTAAAAATTGGTAGAGAAACTGTTGAAACTGGAATTGATGAATTATCCTCACCTAAAATTTTTAATGTACTAGAAAACATTTTTCTTGTTTCTATGTCAAGCTTGTCATCATTGTGTACATTGTTAAGTAGTTTATAAAGAATAGTTTTCATTGGGTCTTGAAAAAAGTCACTTTCCCATGCATTGTACTCAATAACTTCTATTTTAGTTCCAGTTTGAACCTTTATAACTTCTGTTAAAGAGTAATTTAAGCCTTTTGCAAAATGTGACTTTCCCATTCCAAAACTAGCATCTATAGCTATTGTTTTTATAACTGAATCAAAGTTGGATTCTTGATTTTTGTGTTTTTTCAATTGATTACTAATAATATTACTCAATTGAATTGTGAAATTTCTCCTATTTGTTGTCAAACTTTCATAATATTCTTTCAATGTCTTTTCCATTATACCTCCGTATATATCGATTAAGTAAAATTTAAACGATTATTGTAAAGATTTAGTTTTCATCTATATATTTAAACAAATCATCTAAATAATCAAACCAAGAAAGAAACTCTCCTTTATCTATCATAGATTTTATTTCTTCCTTTTTTGCCCACTTTGCATCTTCTACCTCATCTACTCCCAATTTTATATGGTTTATATCTATATCTTCTTTGAATAACCAAACATCAAGAAAATCGGGGAATAGAAGTTCATCTCTTCTCTGAGAAAAAACTATCTTAGCCTTTGTTTCACAAAGTTTTATGCCCAGCTCTTCTTCTACTTCTCTTAATGCACCTTGTAGACTATCTTCTCCTGTGATAACTGCTCCACCTGTGCACTCCCACATATTAGGAAAGAGTTTGTTTGGGGCTCTTTTTGATATAAGTAGTTCCTTATTTGAGTTGATTATCCATACCTGTACAGATAGATGGTATTCATTTTCTTCAAAATTTTCTCTTCTTTGTCTGGTTTTTCCCGTTAATTCTCTCTTTTTATCATAGATATCCCACAGTTCCATAACTCACCCCTAAAAATTTAGAATAA
>CAZHXU010000369.1:0-2166 GCA_964536535.1 uncultured Fusobacteriaceae bacterium
GGTGATCGACTTGAGTATGGTATCGGTAAACTCAGGGATGATCACTGTACCATCCTTGAGAATATGGAAGTGGTTCATCGCCCCGGCTTCTTCGATATATTCATTGGTCGAGTCCAGATACAGCACCTGGGAAGCACCGTGAGCCGCAGCCGCCTTACCGGCACGCAGGGAAGCGGCATAGTTGCCGGCAGCCTTGGAAGCACCGGTACCACCGGATACCGCGCGGTGGAATTCTTTACTGATCAGCAGGCGAATGGCGTTGAGGCTCTCACCATAGTAGGCGCCGCTGGGGCTCATCACCACACAGAAGGTGTAGCGGTTGGCCGGGCTGACTGACAGTCTGTCTTCGGTGGCAAAAATAAAGGGCCGGATATAGAGGCAAGCCCCTTCCTGCATGGGGAACCAGAGACGGTCGACATCGATAAGGGCGTTGATCGCCTTAAGCTGCATCGCTTCATCAATATTGGGAATACAGACGATATCGGCAGAGCGGTTCATGCGTTCGGCATTCTTGTTGAGCCGGAAAGTATAAATCTCACCGTCTTCATGCATAAAGGCCTTGGCGCCCTCAAAAATACTCTGACCATAATGCAGCGCCATAGCGCCGGGAGCCATCTCAAACGGACCATAGGGGACATTGCGGGGATCCCGCCACTCGCCATCATAATAATCCATCATGAACATATGGTCGGTGCGCAGACGACCAAAGCCAACATTACCTTCAGGACAAAACTGCTCTGAGCGACGCTCTGCGGCGGGCTTTAACTGATACTTGATTTCCATTGCTTACCACCTTGACTATTGTTCAAGCAGACTAGGGAGCGCCCGGAACAATGTCAAGAGGACCATGGTCTGTGGCCAGCAGGAGTACTGTAAAAAATTAGCCATCAAATCTCGGCAAGTTCCCCCTGGGGAGGTAAGCGGGAAAAATCGCCGCCCTCTTCAGGGCTGACAAGGGTAAACAGCCCGCCATCACGATGCCGCTTAAGCAAGAGATCCACTTCCAAAGTGGCGTCTTGCTTCAGCAGCCTGGATACCGCGCCGGCATCAGACTGGAACTCAGCCGCACGATAATAACAGCCGCCATCATCGGGGCGCGGTACCAGCTTAAAACCGATTTTACCCTGAGGCAGGGTCTGCATCTTGGCGGCATCCAGATACAGAGTCAGGCAGTTGCGGCTCTGCTGATTGCGCTGTTTATCCTGCATAAAGCCCTTAGGCAAAATACCCGGCAGATACTGCTCGCCACTGAGCAGATAAAAATCGAAATCCTCTATGGCGGCGCCGGTATCATCCCACACCCGAATCACCAACATAGTGTAACGCTTCTTGGTAGCCCGGCTTTGGGTTTGCCGCGCAAACTCCTGACAGGCATGACGATAAGCCTCTACCGAGTCGACTTTTAACCAATTAAGAATCGCCTGCACCACCGGCTTGTTAGTGGCATTTCTGCGACTGACAGAGCGCATGATCCCCATTTTTTCTTTGCTGTGACTGGCCCTGGGAATAATGCCAAAGCCACTGACAGGAGCCTGAATGAAACTTGCCGGCACCAGCTTGGCCACGCAGGCACCATCAAAGCTGTCACATTCCTGAGCCTGCTCCACCAATTGCAACCGAGCATAATTCATATTCGCCGCGGCGACCCGCACGACACCATCCGAGCCCGGCTCGGCGGTATAGGAGTTGAGATAATCATAGAGGGATGCATCTATGCTTTCGCCGGTCAGCACCAAGGGCCAAAGCCTAGCAGCTTCAAAATCATAGTTAAGCCAGGCTTGACTTAAAGAGGCCTGTCCCAGGCTGCCCAACTCCAACCAGTCAAGGATCTTCTGCCCTGGTTCCAATCCATCGAACCAGGCCTTAATCCTGGCAAGGCGCGACTTGCCAAGCTGTGCCAAGGCAGAGCCGTGGTTGGCCGGTGCCAGCATGATCATATGAGTCACGGGACAAGCCGCCAGCTTTTGGGCTCCGAAGAAAGTCTCCAACCAACAGCGCACAACCGCGGCGCCGGTACTGTGGGTAATCACCGCGAAAGGCTCATCCCCCAGCACTTCACGTCTGGCAGCCTCGAAAGCCAGCGCAACGTCCTCCAGCTTCACCTGATCCTGAAAACTGATGTAACGCCCCAAGTGCAGACGACTCACTTGGAGCTCAGTGTCTGCC
>CAZHXU010000370.1:0-2136 GCA_964536535.1 uncultured Fusobacteriaceae bacterium
AAAAAGTCGATAATTTGGATTATACATTAAGGGGGCAAAAGATGTTTTTTAAGAGTTACTATTCTAACGGGCAAGATGTAAAAAAAGTAGCATCAGAATTAGTTACAAATTGTTATAGTAATAAAAGTAAAATTTTTATGTTTTTTTCAAGTAGTAAGTATGATTTTTTGGCATTATCAAAAGAGATTAAAAACTTGATTGGAGATAATTGTAAAGTAATAGGTACAACTACTAGTGGAGAAATATCTAAAAAGAGTGGAATAACAAAAGGAGGAGTATCAGCTATTTCTTTTGGAGAAGAATCAATGAAGATAGAGTCTGTTGTAATAAAAGGGATTAGTAAAATACCACTTCTTTATAGACGAGATATAATTAAATCACTTAATAATTTGGGATATAAAGAAGAGATGAAAGAATATAAAGATTTGAGTGGAATATTATTAGTTGATGGGCTTCGTTTGGCAGAAGAAAAAGTATTATCTGTAATAAACTCTATATTTGATGGTAATCTTCAATTAATAGGAGGGAGTGCAGGAGATGACCTGAAATTTGAAGAAACATTATTATCTATTGATGGAGATATATTGAGAGATGGGGCTATACTAACACTTGTTAAGTCTAGAGTAAAAATGAAGCTTTATAGAGAAAATATATTTGAATCTCAAGGAATAGAAATTAATATAACAAAAGCAGATGAAAAAAATAGGAAAATTATAGAAATTGACGGTCAACCTGCAAGAGAAAGGTATGCAAAATTATTAGGTATAAACCCTAATAAATTAGAAAAAGAAGTATTGAAAAATCCTATTGGTCGTGTTGTAGGAAAAGACGTATTTATAAGTAGTATAGCAAGTATTGAAGGAAATAATCTTAATATGTATGCTCAGGTTTTTGAAAATAGTAAAGGTGAAATACTAAAAGGGATTAACCCTGTTGAAGCTCAAAAGATGACCAAAAAACTTATAGATGAAGATTTTGAAAAGATATATGGAATGTTTTGCGTAAATTGTATATTAAGGTCAATTCAGTTTGAAGGAGAAGGGAATCTAAAAGAATTATCGAGAGGACTTGAATCTATGGGAGATTACGGTGGTTTTGTATCTTATGGAGAGCAGTATAAAAAGCAACATTTGAATCAAACAATGACTATGTTAGTAATGGGGAGATAATATGTTTTTTAGAAAAAATGATGAAAATGAAAAAGAAAACATGATAAAGGAAGAGAAGAGAGTAGAAGGAAAAAAAGAGTTAGTACTAGAAACTAGTGAAGAACTATATAATATAATGTTAAAAGCATTAAAAAAACAAAGTAAAGAAGAATATTATTTTGGAGAAAAAGTATTAGAAGTAGCAAGAGATTCGAAAGAAATAAATGAAAGTATACATCTTAGTAAAGAAAATCTTAATGAAATAGTATTTGGAATAGAGAATATAAATAAAGCAGGAGAATTGACAAAAGAATCTCTAAAAGAAAATAGAAATATACTTGAAAATAATGGGAAAAAAGTTGATGAATTAAATGAGCAAGTTTTGAACTTGGAAAATTTGTATAAAAACTATATAAAAGTTTTTGAAGGGCTGAAAAATAAAGCAGAAAAAGTAGAAAAAATAGTAGAAAGTATAAATGGTGTAGCGTATAAAATCAATTTGTTATCCCTTAATGCCAGTATCGAAGCAGCAAGAGCAGGAGAAACAGGCAGAGGTTTTTCTGTTGTTGCACAAGAGATAAAAAAATTAGCTGACAATACAAAAAACTTGAGTGGTGAAATTGAAGTAAATATGAAAAGTGTAGTAGCCGATATAAATAAGGTGGCTGATGAAACAGTAGAAGCATTTGAAAATATAGAAAATGTATCAAAAAGTACCAATAATATGAAAATGGAATTTGAAAAATTGGTAGAAAAAGATAAGAACGTAATGGCAAATATGGAAGAAGTAAGAAGATATTCTGAAGAAAATAGTGATTATGTAAGTCAGATAAATGATTATTTTAATCAAAATTTTGGAAAAATATCGAAAATGACAGAAGCAATGAATGAAATAAATAATAAAAGAATAGAAAAAGATGTTTTCTATTCGGATTTTTCTAGTTATTTATATCAATTAGAAGATATAATAAAAGAATTAAAATAAAAG
>CAZHXU010000371.1:0-2132 GCA_964536535.1 uncultured Fusobacteriaceae bacterium
TAACAAGTGTAAAAGGAGTATAAAAGTTATGTAAATAAAATGTAAACATTTTTACGTAAAATAAAAGACAGGATTAACCCTGTCTTTTAAATCTAAAATCTATCACTCTAATTCTTTTCAAACTTCTCTTTTACTATTTTCAGTATAATCTTTTCAAACTTTTTAAAATTTTCTAGTTCATCCATTTCATGAAATAAGGATACTTTTATTGCTTTAAAAAGTTTTTTCTGAAGATCCTTATTTGTTTTTAGAATTTTTTTTAGAAAAATTTCTTTAATTTCAAAGTAACTTATTCCTTCCAAGTCATGATGGTAACTTTCTAAAAACTCAACTTCATTATGTATCATTTGTTCTTCAACTATTTCCTTCAACTTATCTTCTCCTACAATTTCAATAATCAGGTCTTCTAAAGCTTCTCCAAACTTACCTTTTACTTTAAGTTTTTCTCCCACAATATAATCATTATGTTTATATACTTCTTTTCCTATAAAGTATAAATGCTCTCCTAAAGCATTTAAAACTTCCTTTTTCTTTCCAATCGATTTAATATCACTTTCTTTAACATCTGCATCCAAAAATATCAAAAATTTTTCATTTTGTGATTTATACTGATTAAATAATATCAGATAAGGACTTATATTATTTTTTCCTTTTATATTCTTTATATTTACAATATAATTGAAGATTCCTTTTACCCTCTTAAATAAAAATAATTCTTCCTCACCCTCTACTACTATAGTTGGTTTTAAAAAATCATTAAATTCTACTCCTAAAGAATATTCTATAGGTTTTAATATGTTACAGCTCTCTGTTCCCATTTCCTGTGTATAATCCAAAAGTTTATTTGCTACAGTACCTTTTTCTTTTGAGTAATCAACAATATAAGTACTTTCTAGTCCATTAGTATTTACCATAAAAGGTGAATGTGTTGCTAACACCATTCTAATTTTTTTATTGGTATTGACACTGGTATCGTAAAGATATTTCGCGAGTTCTATCTGAATACTTGGGTGAATATGCAACTCAGGTTCATCTATTAACATCAAAAAGTTTAATTCCCTATAATTTTCATGCCCTTTTAAAATTAATACTTTCAAAAATTCAATTATGGTAACCAAAACAATTATTGAGTTTATTCCCGCACTTTTGAATGAAGGAGGAACAACACTTTCTTCTTCTTCATCCTTTATCAATACTTTGAATTGATTTGCTGTTACTCCATTTTTTTCATCTGTATCAATATCCAAAGATAGTATAATTGATATTTTTTTTCCATTTTTATTTAAATTTAATATTTCTCCAATAACATTATTTATATTATCATTTATCTCAGGCATTAATGATAATATTTTGAAAATTGATTCAGAATTTCTTCCATTAATATTGAATCCTATTTCTAGTAATTTCATTAATTTTTTATTTATATCTTTTACAACTTGAGTACCTTTCAAATGAAACATACTAAATAAAAGAGAGTAATATTCATGCCTCTTATTCTTTTGATCTACAAAGAATCTATTATATGACTTATTGAAAACATCAACTCTCTTTTCTTTGTCTTTATCAAACTCTATCTTATTAGTTGGTATAATTACTGTATCTTCAAATCCCTTTATATTATATTTTTTATTTTCTTCAAAAAAATTTAAATAAAACTCTATATCATTTAACCCTATAGTCTTATATTTCAAATTATACTCTAACTTATAATCAGAAGAGATTCTATCATAAACAAAAAAATATTTTTTTGAAAACTTTTCTAGTAAATCGTCCAAATCAAAATAATTTCCCTGTAATCTAAATAGTTTTTCCAAAATATTCGTTTTACCTGTTGAATTCCCACCAACTAAAGTAACAAAATTAGATAGTTTTATTTTTGTTTTTTTTATACTTCTAAAATTTTCTAGATTAACTATCTCTTTTTTTGATGATTTATATTTAGGTCTAATATAATATGTTTTATCTTCCATACACCCTCCACATCTTTTTATTTTATTTATGTTACTATATTATATTATATGTGTCAAACTATATTATCGATAATAATTGTAATCCTTTATTAAGAGTGATATACTTAAAAAAAAGGAGGTTTTAATATGATCAAAACTAAAATGAAAAAAATACTAGACTAT
>CAZHXU010000372.1:0-2123 GCA_964536535.1 uncultured Fusobacteriaceae bacterium
GTTGGTGAAAATAATAGATTTATGCTTATAGCTGGGCCTTGTGCTATAGAAAGTGAAGAGATGAGTCTTAGAGTAGCAAAAGCTATAAAAGAGATTTGTGATAGATTAGGAATCAATTATGTTTTTAAATCATCATTTGATAAAGCAAATAGAAGTAGTATAAGTTCATTTAGAAGTGTAGGTATGGAAGAAGGACTGCGTATACTAAAAAAAGTCAAAGATGAAGTAGGAGTACCAGTAATAACTGATATTCACGAATCATACCAAGCTGAAATAGTAGCAAAAGTAGTAGATATGATTCAAATACCGGCATTTTTATGTAGACAAACAGACCTATTAGTAGCAGCAGCAAAAACAGGTTTACCAATAAATGTAAAAAAAGGTCAGTTCCTTGCACCTTGGGATATGAAAAATGTAGTAACAAAATTACAAGAAGCAGGAAATGAAAACATTATGCTTTGTGAGAGAGGAACTACATTTGGATACAATAATTTTGTTGTAGATATGAGATCATTCTTAGAAATGAGACAATTTGGATATCCTGTAGTATTTGATGCAACACATTCGGTGCAAATACCAGGAGGATTAGGTTGTTCAACAGGTGGAAATAGAGAATTTGTATATCCATTAATGAGAGCAGCTTTATCAGTAGGAGTAGATGCAATATTTGCAGAAGTACATGAAGACCCAGATAATGCACCTTGTGATGGTCCAAATATGCTTAGATTAGATGATTTAGAAGATATCTTAAAAATGGCAGTTACATTAGATGATTTAGTAAAGGGTAAAAAATAATATTTAGAGGAAAAATTCCTTGCAATTTTCCACCTATTATTGTATTATATTTTTAATACAATAATGCTAAATATTAAAACAGAGTGTTGATAATTTATATTTTTATATATGGGGGAATGGTAATATGAGCAAAATTTTATTCACACCTGGTCCGACTAATGTACCAAAAGATGTTTTAGAAGTACTTTCAAGAGATATGATACATCATAGAATGAAAGACTTTGCAGATATATTAGTTAATTTGACTAATAATCTTGGAAAAATCTTTGATACAAAAGAAAAAGTTTTAACTATGACTTCTTCTGGTACGGGAGTAATGGAATCAAGTGTTGTAAACCTATTTTCTAAAGGAGAAAAAGTACTTGTAATCAATGCTGGATACTTTGGAAATAGATTTAAAGAAATTTCTGAAACTTATGGTTTGGAAGTTATAGAACTACAATATGATTGGGGAAGTAGCTACAAAGTAGAAGAAGTAGAAGAAGTAATAAAAAATAATCCTGACTTAAAAGGAATTTTTATTCAGTACAGTGAAACTTCTACTGGTGTATTACACAATGTTAAAAAATTAGGTGAGTTAACTAAAGGTACAGATATGCTTCTTATAGTAGATGTAATTAGTGGATTAGTAGTTAATGAATTTAAATTTGACGAGTGGAATGTGGATTGTGCTATAGCAGGAAGTCAAAAAGGATTCTTATTGCCTCCAGGTTTAGCATTTATAACATTATCTCAAAAAGCACAAAAAGCTATGGAAAAATCAGATTTACCAAAGTTCTATTTTGATTTGAAAACAGCTTATAAAGCTTATGAAGGTAAAACACAAACACCATGGACACCAGCAATCGGATTAGTAGTAGCAGCTAACTATTCTTGCGAAAAAATCTTGAAACAAGGATTAGAAGGTATACAAAAACATGCTAGAAATCTTAGAGATAAGTTAGAAACTGAACTTACAGCACTTGGATTTAGTTTATTTGTTGAAAAAGAAGAAGATAGAGGAAATACTCTTATTTCTTTCTTAGGAAATGATGAGATTGATACAGAAGCAGTAAGACAAGAGTTGGATAAAAAATACAACTTCCAAGTAGCAGGAGGACAAGGTGCTTTTATGGGGAAACTTATAAGAGTAGGAACTATTGGAGAATTGACTATTGAAGATGTAGATAACTTAATAGGAGCAATAAAAGAAATATTAAAAAAATAATATAAAGGTTGGGGTAACCCAACCTTTTAAATTGAAGATAAAAGACTGGTTTTATAAAAAATCAGTTTTTTTTGTGAATTAAAAGTTTTTTCAATATTCTTTGTCACTTTTGTCTTGATAC
>CAZHXU010000373.1:0-2103 GCA_964536535.1 uncultured Fusobacteriaceae bacterium
GAGATCAAAGATTTGTTAAAGAAGGATTTTTTGACTAATAAATATCCTATAGATATTAGTAATTTTAAATAGAGTTCTTTTTTAGAATTTTAATATCAGGATATGCTCCTTATTAATATTATTCTTTGTTCGGTAGATACATCATTAATTTTTTACTTAAGAAAAATTTAAAGTAAGAAAATAAAATTTATAAATTTTATTATAAAAGACCTAATTGGTCTTTTTCTTTTATACTAAATTTTAATCAAACATTTATAAAAATATAGATAAAAATTTCAGGATATTAATTAATTTATTAATAACCAAAAAAATAAAAAATTGAATAACAGGTATTAGTTTAATTTTTATTAATTTTATTAAAAAAATAACTTTTTTAAAATATGGTTTAAATATGAACTTTTATAAAAGTTCTATCTAGATTGATAGTAATGGAAAAATGTGTTATTATATATAGACAAATTTAGGAGGGGTAAGATGGAAAAATTACAAAATATTTTTGAAAAAGGAAATGATTTTGGAAGAGATTATTCAGAGAGAATGTGGGTCCAATATACAGTTGGATATGACTTTGATTTGAATGAAAGTTATAAAAGATTAGTTGGACACTATGAAGATAAAAAAAACTATGAAATAGTAAAAGAAATGTACAATATGAATCTTGGAGGCATGGATGGTAGAAGAGCTGAACTTATGTACAACTCATTTAAAGACTACCACCAAAATAAAGAGTTAGTTTTGTTACAGTCAAAGATTCAAAATGTATCAAATGAACTTTCGGGAGTTTTAAACAAGCATAGAGCCATTTTAGATGGAAGAGAAGTAAGTTCTGTAGAGCTAAATCAAATTTTGGCAAATGAAGAAGACAGAGAAAAGAGAAAAAATGCTTATTTAGCTAAAAATCAAATAAATCAAAAACTTGTAGATGCTGGTTTCTTAAAATTAATAAACTTAAGAAAAGAGTTAGCTAAAAAAGCTGGTTTTGATAATTTTGTAGATTATATGTTAGATAAAAATGAATTGAGTTCTAATGTATTTAATACTTGGAAGGATGATTTATCAAAAAACATAGATAAAATAAATGAAAAGAGAAAATATTATGCTAATAAATATTTAAATGATGACAAGATTATGCCTTGGGATGAGAGTTATATTAGTAGTCAAATTGCTAGCGTACTTAACCAAAAAGTTTCTATGGCTGATTTTTATGAGAATTTAGTAAACTTCTTTAATAAATTTGATATAGACATAACAAAATACAATATTACTTATGATGTATTTAGCAGAAAAAACAAGAGTGAATGGGGTTACTTCTTCCCAATAAATGAAGGTGTAGACTGTAGAATACTAGCAAATGTAAAGGGACTTTATAATGAATACGGAGTTTTATTACATGAAACTGGTCATGGAATCCATTCATTTATGTTAAATCCAAAAGAGATATTAAACCTTGGTGTAAGTGGAATTATAAGTGAAGGTATTGCAAATTTATTTGGTAGTTTCTTATCAAGTCCATTATTCTTTGACGATATAATTAAGGTGGATGAAGAGGGTAGAAGGGCATTTGAAGAGTATAATCAATGGAAAAAATTAAATTCACTTCAAGCAATACATAATATCTTCTTTGATCAAGAATTATATAAAAATGATTTATCTAACCACGAAGATATATTAGACTTATATGCAAAAATTTCAAATGATTTATATGGAAGTGAGAAGCCTAATTTTGAACCTGCTTGGGCATTTAGAATTCATTTTACAACACACCCTATCTATCTTCATAATTATTTTATGGGAGATGTAACTTGTGAGATGTTAAAAAAAGCTTTCGAAGAAAAAGGTTTTGATATAGAAAAAAATCCTAAAGAATTTAAGGAGTTTTTATATAATGAGATAATAGAGCCTAGTGGTTTATATAAATTTGAAGATTTATTCCAAAAAATCTCAGGTGAAGAATTTTCTCTAAAATACATTATAGATTAGATTAAAGAGCCTCTTGGCTCTTTATTTTTTTTATAGATTTTAATTGAATAAATTCTATAATTTATGTGAAATATAAAAAAACAATATTAACCACGAATTCCTCAGATTACACAAATTAAATTT
>CAZHXU010000374.1:0-2097 GCA_964536535.1 uncultured Fusobacteriaceae bacterium
TGAAACTAACCAAAGATCATTATTCTAAAAAGAAAAGTGGCGAAAGCCACTTTTTGTAATTAATAATTTTTAGGAGTTCCCATTAATTAATTTATTTTGTATTTTTTAACAAAGTCTTCTTTAGTAATTATATCTACACTCTCAATGTAAGGCGTAGAAGTATACTTCTGGGTTGCAGTTTCTAGTTTTATTAATTGTGGTCTCTTCATCATTTTAGTCGCTCTGTTTCTTAATTTAGCAACCTCTTCCGAAAAGCCTTCTTTTTTACTTCCTAGTACTATAAGTACTTTTATTTTATAATTAGAGTTCGTTCTAAAGTCATCTATAAAATTTGGTAATAGCACTAATAGAGTTTCTAAAATTTTAAAAGGTATACTTTTTATTATTTCTTCGACTTTTTTCTCTTGAATAGGATTCAACGTTTCCTTGTAAAACAAATCACATTTTTTAAATTCCATTAAAATCAATTTATTTCCATTGGTATGTAAACCATCACAACTTTTAAATTTTTCTAATTTTTTTTCCAAAGCTTTCGTTTTATCTAAATCTATAAATTCTTTAGCAGAAACAATTAATCTATCTGATACTTCAGTAAGTGAATTCTTAATCAAGGTCATCACTCTCTTTTATAAGGATATTATCTAGCATGTCTAACGCATTACCATTAATTTTTTGAAACATCAAATTGATTTCTTCATCTACTTTTTTAACTTCACCTTTTTCACAGTAATAGAAATTGTTATTGAGCCCTTCCTTTTTCCCATAAGCTTCTATAGCTTCAAGGAAAATTGGGCTATGACTTGTTATTAAAACTTTCATCCTTAATCTTTTGACTATCAAAGTAATTATCTCTGCCAAGAAAATTTGCCATTCTGAATGAAGATGTACTTCAGGTTCATCTAAAATTAAGACTGTCGATGGATTCATTTTTTTCAACAACATCATAATTATTCCTAAACTCTTTACTCCTGTTGCTAAATCATTTTGACCAAAAATTCTTCCTGAATTATCTTCAAACTCAATTAAACTACTAGATTCATTGTATTTTAATTGACCTTTCAATTTTTCTTGAATCTTCTTTTCGATACCATTAATTTCTTTGTATAAAATATCTTCAAAAATATTTTTTTCTTTTTTTTCAATTAACAATTGTAGTAAAAAAGAATCATGAGAATAATCAAATTCATTAATTTCACTTAAATCTAACATCTTCATAAAATTTAATATCATTGGAGTTGTTATTAAAATTGCTTCGTTCCATATATATTTTTTATTTTTATCATAATTAAAATCAACACTTTCATTTTTATATGACAATTCTAGGTCTTCTATTTTTATTTCCAAATTTTTTTCATTATTTTTAATAGGTGTATCAAATTCTACTTCTAGTATTTTTTTTATAATTCTTTTTTTTGCTGAATTTTCTGAGCTATCATTTTCTAAAAAATTTAAAATGATATTAGAATTCTCTATTATAGAATTTATTAAGTACTTTCTATTTAGTATTCCAGAATCAATATTTTTTTCTCTATGAACTTCAATATTTCTTTCTTTATTTTTATAATAATTTTTTATGTCTATAATTTCATTTTTAATTTTTATTAGATTGTCTATATTTAGATTTTTTTCCAGTTTTTCTAATTTAAAAATTTGCTTTTTCGCTTCTCCTTCATTTTCTTGAAGAAGTCTTATTAACACACTAATATTACTTATTTTTGCTTTTATTAAATTAATTGTTTCTTTTTTATAATTTAGTTCTTGATGCTCTGAAATTGAATGTAAAAGTGTATATACACTTTTACCTATTGTACTCTTACCACTGTTATTTTTACCTACAACAACTGCTATATCTTCTAAAATAATATTTGCATTTTTTAACATCCCAACATTTCTTAGTTCTATCTTCATTTTTTCTCCTTTATAATAAAAGCATTATATAAAGTATATCTGAGTCAACAGGAAATTTCAATTATTTTTTTATAAATAGTAAGCTCTCCTTAAAATTTCAGTTTTTAGTAAAAGACCATTCTTTCTAGTATTTATTTATATAAATCCAAAAAGACCATAGATTTCCATCATCTTTTTCTTCCACTCTTC
>CAZHXU010000375.1:0-2096 GCA_964536535.1 uncultured Fusobacteriaceae bacterium
CCAATAAGTGAATTATATCTTAATGGCATTTTATTAATGAATTCATGAGCTTCGGCCATTTTGCATGCTTTAACAAGTTCTGACATTTCCTTATTTTCAAAACCAAATTCTAAATTCTCTTTGATACTTCCACTATATAAAAATACATCTTGAGATACATACGCTATTCTTTTCCTCAAGCTTTCTACTCCTATATCATTCAAATGATATCCATCTATAAGTATCTCACCGTCTTTTATTTCATAATATTTCATCAATAATTTAATTAAAGTACTTTTTCCAGAACCACTCTCTCCAACAATCGCTACCTTTTCTCCTTTTTTTATTTCAAAATTAATGTCATATAAGACCTGTTCTCTAGTTCCATATTGAAAATTAAGATTCTTTACTTCTATATTCCCTAAAATTTTTTTTAATTTTATACTGTTTGCATCCATCGATTTTTCACTATCTAAATCAAGAATATCTCCTAACCTTTCAGATGCTATGTATGCCTCTTGAATTGATGGAATTATATCTATCAGATTTTGGATTGGACTAAAAAAGTATGAAAACAATGCATTGAAGCTTATTAATTGTCCAATAGATAAGTTCCCATTAATTACTTCCATCCCCCCTATAAATAAAATTAGATAGCTTGATAAGTTACTAACAATCCCTTCTATAGTTCCCGATATTATTCCTAAAAAATCCGTTTTAAAGGAACTTATTACTCCTTTAATAAATTTTTTCTCTAAAGTATAGTTTGTTTCTTCTTCTGCATTAAGGGATTTTATTCCTGCTACACCATTTATAGACTCTACTAAGTATGACTCTATTTGAGCATAATTTTCCATTTCTTCTCTATGCCTTTTTTGAAATGGTCCTACAAATACTATAGCTAAGATTAAGTGTAAGGGTATAAAAATTACTGCAAGCATAAACATCTTCAAATTTTGATTTGCTAATAATATCCCTGCTATGCACACCATCAAAACATCTATCATAAGTGTCAAAGTTACTCCACTTATACTGCTTACAATTTTGCCTGCATCACTTAGTCTAGATATTATCTCTCCTGTTTTTCTTGTCTCAAAGAAGTTCATTGGCAAATTTATTACGTGCTGGTAGTACTTCAAAATCAAGTCTGTATTTATTACTTGGCCTAAATATATCATCATATATGACCTAAAGCTTGTAAGTGCTATTTTAAACAAACTTATCATTATCATGCCAATTGTAAAAACTACCAAGCTATTCTTCAAGAAGTTTGCCAGTATATCATCAATCAAGAACCTATAATAATATGTTCCTACCAAACCAAATATTGTAATAAGTATAGAAGCTAATGCCACATGAGTTACTAACTTTATATGGGGTTTTATTATATGAAAAAACCTACTAAATAATCCTTCTGTTTCATCTCCCTTTTTAAATGCTTCTGTTGGATTAATAAAAACTACCACTCCAGACCAAAATTCATTAAACTCTTTTATTGAGTATTTAATTATTCCTTTTGCGGGGTCAGCAATTATCAACTTCCCTTTTTTTATTGTGTGAACTACTACATAGTGTAGTAAACCGTCTTTATGTATATGAGCTATGAACGGAAAATTAAGTTTAGGAGTTAAGTCCTTTTCTTCCGCTCTATATGCTTTCATTTCAAGCCCAAGTTCTTCTACAGCTTTTTTTACTCCTAATAAATTTGTACCTTGTTTATCTGTTGTAGCAGCTCTTCTTATCTTCATTATTGGCAGTTTCAAACCATAGTGTTTAGCAATGGTTGCTATGCATGCTGCTGCACAATCTGTCGTATCATGTTGTTTTATACACGCATATCCCATTTATCTCACCCAAGAAGTTGACATTCTAAATAATAACGCTCCTGACTTAGTTAAATATGTTGTTCCTCCAAATGCTATTGTTGTTACCAATAAGAACATTAAAATTATTTTTTTCTTCATTTCTATCACCTCGGGACGAGTATAGACCATAAAAAATTATTTTTCAAATCTTTTTTTTGTGTGATTTTTCTCGTTGTTTTTTATGTGTAATAATTTATCTTTTGAAAAAAATATAATTAATTTTATCTATATTACATATAAAAAATTACATTT
>CAZHXU010000376.1:0-2073 GCA_964536535.1 uncultured Fusobacteriaceae bacterium
CTTTATCTACTGCATTTTTATCTCGAATCTGCATTCCCAAAATTCTTCATATAATAACTCTCCAAAAAAATCTTTAACTTCTTCTTTAAATACACCTTCATTTTCAAAAGTGATTTTTATATAAACATCTTTATTCCAGTCTTTTACTTGGGTTATTTCCATATTATCAAAACACTTAAAAGCTTTTGATAATCTATATATCTCTCCCACACTCCTTACTCTTCTACCATTTATTTTTTTCATAAGTCCGCTAAAATCTTCATATTGTTCATTACTAACAAGCTTGTATTTAAACTCCTTAAATTCATTCAACTCTAGTTGTTTTTTCACCATCCAAATATCCCAACTAATGACATTTTTAGTTTTAGCTCCAACTACCAAATCACCTAATCTATCTTTATATATATCTATTATTTCTACTCCAGGCAAATCTACCATTATTTTATTCTCACTACTTATCTCTACTCTATGTTCATAATATCCACTTTCTTTGTAACTAGAATCTGATGTACTCAAAACTTTTTCTTGTTTTACATTCCATACTAATATATAATTTTTCAAAAACTTAATTTCTTCATGATTAAATGTAATTTTTTCAATTAAGCCTATATCTTTTGATTCTATATTTTTTATTTTAAGAGAAAATATCTTACGGCTATAAGGCCCAAATATTGGTATCCATTTTATATTATTTTGTTCATATACTTTTTTTAATTTCTCTTCTTCTTTTATATACCTTTTATCTTGTTCAAAATAATATTCAAAAGTTTTTTCTTCACCTTCTACCCAATAACTTCCTATATAGATATTTTTTCCCAAGTTTTCTAGTTCATTTTTTTTATCAAGTATTATGCCTTTGGCAATTACTTCATTCCCTTTATTAACCAGATTTATCTCTTCATCTTTTATCAAATCTTCAGAAAAATATGGAAACAATGAATCTTTTGCATATTCAAGTTCTTCTAAAGTTACTATTCCTTGGTATATCACTTCTTCTTTTTCTCTCTTTTTAGACATATACCCTCTTTTTTTCATGTTAAAAAGTTTATTTTCAGTAACACCTATAAGTTCTTTAAAGTAATCTCCAATAAATATTCTATATACTTTCCTTAAAAAACCACTTTCCATTTCACGTAGTTCATTATCAAAAACTTCTCTCACATCTGTAAGTTTATCTTTATCAGTCATATTTCCGCCTTTATTTCTTGTATTTAAATAATTTATACTTTATTCCCAAAAGTCATAAGTAGTTTCATCAAAATCAGTATTTTCTCCTTCTTTTACGAGCTTCTTTTTTATACTTTCTATACTTTTATCCCTTTTGCCAAGTTCTATATGCAGATTTTTTTTTATTAGATTTCTTAAATGCTCATCTATATTTTTATTAAAAAATATCTCAGGTTCAAATATTCTTTCTGGTGCTCCTTTTATCTTTTCCCCTTCTATCATATAGTACAAAGTTGCAAATACACTGTAGATATCTGTTTCAAACCCTTGTTTACTTTCTGTTCCATACATTTCTATTGGAGAAAAACTCTTTGTTACCCTAACAAAATCATCATCTTTTTTATCAAGCCAACAAGCTGATCCAAAATCTATAAGTTTAACACTTAATTTTTTTTCTTTTGAATAATTAATAATTATATTGTCTGGTTTAATATCTCTATGAAGAATATTTTTATTATGTATATATTCAATTCCTTCTAATATCTCTCCAAATATATCCATAGTATGAGATAAACTCTTTCCTTTTTGATAATATTCACGTAAAGTTAACCCTTCTACATACTCTATTACCAAATATATACTGTTATTTTCTTCAAAACTATCATAGTAATTAACTATATTTTTATGATTTGATTCTTCCAGTACTTTTGCTTCACTTTTAAATAACTCTGAAAAAGCTAGATACTGATAGTTATCTTCCCAATGTACTTTGTCTCCGACTCTTTTAGTATCTATACTAACTAACTCTTTAATAACAACTAATTTTTCATTTTCAATATTTTTCGCCAAATAAATAATAGAAAAACCACCATCTTTACTTAGTACCTTTTCAATTATATATTTATT
>CAZHXU010000377.1:0-2053 GCA_964536535.1 uncultured Fusobacteriaceae bacterium
TGGTCAAGCTCTTTTATTTAAAGAGCTAAATAAGATTATCCTAGAATAATTCTATTTTCTCTTTAATTATACTTTTTATTTTTTATAGATTATTAACTAAGTTAAAAAAGTTTTTTGACTTTGTTAACCAAATAAACAAAGTCCTTTTATTTTAAACTTATCTTTTTTACTTTTTATCGAATATACTTATCTTATCGAAAATTCTTTAAGAACAGGGTAACCTTCCAAAAACTCAATAGTTGTAATACTTGCTACTTCACTTTTAAACTTCCAAAAACTATTGATATTTTCGCAGATATAATGGGATAAAACTGCACAGATTACTCCAAAGTGAGCTACAACTAAAGCATTTTCACCTTTTTTCTTCAAATCTTCAACAAAATCTACTACCCTTTTTGTCATATCTTCTATATTTTCTCCCTTAGGATACCTATAGTTTATGCCATCTTTGACCCATTTATCGTGCTCTTCTGGAAAGCTCTCTCTTATCTCTTTATAACTAAGTCCTTCAAAAAGTCCAAAATTAAGTTCCATTATCCTTTTATCTACTTGAAATTCTTCGTGACCAAGGGCAATTTTAGCACTCTCTCTTGCTCTTTTTAGGGGGCTTACATATACTCTTTCAAATTCACCTAGTCTATTCCTAACTTCTACTATCTGCTTCCTACCCTTTTCAGTCAGACTAGGGTCAAGTTGTCCATAATATACACCTTTTATATTCAGTTCACTTTCCCCGTGTCTCAAAAATGTTATTTTCATCTATCCCCCTAAAATTCTATAGCTTCTCTAGCATTTATCCCTTGATCAAATGGGTGTTTTATCTTTTTCATTTCACTTACTAAATTAGCTTTTTCCATTAACTTTTCACTTGCATCCCTACCTGTCATTACAAGTTCTACATGCTCTTCTTTTTTATCCATAAAATCAAATAATTCTTCTTCTTTTATACTTCCACTTCTTATACAATTAACAAGTTCGTCACATAATACCAAATCAAAATCTTTTTGGTTTTCAACTACCCATCTCATTCCCTCTAATACTTCTTCTCTTGCTTTAGCTTTTTCCTCTTCATTCATATTCCAGCTAAATTTTCTAGAAGTATTTGCTCTTTTGAATACAAGGTTTCTTGGATTAACTTCTTTTAAAAACATAACTTCACCAGTTTCTCTTGCTTTTAAAAATTGCATAATCAGCACCCTTCTACCTCTACCTATTGCTCTTATTGCCAATCCAAAAAGAGCAGTGCTTTTACCCTTTCCATCTCCTGTATATATTTGAATTAAACCTTTTTTCATCTTATCACCTCTACTTATTATAGATAAAATTAGTACAGATTGCAATTTTAAAAATTAACTGATGAAATTTCCTATTTTAAACCTTTTTGATAACTGGATTTTTCATTAATTTTTTCATAGGTTTATTTAACTAAAATAATTTACTTTTCTTCACAATTGCATTTCAGCCAAAATATATCAGTAATATTATCTAATAGGTACATTCGTCATCGCTAAAGTACAAGAAGAATAAAATTAATGCTATTATTGGCGCTGGTAATAAAAAAAATAATTTACTCATACCTTTTATCAAAGTTATTACAGCATAAATTATACCTATACCTATAAGAATTTTATATCTTTTTTTCATCATTCACTCCTTTTTTTATCTCAAAAATTAATATTATTATATATTTAAATTAAATTTTTGTATAGTTTTTAATTTATTTAATACTCACTACTTATTCCATTGGTGGATAAAAATTTATTGGAAAAATATCTACATGTTATTGGATTATTGATTTTTGAGTAGAAGTTATAGCATTTATATTTACTCAAGCATTATTATCTATATTTTTCAATTTAATTTTTCTTCTTTGAGCTTTCAAAATTACTAATTTAGTATTTGCAAATAATCATGAAATCTTGTTCCAAAAGAACTAGAATTTCCTAAATTAGAATAGTTTACAATTTTATAAAATTTTATTATAATTATAAATGATAAAAGGTAGGTGAGTAAATGAAACATGTTTGTAATGGAGCAATGCTAAAGTGTACTA
>CAZHXU010000378.1:0-2049 GCA_964536535.1 uncultured Fusobacteriaceae bacterium
ATATCTTTAAAGTCATAATCAAAAAAGTCACAATTTCCTCTAACTATGTAGTAAGGTACAGAGTCTTTGATAAAAGAAAGCTCTTGAGCATCTCTAGAATGATCCCCAGCACAAACTACTGCATCTGGATTTTCAATCTCAAACATTGCTACAATCTTTTCTAGTCTCAAATGACTATCTGAAATTACTAGTACCTTCAAATAAAGCCCTCCTAAGCTATAAAAATAGGAAGTTTTACCCCTTCTAAAATCTTAACTCCTATTTTACCAGTTATCTTTTCCAACATAAAATTGTATCTCAAATTCCCCATTATAAGTACATCAAACTTATCTAGTTCATTCTTAAATACTTTTTCAAAATCTCCATCTTCATAGACAAAGTCTATGTTTATTCCAATAGCTTCTGCATATTCTTTCATCTCAAAATCATTGTAGTCTTCCAAATTGAGACTTAAAGATGTATATTCTTTAATATCATCAAATAGATTTATAAATCTAAATAATGAATCATTTGCTCTGACTCCTTTGTCATCTGCAAACAATACCGAATCAAAGTTATACTCCTCAACTTTCGGCACAAGTATTACTGGTTTTGTATGTACTTTTAGAATAGTTTTAATATTACTTGAAAGTACTTCTCCTTTTGCCACTATTAACAAATCATAACTTTTCATCTTTTCAAGTAAAATATCACTAGTTATACCCTCTTCATAAAAGAACCTATTTGTTGGAAAAACTTCTCTAAACTTATCTTTTGTAGTTTTAAGTCTATTATTTTCAAGTTCTTCCCATTCTTTCATTACATAACTACTAGCACTATCAACAACAAGACCTTCTACCATTGGAGGTACTACTTCGTACTTCCTTAGGTCTTTAATATATAGACCGTGAAGTTCTACTCCAAACCTTTTGCTAAAACCTTGAGAATATTTCAACAAATATTCTGAATCAATATCATTTTCAAAAAAAACCAAGACTCTTTTTAGCATAAAAACCGCCTCCTATAAGCTTGTCTTCCTAATACTATTGTATTACTTTTTATACACTTTGTTACTATACATTTTATCACAATAACACTTCTTTTTAAAGTTATTTTTTATTATTAATTTCATTCTTAACCTTTATTTTATAAAGACTAAATTCAAAATTATTTTTGTTTATATACATATTTATTGGTAAATATTCTCATATTCTTTTTATTCAAATAAAAAAAATATTTTTGTTTATGTACATGTCTAAAGCTTTAGTTCTTAAATAATCTATTTATTTTTGTTTATATACATATAAAAAATACTCTACTAATCTCAATTAGAATTTGTTTGATTAAGTTTTATTCTATCTCTAATATCATTTACTACAGATTCGTAAAACTTAGAGATTTATCTGGTGTAAATTTTTTATGTCCTTTGGACGTTAGTTACTTTTGTATCAACATAAAAATAACTGAGAATAGTGAAAAAACTTTTAATTTACAAAAAAAAGACTAATTTTTTATAAAATCAGTCTTTTATCTTCAAACTAAGACTCTAAAAGTCTATTTTGACTATTAATTTTCTACTTTTTTCTCCATATAACTAACTTGCTTTATTGACAAGTTTCCATTAATTTCATTTTCATCTAACACATAAATTCCACCTGTAGCTACATCAACTACAATTCCAACTATTCCACCAATTATAACATTTCCAAATATCCATCCACTTGTTTTCTTGTTAATCATTGTAGTGTATGAATTATAACCTTCTGCTTCAATTAAAACAGTATATGATTTTTTACTTTCTAAATCTAATATTAATGGAGTTTCTCCCCTATAAATTCCATCAACATATACTTTTGCTTTATCAACATTAGCATTAAACGTTACATTTTCTGAAGTTCCAGTCATAATAGTTGAACAACTTGTAAAAACCCCAATTGTTAAAACAATGATAAAAATTAATTTTTTCATTAAACACCCCTATTTTTTTATTGTAATTATATTATTTATTATTATACTAATTTTGTTAGAAACTTTCAAGTTATTTTTTTATAAAATAAAAATAGTTTAGCC
>CAZHXU010000379.1:0-2012 GCA_964536535.1 uncultured Fusobacteriaceae bacterium
AGGGATGCAAAAAAATGACAATGAGGTGGTTAGTCGTATAGACTAACAAATAAGTATGGGGTTTAACTATATAGTTAAGCCCCCTTTTTAATTTATATAGAAATCAAATCTTTTAATCTATCTAAAATTTTATTTTATATGTTTTAAGCAACTTGAAATTAATTAAAAAAATATTGTATAATTTAAATACTGTTTAAAGAAAGATATAGGAGATATTAAATATGATTAAAGTTAAAAACTTATACAAAAGTTTTGTTTCTAATACAAGCACAACAGATGCTATTAAGAATATCTCATTTTCTTTGGAAAAAGGAGATGTCTTAGGTATATTAGGACCAAATGGAGCAGGGAAGTCAACCTTAATAAAAATTCTTTCTACAGTTCTCGATAAAGATGAAGGAGAAATCTTATTTGATAATTGTAGTATTGATGAAAAGAATAGCTATAGAAAAAAATTTACTACTGTTATGCAAAAATCAAGTTTAGAATTGTGGTTAAATGTAGAAGAAAATCTTAAAATTTATGGAAAATTTTATGGTTTAAAGAATAATTTATTGAAAATAGAAATTGATAAAGTCATCAAAATTTTCGGTTTAACGCAATATAGGCAAAAAAAAGTAGCTGAATTAAGTGGCGGATATAGAAAAAGATTGCAGTTAGCAAAGTGTTTCTTAATAGATAGTCCAATAATGTTACTTGATGAACCTACTGTGGGTTTAGACCCATTTTCAAAAGACATGGTTATGAATCTTATAAAAAATAAAGTTTCCGAAGGAAAAACTATACTTTTTACCACACAGATAATTAATGAAGTAGAATTAATATGTAATAAATTAATGGTAATTAACAATGGAGTTAATCTTGAAACTGGAAATATTGAAGAAATTAAACAAAAGTTTGATTATAAAAAAAGAATCAAATTTACATTTGAAAATTTGACACCTGAATTATATGCACTCACAAGAAAAATTTGTAACGAAAATTTAATAGAAAAACAAGGCAATTCTATACTCTTCAATTTATCTATGAAAACCAAAGAAGAAAAGAAAAACTTATACAACTTATTCAACACCTTAGAACCCATAAACATATCAGTTATAGAACCATCTTTAGAAGAAATATTTATGGATATCGTAAAGGAGGGAAAATAGATGATAGGCATAAAAGCTTCATTGTATAGAGAATATAAATTAAGGTTATCATCACCAAGAGTTTTTATAGAGAATATCGCAAACCCTTTATTTACTTTGTTAATATTTGGTTTAACTCTTAGTAATACAGTAGGTGAGATAACTGATAATTATGGAAATTCAATATCATATCTAAACTTTTTTGTAGTAGGAGCAATAAATATAAGTTTGATATCAAATGCTTTAGTTGCATCAACAAAGATGTTTTTAGATAAATATCTAGGGATGCATGAAGAGATGATGACTTATCCTGTTAAAAGAAAAGATATTTTATTCGGAAAACTTTCTTTTAATTTGATACTATCAATTACTCAAGCTTTTATAATGTTACTTTTTATCCAGTTTATAACAGGTTATTCTCCATCAACTTTTTATAGTTATATCTTATTTACGTTAGTTTTAATCTTAGGAAGTAGTACTTGGTTTTATTCCATGCTTTTTTTGTCAATAAAATTAAAAACACAAGATTCATTTAACACTATGTATTTTTTGGTAATGACACCTATTATATTTACTAGTTCCATATATTACCCTATAGAAAATTTACCTCTAGTTTTTAAGTGGATAGGAATTATAAACCCTTTATCATGGTTTACAGATATTGGTAGATACATCTACTTAAATATATATACACCAAATCTAACCTTTAAGCTAATTGCCCTTTTTTCTTTATTTTTTATAGCTTTCATAGAAACAAATAAGTTATTTGATAAGGGAGTATAGACTTATCCTTAATACTTTCAAAATTTTCTAACGAACTTCAAAAATTTTAAAAAAATACTTGAATAATTAAAGGAAATTTTATGTTTTTATGTATATATA
>CAZHXU010000380.1:0-2003 GCA_964536535.1 uncultured Fusobacteriaceae bacterium
GTTCAAAAAAAAGGATATAGTCAAAAGATATTTAAATCTAATAGATTACTAAATAGTCCCAATGCATTTTTAACAGAAATGGTACAAATAGATTCCCCTTCTAGTAAATCTAAATATATCGAAAAAGAAGGTATATATACAATTGTAGATATGGGTGGAATATCAATAGAATCAAAAAATATTGCAAAAAAACAAACAAATTGTAGCAAAGATGTTTTAAATAAAAATGATATAGTAATGATTAAAGATGATATGGCGACAGGAGAATTTTTAGGACAAAATATAGTTATTACAGAAGAAGGTAAGTATATATGTGGAGATCATGTATATAGACTAATAGGTAAAATAGGTAATATGAACTATATTCATTATTACCTACTAAACTTACAAAGTGATAAATATTTTCTAAAAAATGCAAATGGTTCTGCACAAAAATCATTAACAAGTGATGTAATAAAAAAAATAAAAATTCCAATAGTTGATATTTATCATCAAAAAAAAATAGGTGATTTCTTATTAACTTTAGATGATAAAATTGAATTACAAGAATTAAAATTAAAAAAATTAAAACAAAAAAAGAAATATTATTTAAATAAAATATTTCAATAATGAAAAATGTATAAGTTTTATAAAAATTGTATAAAAAATTAAAGAGGTGGATTTTTCCACCTTTTTGTATGTTTTCTGTAAGTTGTAAATAATATGTTAAATAGTTGAAGTAAAATAATAATTTAAATTCTTGAAAATGTTTTTAAGTATTGATTTCGGTTATTGTATTAAAGTCAATTTTTTATTTAATTAAAAGGTTAATGATTTGTCTCTATGAACTTTTATTTATGTATTTTTGATATTAACATAATTTTGTACGAAAAAAAAACAACAAATAATTGACTCTTTTTAAAATTATGTTATACTTAATGTGTACGAAAAAAAAACAACGGAGATAAAATGAGAAATAATTTTAAAATAGAATCAGGGATTGTTAATTCAAGAATTCCTGAGGGTGAAGATGAAGTTTATATTTTAACAGCAAAAGATTTTACAAATTCATGCATTAGTAAAGGATTTGGAACTACAATAAAATGTGATAAGCAAAAAATTGAAAAGTATTTACTAAAAAAAGGGGACGTAATAATTAAAACATTGTTTCCATTTGAAGTTTTATACATTGAAAATGATAAGCCAATTATAATGACAAATTTAGCCTTAAGAATAAACAGTAATGAATTAGATAGTATCTTAATATTGGAAATATTATGTTCTACAGAATTTCAAAAATATATTCAAAAAAATTCAATGGGTACATCACTTGTGAGATTAAATAAAAACACAGTAGAAAATTTTGATATAAATAAATGTAATTTAGATAAAGCAGAAGGAAATTTCATGATTAGACAATTAATCAATTTGAAAGAAGAAGAAATTTTACTTTTAAAAACATTAATAGGAGATTAAAATGATAGAAAAAAAAAATTTAGACAAAGTGTTATGGGATATATCAAACAATTTACGTGGGAATATGGATGCTTCTCGATTTAAGGATTATATTTTAGGATTAATCTCTTATCGTTTCTTATCTTATCGAATTGAAGAATTACTAAAAAATAAATATTTAACAGATGTTACAACTTTAGATTCAGATGAAGAAATTCCAAAAAATTTTAAAGCTGAATGTTTAGAAGTATTAGGCTACTTTATTGAACCTAAAGAATTATTTAATGTATTTGTTGATAAATATCAAGCAGGAGAGATAATCATTGAAGAACTTTCAAATGCATTAACTAAAATAGAATTAAATACTTATGATACTAAATCACAAGAAGATTTTGAAGGGCTATTTACTGATTTAAGTTTAACTTCTTATGATTTAGGGATTGATATAATAGATAAAAATAAGACAATTGGGGAAATCTTAGTTAAACTTTCAGATGTTGACTTTCAATTTGATAATAGTGAAATTGATGTTTTAGGTGATGCCTACGAATACATGATTTCAATGTTTG
>CAZHXU010000381.1:0-2003 GCA_964536535.1 uncultured Fusobacteriaceae bacterium
TGACTAGGGTCAGTTTTATTTTTATTTAATATAAATTTCTTCTAGTAAAACTATAGACTATAAATGAAAGAGTTATTGCATTTTTGTCTATTTTAGTCTATAATAACTAGGATTAATAAGTATATTAGGAGGAAAAAAGTGGATACTAAATTTAAGAGAAATTTTTCGATTATTGCCCATATAGACCACGGAAAATCTACAATTGCCGATAGATTACTTGAATTAACTGGTACAGTAACTCAAAGAGAGATGAAAGAACAGTTATTAGATTCTATGGAACTTGAAAAAGAAAAAGGAATTACTATAAAAGCTCAAGCTGTAACATTATTTTATGATGCAAAAGATGGTAACAGATATGAACTTAACCTTATAGATACTCCAGGACACGTTGATTTTATATATGAAGTTTCTAGATCCCTAGCAGCTTGTGAAGGTGCTTTGTTAGTAGTTGATGCTGCTCAAGGTATCGAAGCTCAAACACTTGCTAATGTTTATTTAGCTTTAGAAAATGATTTAGAAATACTTCCTGTTATCAATAAAGTTGATCTTCCTGCTGCAGAGCCTGAAAGAGTTAAGGGAGAAATAGAAGACATTATAGGTCTTCCTGCTGATGATGCAGTTTTAACTTCTGCAAAAAGTGGTTTAGGAATAGACGATTTATTAGAAGCTATTGTTGAGAGAATTCCTGCTCCACAAGTAGATGAATCAAAACCATTACAAGCACTTATTTTCGATTCTCACTTTGATGATTATAGAGGAGTTGTTACTTATGTAAGAATTCTTGATGGAACAATTAAAAAAGGTGATAAGATAAAAATAATGTCTACTGGAAAAGAATTTCCTATTTTAGAATGTGGAATCTTCTCTCCAAATATGAAAAATACAAATGAGTTAGGTGCAGGATCAGTTGGTTACATTATTACTGGTGTAAAATCTATACAAGATACACAAGTAGGAGATACTATTACTCATGTTAAGAATCCTTGCGAAAAAGCTCTTGAAGGATATAGACCTGCTCAATCAATGGTATATGCTGGACTTTACCCTTTATCTACTGATGAATATACAGATTTAAGAGAAGCTCTTGAAAAATTACAACTTAACGATGCTTCATTAACATTTGTTCCAGAAACATCTACTGCACTTGGATTTGGATTTAGATGTGGATTCTTAGGACTTTTACATATGGAAATTATTGTTGAAAGACTTAGAAGAGAATATAATATTGACCTTATTTCTACAACACCATCAGTTGAATACAGAGTTCATATGGAAAATGGTAATCTTCTTATTATAGATAACCCTGTTGAATTCCCAGATCCTGGTATGGGTAGAAAAAGCGTAGAAGAACCTTATATTAAAGGGAGTATAATCACTCCAAAAGAATATGTTGGAAATGTAATGGAATTATGTCAAGAAAAAAGAGGAACGTATAAAGATATGCAATATGTTGATGAAACTAGAACTATGATCACATATGAACTACCTCTTGCTGAAATCGTACTTGATTTTTATGATAAATTAAAGTCTAAAACTAAAGGATATGCTTCTTTTGAGTATGAAATGATAGGATATAGAGAATCTAAACTTGTTAAAGTTGATATACTTGTAAGTGGAGAACCTGTTGATGCTTTTTCATTTATTGCTCACCAAGACAATGCTTACTATAGAGGAAGACTTATTACTGAAAAACTAAAAGAAGTTATTCCAAGACAACAATTTGAAATCCCTATACAAGCAGCTTTAGGAAGTAAAATTATTGCTAGAGAAACAATAAGAGCCTTTAGAAAGAACGTTCTTGCTAAATGTTATGGTGGAGATATTTCTCGTAAGAAAAAACTTCTTGAAAAACAAAAAGAAGGTAAAAAACGTATGAAACAAATTGGAAATGTTGAAATTCCACAAGAAGCTTTCATATCTGTTTTAAAACTTGACGATAGTAAATAATAAAAAGAGCTGAATATTCAGCTCTTTTCTTTTATTAATATTTAAAGAAATCTAAA
>CAZHXU010000382.1:0-1999 GCA_964536535.1 uncultured Fusobacteriaceae bacterium
TGGACACAGGATTTTAAGTCCTGTGCGTCTACCAGTTCCGCCACCCAGGCATACTGTTTTTCAGCACGAATATAAATATACTATACTTTACAAAAAAAGTCAATACTTAACTATATTTTTTTTCTAGATATTCATATCTACGTAGTATTTTCTCAAGATAATCAGTACTTATATCTGCACCTTCTTTTTCTCGAGATATTCTTGATGTTTTTGTTGGTCCCAGATTATAAGCTACAATAGCTTTTTTTACATCTTTAAATCTAATTACTTGCTCCCATAGATAAAAACCACCAATTTTTACATTAGTTGTTATATCAAACAAATCTGCTTCACTTTCCAAAGAGATTCCAACTTTATCCCCTGCACTCTTAGCTGTTTCAAACTTTATCTGCATTAAACCATAGGAGGGGTCAGTAGAAGTTATATCTGGTCTAAAACTGCTCTCAGTCATTATAACTGCTACTATCATCCTCCAATTATATTTGTATTTTTTGCTTTCATCCCAAATAACAGCAACTAATTCTTTTTGTTCATCTTCGTTTAATATATTTTTACTCAAATCTCTAACTGCTTTTATAAGATTTTTATATTCTTGTAATTCTTCAATTTCTTTTTCTTTTTCAATAAGTTTTCTTTCTAATTCTTCGATTCTTTTTGTAAGTTCTTCATTAGATTTTCTATGTTTTTCTATTTCTATATTTCTTTGGGAAATTTCTAAATTTACCAATTTATATACAGAATATCCCGATGACAAAAGAACAAAAAATAAAAGGATTAATCCAAATTTACTAAAACTAAGTTTCATTCCTTCTTGACCAATCTCCAAATTCATAAAACCTTTTAAATACTCTTTCATCAAAATCATCCCCTATCAAAATATTTTTTAATGAAACATTCAAGTAAAGAAAACAACCCAATAGCTATTGCTATTGGGTTTTTTTATTATACTCTTTCAAATTGGTCTTTTCCAACTGCACATAATGGACATACCCAATCTTCTGGGATATCTTCAAATGTTGTTCCTGGAGCAATTCCTGAATCTGGATCTCCTACTTCTGGATCATACACATATCCACATACTACACATACCCATTTTTCCATATCTTTTCCTCCTGTTTTTTCTTTCTTTACCCTTGTATTTGAGGGTTTTCTAAATTAATGTTTGAAGCTCTTTGGGCCATTTCTTTATCTAACATAAATACTCCTGCACCTTTTCCTTCTATCATTTTTAATTGATTTAAAATTTTAAGTACACTTGCTTCTTCTTCAACTTGCTCACTAATAAACCATTGTAACATATTTATTGTTGCATAGTCTCTTTCTTCATGAGCTACATATAATACTTCATTTATACTTTGTGTTATATAACATTCATGTTTATATGTTTGCTCGAATACTTCAATTATATTCTCCCATTCTGTCTTAGCTCCTTGTATAGTCTTAAGCTCTACTTTTCCACCGACATTTAAGATATAATTAAAGATTCTCATTGCATGTGCTTGCTCTTCTTGATATTGAACATTCATAAAATGTGCAAAACCTGGCAAATCAACACTATCAAAGTATGCTGACATAGCTAAATATAAATAAGCTGAATAGAATTCTCTATTTAACTGTTCATTTAGAGCAGCTTCTACTTTCTTGTTTAACATTTTATCCCTCCTATAGATATGTCTACTAAGAGATTACTTTGTTCCTTTCCATAAACCATGTAGGTTACAGTATTCTCTTGCGAATACTTCATCAGATTTTTCAACTTGGAAACTTGCTTCTGGAGCATCTCCTGGGTTTAAGTATTTTCTGTATACTCTATCTCCAACTGTTAATTCAATAAATTGAATCCAGTGCTCTTCAGTCATTGGGTGTGCTGTTGTTTCTCCTACTTTAACTAAGTAACCATCTGCTGTTTCTTCTATAAATGGTACATGTTTTTCAGTTGATGAATCAGCTGTTTTTTCTTCTAAAACTTCATACCCTTCAACTGGATTATTTCCTGCTA
>CAZHXU010000383.1:0-1998 GCA_964536535.1 uncultured Fusobacteriaceae bacterium
TTCCTCTTTTTATTTTGTTAAAATTCTCTAGTAAAAAGCTAGAGAATGTGGTATTATTATTAGGATAAACTATTAAAAAGAGAGAGGTTAAAAATGCAAAAAATAAAAAATATTGCAATTATTGCCCACGTTGATCATGGTAAAACAACTTTAGTTGATGCTTTACTTAGACAATCTGGGACATTTAGAGATAATGAAAAAATAGAAGAAAGAGTTATGGATAGCAATGACTTAGAAAGAGAAAGAGGAATTACTATCTTTTCTAAAAACGCTTCTGTATTTTATGATGATTATAAAATTAATATAGTAGATACTCCAGGACATGCTGATTTTGGTGGAGAAGTACAACGTATACTTAAAATGGTAGATTCTGTAATCTTATTAGTTGATGCTTTTGAAGGAGCTATGCCTCAAACTAAATATGTACTTAAAAACGCTCTTGAGTGTGGACATAGACCTATTGTTGTTGTTAACAAAATTGATAGACCTAATTCGACTCCAGAAGAAGTTGTAGATTCTATATTTGATTTATTTGTTGAATTAAATGCTAATGATGCACAACTTGACTTCCCAGTTTTATATGCAAGTGCTAAAAATGGTTTTGCAAAAGATAATCTTACTGATGAAGATTTAAATATGGAACCTCTATTCAGAGCTATCATCGCTAATGTTGATGATCCAGATGGAGACCCAGAAGCACCATTACAATTTTTATGTACATCTGTTGAGTATGATAACTACGTAGGTAAAATTGGTACTGGTCGTATTCATAACGGTACTGTAAATCTTGGTGATGATGTTTTACTATTAAAAAGAGATGGTGAAAGATTACAATACAGAGTTTCTAAAATTATAGGTTATGAAGGACTTAGACAAATAGACCTTAAAGTTGCTTATGCAGGAGATATTGTTTCACTTGCTGGTTTAGAAAAAGTAGATGTAGGAGAAACAATAGCGTGTAGAGAAAACCCTATGCCACTTCCTCTTATTGATATAGATGAGCCTACACTTGCTATGACATTTATGGTTAACAACTCTCCATTTGCTGGAAGAGAAGGTAAATTTGTAACAAGTAGACAAATTAAAGATAGACTTGATAAAGAGTTAGAAACTAACGTAAGTATGAGAGTAGAAACTACTGATTCTCCAGATGCATTTGTTGTTAAAGGAAGAGGGGAACTTCAACTTTCTATACTTATTGAAAATATGAGAAGAGAAGGTTTCGAACTTCAAGTTTCTAGACCACAAGTTATTTTTAGTGAAATGGACGGTAAAAAAACTGAGCCTATAGAACTTGCTTTAGTTGATGTTGAAGATCAATTTGTTGGAAATATGATTGAAAGATTAGGACTAAGAAAAGGTGAAATGGTAAACATGACTCAAGGTGCTGATGGATATACTAGACTTGAGTTTAAAGTACCTGCTAGAGGATTAATTGGTTTCAGAGGTGAATTTATGACTGAAACTAAAGGTACTGGTATTCTTAACCATTCATTCTACGAATATGAATTCTACAAAGGAGATATTCCTGCTAGACAAAAAGGAGTTCTTATTTCAGGAGAAACTGGACCTGCTGTTGGATATGCTCTTAACAACTTACAACCTAGAGGAGAATTGTTTGTTGAACCTGGTGTAGAATTATATGAAGGGATGATTGTTGGAGAACATAGTAGAGACAACGACCTTACTGTAAATGCATGTAAAGGTAAAAAACTTACAAATATGAGAGCTTCTGGATCAGATGATGCACTTAAACTTGCAACACCTAGAAAATTCTCACTTGAACAAGCTTTAGAGTATATTGCTGATGATGAATTATTAGAAATTACTCCAGAAAATATCAGAATGAGAAAAAAATTCTTAACTGATAACGAGAGAAAACAGGCTTCTAGAGGTACTGTAAGAGATATGCCTAAAAAAAGATAGTTTAAAATATGCAAGAACTGATTATTTTTAATCAGTTCTTTTTTTATCTCATTAATTAAAATCTATATTTTA
>CAZHXU010000384.1:0-1990 GCA_964536535.1 uncultured Fusobacteriaceae bacterium
ATTTAGTAAAGATCAAGTACGTACAAGGTACTTTCGTCAGAAAATAATGTAAAGTAAGAAAGTGCAAGAAATAATATTAAGTAGTCACTACATTTACTAAATTTCAAAACTCGCTTTTGAGCTCAAACACTTGAAATTCTTAACGTTCATTCCGTTAACTTAATCTAAATTTCTTATAAGTGTACATCTAAGTCATAAAAATTCAGGGTAACTATTCCTTTGAAACGAGGCTTTATTGCTTGTTTTAATATATTCTACATTGTTCAACTAGAGAGGTGAATCTCTAAGTTTCACGAATCTGTAGTAAAGGTTTTTTCATTTTTTTATAGACAAATGAAATTTGTCTACAGTTTGAAAAAGACCTCTACTGAGGTCTCTTAAGTGTTTACATATGTCCAGTAACTTTAAATGATAGTCCCATATAGTTATCTGTAGCTACTCCATCTTTATCTTGGTATACTTCATTTTCAGTCATTTTATATTCAAATGATAATGAAGTAGTAATATTTTCATGAACTTTATAGTCGGCTCCTGCTTCTACTTTAGTGTACCCACCATGTGCTCCTTCTCCATTTGGTTCTACAACGATTGAAGGATCATCATCATACAAGAATGATTCAGAGATATAAGTCCCAGCACCAAATAAAGTAACTTTTTCATTTATTCCTTTATTAAGTCTAGCAAAAGCACCAAATCCAGAATCATCTAAATTTGGATATGCATTTTTAACAGTATCAGAACTCATAGTATAACCAGCTTCTAAATCTAATGACATAGTTTTAGTCAAAGTAACTTTCGCATTAGCATTTATAACATGCTCAGTTGCAATATAGTCTTTACCATTTCCATTTCCATTTTGTAATTGGTGATTATATCCGTCTACATCTCCAAATGCTCCATTATAAGCAAATCCATATTTAAGTTTATCGTATTCTCCCTTAAATTGTAACTTAGCAGTCATAACATTTTCATGATCATGAGCAATATTTCCTAAACCTACTAAGAAATTATTTGCTTCGTAAACAACACCTGGAATATCTCCTGTATAGATAGAAGGAAGATTATTTCCTATATCAGTATTGATACTGTATGGGTAAAATCCTATTTTAGCTCCATTAGAAAGTTTCCATTTGATATATGTACTATCTGAACCTTCGTCTATATATGCTGTAAGCCCATCACCAGGAACAACATTTCCATTAACTAATTTTGTTTGATCATCTCTTATAAGTAAAGCAATACTCATTTCATAATCATCATTATTGTGGTATTTGAATGAAACTCCCACTTCACTATCACCAGCTAAACCTTTGTTTTGTGAATCGTCACCTGTATCCATTGAAAAACCGATAGCAAAATTTTCATGTACATTCCATTTTGCGTCTAAAACAACATCTGCTTCAGAACTGTCTACCAAATAACCATCACTTGAATCAAGTAATTTTGTTTCCCACTCAACATATGAACCAGTAAAATCCCAATTATCCATAGACATTACTTGTCCTGTAACTAATAACATACCTGCCAATAAAGTTGCAACTTTTTTCATTTTCTATCCTCCCGTAATGTTTTAATAAAATTTTAATGAATGAATTTATTAATCTATCATTGAATCCTCAATATGAGATTAATATTTTTTAATCAAAAAGTCAAACTTTTTTTAAAATAATTTACATATTTTTTAATTTAAACTTAAGCTTATTTTCATAAAACCTTTATTTTAAAAGGATTTAAATTAAAAAAACTTGGTTAAAAAAACTTAATATTAAATTAATTTTATTATTAACTTAAGATTTATAAAAGATTAAAATAAATTAATTTAAATAGTTGGAATTTTAAATAAAATATAATAAAAAGAAAAATTAGAGGTAGTTATCAGATTGAAGACAAAGGGCTAATTTGTTAGAATTTGGTTCTTTTTTGTGAATTAGAAGTTTTTTCAATATTCTTTGTCACTTTTGTCTTGATACAAAAGTAACCAACGTCCGAG
>CAZHXU010000385.1:0-1970 GCA_964536535.1 uncultured Fusobacteriaceae bacterium
AATTTTATACTTGAAACTTTTTTTACTATAGTCAAATAAAATGCTACTCCTACCAAAATTAATGCTTTTATATCTCCTCTAAAATCATACAAAAACTTTATAGCTGTTGCTCCCATTACACCTACAGCACTAGAATTAAACATAGTTATTGCTTTTTTAGTATGTATATTTTTCTTTAATCTTTCCATTTGAGGATTAAGCAAATATACAAACAATATTGATGGTAAAAATATTCCCAAAGTTGCTACTAAAGCTCCCGGTATACCAAGTATTTGATACCCAACAAAAGTTGCACTAGTAAGTACTGGTCCTGGTGTAAACTGTCCCATAGCAATAGCATCTAATATATCACTATGACTAAGCCATGCTAATTTATCAACAAATTCCCCATTTAAATAAGCTACCAGAAGATAACCACTTCCAAACAAAGTTGAACCTATTTTTAGAAACGAAAGAAATAAATCTCTAATATTTTTTTCTACTAAAATAATTGGTGCAATTGAGTATAGTTTATTTTTATTATTCATCATGAGTGATATAAACAAAGTTGATAAACCAAAAAAAAGTATTATATAAACTTCTTTTAGTGGGGTAAATGCTAATAATCCAGCCAATACGGCTACAATAATATTAATTTTTGTATTTAATGCTTTTTGTCCCAGTTTTACAACTGCCATTGTTATTATTGCTATTGCTACTGGTTTTATACCAAAGAAAAACTTTTCTATATGAGGTATCTCTCCCGTTCCATAATAAACTATAGCTAATAATAACGTAAGAAATACTGCTGGTCCCACAAAAGCAAAAGTTCCTACTAATAAACCTAAAAATCCTCCTCTTTCAAGAGATAGGTGCATAGCCATCTGAGTACTATTCGGTCCTGGTATAATATTAGTTACACCCATAAGGTCTATAAAATGTTCTTTACTTATCCATTTTCTTTTTTCTACTGTTTCTTCTTGTAACATTGCTATATGAGCTGCTGGTCCTCCAAAAGCTGTAAAGCCTAGTTTTCCCATTACTTTAAATATCTCTTTTAAGTTCATTATTTTGCCTTCTTTCTATTTAATTCTTCTATTTGATTCTCTGCCAGTTTCAAAACTTCTACTCCAAGTTCTGTTCCTCTATAATATTTTCTTATTTTACCATCTACATTTCTCTCTTCTTTAAGTAACAATCCTTCTTCACACATCTTATTAAGTAGAGGGTATATAGTTCCTGGACTCATGTTATATCCATGATCTTTTATATGCTCAATGAGCCATGCTCCATAAAATTCACCTTTTGCTCCATGTCTAAGTATATGTACTCTTATAAAAGCCAAATAAAGTTTTCTTAATATTTTATCTTTCATCTTTCACCTCATTATCAAATACCGATATCAATTTTTGATATCGTATCAAAAAAAATAAAAACTGTCAATAAACACTAGGTTTTTTAACAGCTTTTTTACTTTATCTATACATTAACAAATAAATTAAAATTCCATGTAGAATAATAAATAATGGTGTTAATAGCAAAAATTTGATTTTTCTTATTTTGTGTCTAAAAAGTATCATTCCTAATAACAAACCAACACTTCCTCCAAATAAACCAAAAGTTAAAAGTGTTGCTTCTTTTATTCTCCACGATTTATTAATAGCTTTTATCTTGTCTATAGCCATCAATAAAAATAATAACAAATTCATTCCTAATAAAAAATATAATATGTACTTTTGCATCTTTCCTCCTCATTTTTCATTCTTTAGTATTACATTTTATTAGACCCTTGTCAATTATTCAATAACATGCTTTTTTTTAGTCCTTATTAATTTTGCTTTAAAGATTCTTTTTCAAGTTTTTTATATAGATTCTTTTAGTTACTAAATTAATTTTATTCCTTTTTATAATGGATATATAATTAAAATAATAAAACTTTTCTTTTCATAAAAAATAATGTATTATTAAAAAGTTAAGGAGGTAATATATAT
>CAZHXU010000386.1:0-1966 GCA_964536535.1 uncultured Fusobacteriaceae bacterium
CCTACTTTTATTTGATTATCTACTAATATTTCTTCCTTTTTACACCCTACAAGCATTAAAAATATTGCCAACAAGATATATATGTATTTCTTCATCTTTTCCCCTCAAATCAAGTTAATATTTTCTATCTATATTCTTCAGGTAAACTACTCATAACCTTCAAATCATCTATAGCATACCAATCTTGATAACGTAAACTATCAGGTATAGGCATACTTTCAGGTCCTACTTCTTCTTTACTTCCTTCTTTTTTCAATACTTTTATATAATCATTCCCTCCAAGTTTAATAGAGTTCCAATACTTCATCTCTCCATCATATGCACCTATCCAAGGAATATTATTATTACTAAAAATAAGATTATCATCTATGTAGATTCTGTATTCACCATCTTGTACACCTTTTTGACTATTCATCTTTACAAAAACCCCTACTTTTCTCCATATAGAACCAGTACTTTCATCTCCCCACATTTCACTATGCCCTACTAATCCACCATGTTCTCCTATAGGTTTTTTATCTACAGCAGATAAAAAGGTTTTTATTTCATTTTCTTTATTATTATCACCATTAAGGTCTCTAATATTTCCTGTATAATTAAGAGATAAATCACCACTAAACATATTTCTCGGAAGACCTGTTATTTTATAGTTGTTAAAATAATAGTTATAATTTTCATCTTTAACTGTTGGATGACCTCTCAAATATACCAAACTTCTTACCCCATAACTATTAAGTCCATATCCCCAGCCAGCCATAGGTTTTGTTACTGAACCTTCAAAGTTTTTCATAAACTCCCCATGTCTATCCCAAGATACAATTCTAAATAATTTCCCCAAATTAGCAACTGGTTCTTCTTCTGTAGCTCTAAACTGAGCCGAATCAGGTCTGTATTTTATATAAAATTCTACGTATAATTCTTTATAATCTTTCTCAAGTGCTTTTGCTAATATTCCATCTGACTTCCATTGCCAATTTGGAAGTGCTTTTGCATCTCTTGAAAATACTGCCGATTTTTTCCCACTTCTTACTTTTTCCAAACTATGCTCAAGTATACTAACAGGTTCCAATCTATCATCATGACCTGTACTTGGTGCCCAAGCAGGAGCTGACCTTGTATGAGTCCAATTTGTTGGGGGCTTTGTTGTAATAGGTTTTGTCAAATCTCCATTTGGATTTTTTATTGTACTATACCAATCTTCTACCCCTTCAAATCCCTCTTCAAATATAATATTTGACTCTACTTCTACCTCTACTTCCTTTTTTATATTGTTTATTTCAAATACCATCTTTTTAATCCCAATTTTACTTGTATCAAATTCTACAAAATTTTCTTTTTTAAGTATTACTCTTTTTTTCTCTCCATCTGCCCATATACCTTCAACTACGAAAGTATCGTATAAATGTTTTTCTATTGTATCCCCAAAATTTATACCCATTTTTGGATTTTTTACGATTTCATAATCTTTCATTGGGTTTTTCACTTCAATTTCTACATATTTTTTTATATTTTTTATATCAAATTCTATTTTTTTTACCCCTACTTCTTTAGTAGAAAAGTCTTTTACAAATGCTACTTCCATAGGAATATTCGATTTTTTCCCATTAGAATAAGTTCCACAAATTATAAAAGTATTCAAATGATTATCTATCAAATCTCCAACTACAATATTGTGTTCCTTATTAACTTCTACATAATAATCTACCAAATTTATTTCTTTTACTATTTCATTTTTTTTTACGCAAGAAACAAAAATTAACAAAAGTAATAAACATAAAATTTTTTTCATCTTCCAAAACTCCTTATATAATATTATTTTTGTTTATTTTACCATTTTTGTTCTACAATGTGTAGCATTTTTAAAAAAATAAAAAAAAGACAGAGTAAAACTCTGTCTGTATATACAAAAGTATATTATCTTTTTGAGAATTGAGGAGATCTTCTTGCTTTTTTCTTCCCGTATTTC
>CAZHXU010000387.1:0-1959 GCA_964536535.1 uncultured Fusobacteriaceae bacterium
TAGTTGGGAGGGGCAATGACAAAACTTGGTGAAATAGAAGATTCAATCTTGAAAGAGTATGGTGGAAAGATATATTGGTTAGATAGGATAATAAAAAATGGGTTGGATGTGCCAAAAGGTATTGTGTTAGGTAGATGTATCTATAAAAGATTTTTGGAATTTAATGAAATATGCCATAAAAATAGTAATGAAGAAGTATTCAAATTTGATCAACTGAGAAAAGAAGTATACCAAGGTTCATTTGAGAAAAATGATATAGATTTTTTACTTGATTTGTTCAACTCCTTAAAAAAACCTGTTATAGTCCGAAGTTCGGGTAATGAAGAAGATTCGACACTGCAAAGTTGTGCAGGATTATTTACTACAGTTGACCAAATATACACTTTTGAGAAGTTCTTGGAAGGGATAAAGATATGTTGGTTGTCTACTTATAATGAAGTTTTGGATGTAGTTATAGGTAAAGATAGAGATTATGGAATTAATCTTTTGGTGCAAGAAGAGCTAAAAGCAAGTATAGGTGGAGTAGCATTTAGTATTAATCCAATAAATAACAATGTAAATGAAATATTGTATGAATGGTCATCAAAGGGTCCAAAGGATGTAGTAAGGGGAAATGGAAATATTGAAAGAAAAAGGATTTCGAAAGAGATAGATAATTCAAATTTGAGTAAAATAGAAAAAGATATAAAAAATGCTCTTTTGACTTTGGTCAATTTAATGGGAGAAGAAGTGGATCTTGAGTGGTTAGTCTCAGATGACAAGTTTTATATACTTCAAGCAAGACCTATTACTACTTTTGAAAAAGGGGAAGATAAAAAATATATATCTATTGATGATAAAGATGTATTGAAATACAGTTTGAAAAATTGTTTGGAAAAACATGCAAGATGGCTTGAAAAAAAAGATATAATAAGGAAAAAATGTATAAAAAATGGAATAAAAATAGGGAAGTTTTATTATTATTTTTTAGAAAAAGATGTGGAACTATTGGAAATTGAGAAACTCCTTTTAAACTTTGGAACACCAATGGTAGAAGTGTATTATGGAAAAGAAGCTTTGCTTGTAGAGAAAGAGAGAGTAAAAGAGGTGCTTTTTGATATTAAAGAGCCAGTAGTTAGGCTTGGAGAGTCCATAGTAACAGAAATCTCAGGTTTTTCTACGATTATGGGAGATAATATATATTTTGAAGGGGTAAAGGGTGGTTTTGCAGGATTTTATAATGGAGATTTTAGCCCAACAAAATATATAACAGATTTGCATGGAAATATTATTTTTGAAGATATAAGAGATTTTGAGGAAGAATATGCTCTCTTGGATAATAAGTGGCAAAAGAGAAAGATTGATAAGTATAAACTAGAGTTTTCTAGAGAAGAGATAAAAAAAATAATCGAACTGACAAAAAAGTTGTCGAGTGAGTTTGAAAATGTGCGAACAGAATGGATTATGGATAAAAGTGAAATTTACCTCTTTGATGTGACAATAGAAAAGGGACAAATAGATAATGAATATAAAGACTGTAACATACTTTCTCGCGGAGAGTGCATTGGAGAAATAAAAATACTGGAAGACATAAGTATTTTTGATGAATTTTCGGATGATATATCAATAAGAATGGGACATGAGTTTGAGAGTCTAATGAACGAAGATAAACTTGTAAAGTTGAAAAAAAGTCTAGACTTAGAGGGGAAAATCATAGTTTGTGATTATCCAAAGGAGCAACTGGCTTTGCTCACTGACCAAGTGACAGGGTTTGTTTTTGAAAGAGGATCTTTGCTTTGTCATCTGGGAATAATATTGAGGGAAAAGAATATTCCAGCTGTGATTATGAAAAACGCCAAATCAATCTTGGAGGATGGTGTTAGGGTAGAAGGGGGCAATTCTATATTTTCAAAGGCATAGAATAATTCTTTATTACTTTTGTAAAAATATATAAAAAGACTGAAAAAATCAGTCTTTTTC
>CAZHXU010000388.1:0-1945 GCA_964536535.1 uncultured Fusobacteriaceae bacterium
CTAACCCTGAAATAGGAAGAAAAGCAGTAGAAGAAGATATGGATCTTATAAAAGAGATCTTAAAAGATACAGATATGTTATTTATAACAGCAGGAATGGGTGGAGGAACAGGAACTGGAGCTGCACCAGCTATTGCTGAGATTGCAAATGATATGGGAATACTAACTATAGCAATTGGTACAAGACCATTTACATTTGAAGGAAAAAGAAGAAAAGATAATGCTGAAAGAGGAGTTAGTCAACTTCAAAATGCAGTAGATACTTTGGTTATGATACCAAATGATAAATTATTTGAATTACCTAACAAAACAATAACTATTAAAAATGCTTTTGAAGAAGCAAATAATATATTAAAAATAGGTGTAAAAGGTGTTACTGAACTTATTACTAAACATGGGTATATAAACCTTGACTTTGCAGATATAAGAAGTACTATGCAAAAATCAGGTGTAGCTATGTTAGGATTTGGAGCTGCTCAAGGAGAAGGAAGAGCACTTTCTGCTACTGAACAAGCTTTGTCAAATCCATTACTTGAAAAATCAATAGAAGGAGCAAAAAGAATCCTTTTAAATATAACTGCTGGAGAAGACTTTACATTAACAGAAGCATATGAAATATCAAATGCTGTTAGAGCTGCTGCTGGTAATAAAAGTGCAGAAGATGTAATGTTTGGAACAGTTTTAGACTCATCACTTGAAAATACAGTTGCTGTAACTATTGTTGCAACTGATTTTAGCGACTATGAACAAAATTTGGAAGAGAAAGCCAGAGAAAATCAAAAGTTGGAAATAAATAAAGCGATGAAAGCTAATGAAGAAGGAGTTAGTGGAGAGGGAGACCCATTAGATATTCCTGCTTTTATTAGAAGAAAAAGATAGGGAGGAATTTAGAGTGTCAATGAATTTAGTTGTTTTAACGGGAAGATTAACAAGAGACCCAGAACTTAAATATGGAGCTAGTGGAAGTGCTTACTGTAGATTTTCATTAGCAGTAAATAGAGCTTTTCAAAAAGACCAAACAGATTTTATTAACTGTGTAGCTTTTGGAAAAACAGCAGAATTAATAGGAGAATATTTGAGAAAAGGTAGAATGTGTGGAGTTCAAGGTAGAATCCAAACTGATGTTTTTGAATCAAATGGTGAAAAAAGATACTCAACTTCTGTTGTAACAGATAAAATAGAATTTTTAGAAAGCAAAACTGGAGGAGAAGGAGCTCATAGTAGTTTTGACAACAACAGTAATGCAGATAATTACTCTAAACCAAAAGAAACAAAAAAAGAAGAACCAGAAATTGATTTTGATGACGACGATGAATTTCCATTTTAAAAAACGACATATGTCGTTTTTTTATTTATTGTAATAATTAAAATAAAATCATTTAACGAAATTAAGAATAAAAAATTTGACTTTTTACAAATTTAGAGTTATAATAAATTTGTAATAATAACAAAAATGTAAAATAAAGGAGATGGTTTACATGAGAATTGGATTAAACAAAGAAAAATCAGTAGAAGTAGCAAAAAAACTTAATAAGTATTTAGCAGATTTACATGTGCTTTATACAAAATTACACAACTATCATTGGAATGTTGTTGGAGTAGGATTCTTTGAAATGCACTTGAAATTAGAAGAATTATATACAGCTGCAGCACTTGAAATTGATGAAGTAGCAGAGAGAGTATTACAACTTGAAGCAAGACCTCTTGCAACTATGAAAGATTATTTAGCAAATTCAACACTTGAAGAAGCACCAAGTGAAAAAATCAAACCTGCTAAAGCAGCAGAAGACATATTAAATGATTTCCAAGCTATATTAAAAGACCTTAGAGAAATAGTAGAATTAGCTGGAGAAAACAGTGATGAACAAACTGTAGGTATGGTAGATACATTCATAGGAAACTATGAAAAACATATCTGGATGTTAAGTGCATATTTAGAGTACTAA
>CAZHXU010000389.1:0-1933 GCA_964536535.1 uncultured Fusobacteriaceae bacterium
AAGCGTCAAAGCTTTTAGGACTTCTCTGTGAAAACTCTGTAACCTTTGTGAAGCAAATTATTTAAAACTACATGAAAGCTTTCATTTGTTTTAATATATTTTGCATTGTTCAACTAGAGAGATAAATCTCTAAGTTTCACGAATCTGTGGTAAAGTTTTTTTCATTTTATTTCTTCTATACTTATTGTACCTGTTTTACGAAGGTCATATTTGCCATCTTTATTAACTAGAATAAACTCTACACGAACATAATTTGGTAATGAAAGATTAACACTGTAACTTCCATTTTCTTTATATCCTAGGAGGTATAGGAGAGTAGAAGCTCCCGATAATTTAGGTGTATCTTTATCATTTACTCCAAACAAAGTAGGAGCTATACTATAATTAAACATATTAATCGAACCAATTTTATATGTTTGACCATTTATACTGGTACTAAATCCACCACTACCATTATTTAATTTATATAATTCTGTTCCTGTAAATACTTCTTTTGATAACAAACTTCCTTTTCCCCACATTTGAATTGTATCAACAAAAGAATAATTATATGAATTTTTTTCAAGAGCATTTTCTATTGCTCCAAAATCATTTTCACCACTCCAAACTATATCCCTTATAAATTCAAGCCCATCTGTACCTCTGGCAAAATTTCGTAGTAAAAATCCACCATATGAATAAGCTACAGCATAACTAAGAGCACTAGACATAGAATAATCGTTTATTGGAAAATGATTATAAAAGTTTGCTATAGGTATTCTTCCTCTATTTTCATATCCGCTACCATCAGACAAATCAGTTCCTATAATTCCTCTTGGCCCTCTCAACCCTATACTATTTGAAACTATATCTTCACTAATCATTGCAAGCATCTCATTCATCCATCTTGCCATAGTTCCCCCTCTTTTTACCCTATGTTGGTAAAAAATTACAAGATGTGTAAATTCATGTGCCAAAGTAGATATTGTTGCTTCTGGCCAGTAGTCATCTGAACTCCAAAACAATTCTTGAGAATCACTAAGAGAATAAGCATCCAAGAAAAATACAGGAGATTCATTTGAATACTTAGTTATTCCCGAAGAACTTTTAAATAAGTCTATATTATTAAAATAACCAAGAACACGTCCACTTCCGTATGAATTATGAATATTAAACAAAACTATATCTATTTCTTTTGTTCCATTAATAAGTTCATTATAAGTTGATGTTCCTTCATAATATTCTTCACCGTATATATTTGTTATTATTGAATAAATATCATCTACACCGTCATAAAGAAATTTATCTGCTAAAGTTTTTACCATATTATTGTCTATCTTATTTACTTTATAACTTCCACTATTCCAAACGCTATCTTCTACCCAAATATTAACACTCCTATTTCCTACAGTTTTTTTCTTACGCAAAGTTGTTGCTACATTTACCAAATCTTCATTAGGCATTTTATACGCATAAAAATTTCTTTTAGCTCCTTCTACATAACTACTTCCCAAAATTGAAAACTGTTTATCTTTTTCAGTCTTTTCTGTCCACACATCTGGAATAGATACTTTTGGGCTATAAGGAATTATTCTTCTTTCATCTTCAATCTTCACTTCGTTATTAATATTAAAAGTTTTGGGCATTTCTACCATTTGCCCACTAAAATATACATCTGAATATCTATCATGATATACTAGCTGATTAGTAACTACAGCATAAAGACTGTGTTCTTCAAGGCCCTCTACACTTATATGATAATTTTTTATTTCTTCTGCATCACTTGGTTTTTCACTGGCTTTAGGGTAATATCCCGAATATCCATTTATTCCTCCATTAGGAGATTTAATTGTATTACTTTCTTTTGTACACGATATCAATATCAAAGTCATCATTGTAAAAATAATCAAAATTCTGTTTTTCATAATGTCAACCCCTCTCCCTTTTATAAAAA
>CAZHXU010000390.1:0-1912 GCA_964536535.1 uncultured Fusobacteriaceae bacterium
TTTAATTTTTATAGAGCTTATTAGCTCTTTTTAATTTTGTTATTTTTTTTCAAAAACACATTGAAACAATCAAGCTATTGTTCTTGATTTTATTTGTTTTATGTGATAGCAATAATTAATTAGCTAATATAACATCAAAATATTTAAAGGAGGAAATATGAAAAAATTATTCACAAATGTCAGTATAAGAAATAGAATTATAACTGGATTTATTTTACTACTCTTAATTATAGGGGTGAATACTGCTTTATCGATTAAAACATTAAGTGACATAAAAGAAAGAGTTGTAAGAATTGAAGTTGCCACTGATTTATATTCTACCACTGGAGACATTTCAAATATTGTTAGAGATTTTTTAGTCTATAAAGAAACTGACTTATTAAAAGATTTGGAGGAAAAAAAATCTAATGCTTTTTCTCTTTTTGATAATGCTATCTCTCATAGCCATCAACAACAAAATAAAGATTTATTACTTGAATCAAAAGACTTTTTACTTAGTTATTTTGAAGAAATTGAAAAGTTAAAGGACAATTATGAAAAGAACCCTTATTCTGATAGAGAGTTACTTGAGTTATCCAAAAAATTTGCTGACAGCATGCATATACTACAAAAAAACATCGATACTTATGAAGATAATCAAGATATAGCCATAAACAAAGACTTACACTTTAGTAAAACTATTTCTATATTGTCTTTAGTTATTGGTCTTGCTCTAGGAACTGTTTTTTCAACTCTAATTACATTATCTATAACATCACCTATCAAAAAATTATACAAAGAAATGAATGAGTTATCAGATATTGCCAAATTAGGTGGAAGCTTGAAAAGAGATGTAGTTATCGAAGGAAATAACGAATTAGCTGTTATGAGTAGAGGTATTAATAACTTTATTAATGAAATCAATCTATTATTAAATAAAATCAGAAATAATTTTAATACTATCTCTTCAGAAGTAAAATCTATTAGTGATTCAATTAATGCTTCTGTAACTGGTTCAGAAGAAGAATTAGGGTTGTTATTTCTTCAAGATAAAATAAGAGAAAGTATGGACTTAGTCAGAAATCAAACTGCATCTGTTGAGGAAACATTAGCAAGTGTAGAAGAAATATCTGCTTCTGCTAGTAAAACTAGTGAATACTCAAATGAAACTCTTCAGAGTTCTAATACAACTCTTAATATAGTCGATGAAAGTTTAAATGAACTTAGTAACTTAAATACTAAAATGAATGAAATTGTTCATAGAACTTCTGATTCTTCAAAAGAAGTAGATAATTTAGAAGTATATTCTAATCGTATTGGTGGTATTGTTACAGCAATCAATTCTATCTCTGAACAAACAAACTTACTTGCTCTTAATGCAGCTATCGAAGCAGCTAGAGCTGGAGAAGCTGGAAGAGGTTTTTCTGTTGTTGCTGAAGAAATCAGAAAATTAGCTGAAGGTACTTCTGCCGAAACTAAAAAAGTAGAAAGTATCGTTAATGACATTAAAATAGGAGTGTCAAAAGTTAAAGAATCTAATAATAATGTAGAATCTTCTGTTAATGATGGTGTTTCTATAAAAGATACCCTTATTAACAAAATGAATAGTGTAAAAGATCAAAATGAAGATACAAAAGTTAAAATCGAAGAAATTTCTTTTGCTACAAATGAAGAATTAAATGCAACTGAAGAAATTTCTAAAGCTGTTATGGTAATTTCAGATTCTGCAACTGAAATTGAAGATAAAGAAACTACTAACTTTGAAATTATTGATAGAATTGCAAACAATCTTATTGAAAAACTTGATTCTATCAAATCTGTAAATTCATCTATCGATGATTTATATAATGAAATTAATAAATTTAAAAACGATTAATATTTTTTTCAAAATAAAATTAAATACAATTTGATATTTATATATAAAAAAGGACTA
>CAZHXU010000391.1:0-1906 GCA_964536535.1 uncultured Fusobacteriaceae bacterium
GTGCAAATTATTTTTAACTATATAAAATAAATTATCATTTACGTTTTCAGAAAGACTATTTATAAGTAAATTTTTAATCTCTTCATTTTCTTTTGCATAATCTAAGGCACTTTTATTCTTTTTATCATAAAGTCCTATATTAGCTCCATGATCTAGTAGTTTTTCTACTAACTCTAGATATCCATTCTCACAAGATATAATTAAAGGTGTTTCTCCTCTAAAATTTTGATTATTAATATTAATTCCTTTATCTATAAGTAAAAAAGATAAGTCTGATTTATCATATTCATAATTATTAAGTGCAAGGCTTAGAGCATTCTCTCCCCTAAAGTTAACAGCATCTATATTAGCTCCAAGATTTAAAAGTTTGAAAGCTAATTCTCTATTATTTCTACTTAAAGCAAGTAAAAATGGAGTGAAACTATTTAAATCCCAAATATTGTCTATATATGCTCCATTATCTATTAAATAGTTTACTATTTCGTCATCTTTAGAATAAATAGCATAAATTAAGGGGTCTTTACCATTATCTGTTCTTTTGTGTGTATTAGCCCCATTTTCTATTAATATCTTAACAAAATCAAGGTTTTTCGAGCTTGCTGCAAAAGTAAGAGCAGATTCCCCTCTTTCTTCACTTATATGATTAAGATTAGCTCCTAATTTTACAAGTTTTATACCTAAATCAAAATCTTTCATAGCAGAAGCTCTTATAAGAGCAGTCCTTCCTTCATGGTCAACTACATCAAGATTTAATTTTTTCTCAAGTAATTTGTCTATTATTTTTTTATGACCAAACTCTATAGCCCAAATTAGAGGTGTTTTTTGCCAAGAGTATGTTACTACATTAACATCACAACCACTATCTATTAAATTTATAGCTATTTCTTCCAGTCCCATTCTACAAGCCCAAAGGAGAGCATTATTCCCACCCTTATCAAAAACATCCATATTTACATTAGCTTTTAATAGTTTTTCTACAATTAAATCTTGTTTATTCAAAACTGCCCAAATAAGAGGAGTAAATCCACTTAAACTAGTTATATTTAAATTTGATTTTTTAGAAATATATTCTTCTACCCCTTTTACTTCCCCAACTATACAGTTTTTTATAAACTCTTTTTCATTTTCTTCCAAATTTTCAATTTCTTTATTGATTATTAAATCTAAGATTTTTTTATCTTCTTTATGCTCACCGTAATAATCTATATCTATTCTTCCAAACTTTGCAAAAATATATGGTAGATGATAATATTCTACTCTTTGATTTGCTTCTACCATAAAAGCATAATCAGATACCATATCTATACCTGCATCCAAAAGTTTTTTCGTAATACTATGATTTTTTTTTGCAATACTAGTATATAAAGCATTTGGATAAGGAGTACGAAGTAAAAAAGTATCTAGATTTGCATTGTTTTTAAGCAACAAATCAACTATTTCTTCAAAGCCATAATAAACAGCATTAATTATGGGTTCACCATCAGGTAGATTAATATCAGCCCCATAATCTATAAGTAAGTTACACATGTTTACATGATTTGTTAAAACAGCCCAGTAAAAAGCTGTGTCCCCAAAGTGACTCCCTTTATTAATATCAGCACCTTCTTCAATTAATCTCATAACTTCATGTATCTGGGCTGTTCCAGCTGCTCTTACAATTGGTACAATATTTTTGCTAGCATATCCTGTTTCGTCGTATTTTCTCATTAATATCCCCCTTAAGTGTATTCTACAAAAAATTATAATGGTTTTTGATGAAAAATACAAGTGATATATTATTAAATTAAATTTTAGAAAAAAGTCTTCTAAAAGATTAACTTAGGGCTTCCAATTTTTTCATTATGCTTTTAAAGAACAAAAGTTAGATTATGCAGAAATTGATTAATTAAACTCTATAATGTATATA
>CAZHXU010000392.1:0-1878 GCA_964536535.1 uncultured Fusobacteriaceae bacterium
GCCCTATTGGATATTACAAAGAAGTTCTTACTACACCTACTTTAGATATTGAGCAAACAGAATATGTAAAAAATTCGCTCAATTTAAAATTGGAGTTTCATGGTAGAAGTAATCTATTTCAAAGCCTTTTTTGGGGTGCAGGTGTAGGTTATATCGGAAGTGGTACTTTAGAGAATTCTATAAATGGTAGTACCGAATTAGGTGTAGACTATTTTCCCATTTATTTATTGCTTCAAACTCAATATAATTCAAATTACTATTATGAGTGGGATATGTTTTTTGCAATAAAAGGCGGGCTTTCTTATGAGAGAGACAAAGGAAGAATAGGTACTAATAGTGGTTTAACAAATATTCTAAGTTCTCCTTCTCCATATTTTGGTCTAGCTTTTGGTTTTGAAAGTTACAATATGATTTTAGAATTTTTTTATGACCTAAATATAGGAGCTTCTACTGATTTAACTGAATTAGGTAAGAGTAATTTGATTATGAAATCAGACCGAATTGGAATTAATTTAGGTTACCGATTTAATTCTTCTTGGAAATATTAAGATGCTTATGCATCTTTTTTATTTATACAAAAAAAAATAAAAACCCAAGGTTAACCTTGGGTAGATATTATCTTCTGATTTCTTTGATTCTAGCTTTTTTACCAGATAATCCTCTTAAGTAGTAAAGTTTAGATCTTCTTACTCTTCCGATTCTCTTAACTTCGATTTTCTCGATTGATGGAGAATTGCTAGGAATAATTCTTTCTACTCCAACTCCTGCTGTAACTTTTCTAACAGTGAAAGTTTTAGCAACTCCACCACCGTTTACTCTAATAACTACACCTTCGAAGATTTGAACTCTTTCTTTGTCCCCTTCTTTTACTTTGTAGTGTACAGCTATTGTATCTCCTGCTTTAAATTCAGGGATATCGTTTCTTAATTGAGTGTCTTCAACTAATTGAATTAATCTTTCTTTCATGTTTTCCTCCTAGATCTTAGATATTCATTTAATAATTTTATTAAAGAGGAATATCAGTCTTATTTAACCCAAAAATTATATCATACAATAAACGATTCGTCAAGATTTCTTCATCTATAAATCATTTATTTTACTTTTGCATAATTAAATAGTAATGTCACTGGTAAAATAGAGTTTTTAGCAAAATTTGCTAAACCAAGTTGATATCCATCTAATTCTTCTGCATAATTAAATATTCCAATTTGAATTCCATGAACTTTTTTACTAAAGTTAACTGATCCAAAATCAACACCATTCATTTCTTCAGATAAATTTAAAACTCCAAATCTAAAAGCTCTAGTATTTTTATCTAAATTAATAACACCAACTTTTACACCTTTAAAAGTTCCATAAATTTCATCCATTAAATGAAATAAACTAACTCCTTCAAAATCTCCTTCAAACTTATTATATAAACCACCTATTTTAAGCCCTCTAGAGTTTTCTTTTATACTAGAACTTAAAAGTGTTACATCTATTCCATCAAAACTTTTATGCTCTCCATAAATTACATTTAATCTAAATTTTTCTACTTTCAAATCTTTATCAACATCAAATATTGATAATTTAAAGTCTACTTCTTCTGCAAAAATACCTAGAGCTATTAATAAATAAATAATAATTTTTTTCATATTACCTCCTTATCTTTTTTAGTATACTTTATTTCTAAAGGATTTTCCTACTTTTTTGCAATAAAAAAGCTTAGCAGATACCTATCCTCCCAGCGGGCTAACCCGCAAGTACTTTCAGCGTATAAGGACTTAACTTCTGGGTTCGAAATGTGACCAGGTGTATCCCCTTAGCTATCTCTACTAAGCAAATGGCTCCCTGAGCTGGACTCGAACCAGCGACAACACGGTTAACAGCCGTGCG
>CAZHXU010000393.1:0-1872 GCA_964536535.1 uncultured Fusobacteriaceae bacterium
AAGAGTAACTAATGGTGGAGGAGTAACTCAAGTAGAAAAGCCATATGTTTATACAAATGTATCTTTTGATACAAGTAAACTGGTTGTAAAAACTTATGAAGAAGTAAATTTTTCTTTAATAGATGATAGATTTACTACATATAAAAAAGCCTCTGAATTAAAAGAAGGAGAATTAGAGAGAATAGAATTTCCTTATGATAATAATGGAATTATAGGTGTAATAGTTCTTGATAAAATTGGAATAAATAAAGACGAATTTATCAAGTTAGAAGCATTACAATCTAGTAATTACATAAAAAAAGCATTTGGGACGATAGAATTAAAAGCAGAAAGAAACCTTGTAGGTACTGGGAATCCAATGTATATTCATGGAGAAATAAATAATGTATCAGGAACAAAAGAAGTTAATATAGTTTTTGCAGAAAAAAATTCTAAAACTTACGTTGTTTATGAAGTGTATGGAAATAATAAAAGAACTACTTTAGATAATTTTGAAGCAATTATATCAACAATTCAATTTGCTAAAAGGAGTACATCAGGTGGAGATACTGGAACTGGTGGTGGAATTATTAATCCAGAAGAAGATGAAGTTAAGTACATCCAAGAAATTGAAAATGTACTTAAAGCTCCAGAACCTAAAATTATAGAAGAGAAAGTACAGCAATTATATGATTATATCGATAAAACTTATATTGATAATAGCATAACAGATTCAGATTTGAGAAAAGAAGCTGTATACAAATTTTTATCAACATGGAAGTATAATGAAAAAAATACAGTTGCAAGGGCAAATGTTGCAATAAGAGATTTTTATAGGGCTATAGTTGAAGGTGAATTGGCAAAAATTAACTCTATATATGCTGACCCAAATAAAGGAACAGATAGAAGATATGGAGATATTAACAAATTAGAAAGTGCTTTAAATGAGTTGATTATTAGAAAATATCAAGAAAACTTCATGTACGGAGATGAAAAAGTTTCATTTGAAAGAGTGCTATACGAACTATATGAGATTTATGATGTAGATGCTGGTGGAAGTAAGCCAAACAGTAAAGAAATTGCAAAAAGTTTAAAAGAATTAATTAAACATTATACAGAAGTACTAAGAATTGAGTATTTTAATGATAATAAAGAAACTCCAAGTAAAACACAAATAAAATACTGGGAAGACACCTATGAGAAAATAGTAAAATATACAACATATTTAATGGTTATAGAAGATGTTCAAGTGACTGGAAATAGATATTTATTATATACTAAATTAGAAAGTACTCTTAAAGAAGAAAATAGAATAGCTGCAGAATATTTAAGACAACAAGCAGTTCATTATCTAATATTAGAAGCAAATATGCTGATTGGAGCAAGTTCAAATGTAGCTAGACAAAGTCCGAGTCCGAGAACAGTAAGAACTGTCATTGGGGACTTTGTAGAAGGAGCTTCAAATGATGATACTTGGGTTAAAATTCAAAGGGAAAATTACTATAATCAAAGATTGCAAGAGACATTAAATATATATGATTTAGCAAAAAATAAAGGGTCTGTTCAAGCAATTGAAGCAGCTAGAGAAGGATTAAGAGAAGCATTTAAAAACTATGTTAATATTGCTAAGTATACAGAAATAAACATTGTTACTTTAGATTTAAATACTTTAGTAACAGATGAAGATGTCGTAACAAGATCAACTGGAGATTATAAAATCTTATTAGACATGGCATTAATTAGAATAAACGAGTAATAATAAGGGTGGAGACACCCTTTTTTTTATGCTGTATTTCCAAAAAAAAATGAAAAAATCCGTTGTAAAAAAGAAAGGTAAGTGTTATCATATATTGAAATATAAGAGATTAAATGTAATACAATTGAAGTAGAGTA
>CAZHXU010000394.1:0-1863 GCA_964536535.1 uncultured Fusobacteriaceae bacterium
TTGAAATAAAAATATAAAGTAACTTTAATATAGAATATATGTGCTTATGCACTAATTTTATAATTATTTTTGTAATAAATTTAATTTTCACTTGTGTAAATATAATTATCAGAGGAGGATTATTATTCTTTTTAAGCTTATATTTTGTATAATATTACATTTTATAGTGAAATTATTATTTTGTGTTTGCAACTATCAACAGAAAAAAATATAATTATACTGTAGAAAGTTATTCTACACTTTAAGGAGGATTTATGGAAAAAGAAATTGAATTAATTAATGTAGAAAAAACCTTTAAGAAATCTAGTTTAGTTTTAAACAATATTAATTTAACAATTGAGAAAAATTCAATATTTTGTTTGTTAGGTCCAAATGGTGCAGGTAAAACAACAATGATAAGAATAATCAATGGTTTATTAAAGGAATCAAAGGGAAAAGTTTTTTTGTTTGGAAATGAATTAACAAAAGAAACTAGAAAATACTGTGGTATTGTAACAGGCTCTAGCAGTTGTTATGAAAGTATGAGTGCATATGAAAACTTAGTTTTTTTTGGAAGTATGTATGGAGTAAAAGATTTAGAAGTGAGAATAGATACATTATCAGAAAAATTAAACATGAATAAATACCTTCATAATAAAGTCAATACATTCAGTACTGGGATGAAGAAAAAATTAATGATTGCAATTGGACTTATTCACAAACCAAAAATTCTATTTTTAGATGAACCTACATCTTCTTTAGATCCACAAGGTGCAAAAGAAATCTTAGATTTAATCTGTGATTTAGTCAAAAATGAAGATGTAACTATCCTTATAGCAACACACTATCTTGATTATGCAGAAAAGATAGGAAGCTCCTTTGGAGTCTTAAAAAATGGGAGTTTTATTGCTAATATAGATAAAAAAGATTGTAAGAATGAATTTAAAAAAGGATGGTTGGAAGATTTTTATTTTAAAGCCATAAATAAGGAGATTTAATATGAAAACAAATCAGATAATATTAATAAAAAAAGACATATGTGAAATATTTAAAGATAAAAAAACTATATGTGGATTAATTCTTCTACCTTTTTTAGGTGTTATTGCTTTCCCCTATTTTTTGATTGCAGAGATAGAAAAGGGTATTATTGGAAAAAATTTAAGTTTTGTTCAAGCAGTAATAAATGGCCTTCCATCTACAAAAGATTTTTTATCAGAGGGAGAAAAATTATTTTATTACGGAGTTAACGAAAGTTCTTTGCTTTTATACATGATAGTTTTATTAATAATCTCTTTAATGTTTTCTGTTGGTATTTTTATTAATGAAAAAGAAAAAAACACTTTGGAGACTTTGTTGTATACCCCAATTACAATAAAGGAGCTTTTCTTTTCAAAGGTTATTTGTGTTTTTTCTATAAGTATGCTTTTCAATATAATTATTGCTATTGCTTATTGGTCAGTTGTACAATTCTTTTCCTTAAAATATTTTGGAATCTTAATTCTTCCCACACTTAAGTGGTTAGTATTTGCATTTTTTCTAACACCTATAGTACTTCTTTCATTTATCTTTTTTGTAATACTTGTATCTCTCAAGGCAAAAAGTTATAATGAAGCCTATCAAAAATCAAGTATGGCTGTACTTCCAATAACAGCACTAATTCTAAGCCAACTAATGGGTATTGTTAGCTTAAATCCTAAAACAATATTTATTATTGTTATTATCCTAGCACTACTCTTATTTGGATTATTAAAGAGTGTAATTGAAAAAGTAAACTATGAAAATTTGATGTGGTAGTTTATCTTCGCTACCCTAGACTATAGCTTCCCTAAAATATATGTGCTTATGCACTAAATAGTTCAAACTAATCTTTACATTGAAAATTAT
>CAZHXU010000395.1:0-1862 GCA_964536535.1 uncultured Fusobacteriaceae bacterium
AAAAGATGGAGAAGTTAACTTCTCCTTTTTGCTTAATATTCGCCTTCTACTGCTTTTCCAGTAGTCATAAGTTGTACTCCAGAACTAGTTCCTAGTCTAGTTACACCCATGTCTATATATTTTTTAGCTGTTTCAAAATCTCTAACTCCACCAGAAGCTTTGATTTGACAGTTATCTCCAACTACTTCTTTCATAAGAGCTACATCTTCGTATGTTGCTCCACCAGTACCAAATCCAGTACTTGTTTTTACAAAATCAGCTTTTGCATTTACACAAGCCTGTGCTACTTTTCTCTTTTCATCATCTGTTAAATAACAAGTTTCAAAGATTACTTTTAATACATTATCTCCTATAGCTTCTTTTATAGCTCTGATTTCAGCTTCTACAGCATCAAAATCACCAGATTTTGCCAGACCTACATTGATAACCATATCAATTTCAGTTGCTCCATTTGCTATACACTCTTTTGCTTCAAATACTTTTGCTTCTTGAGTCATAGCTCCTAATGGGAATCCAACTACTGCTGCTACTGCAACTTCTGTTCCTTCAAGTTCTTTTGCTGCTAATGGTACATATGATCCATTTACACAAACTGAAAAGAAGTTATATTCTTTTGCTTCTGCACATAATGTTTTAATATCTTCAATTGTAGTTGTTGCTTTTAATACTGTGTGGTCAATATACTTATTTAATTCCATTTTATCCTCCAATTTTATCAAACGATTTTTTTAGAGCCCTCTCAAATATATGGGAGTGTATCAAGGGCCCTTTTAGCCTTGTATATAAAGAGTACTGAGGTACTCGATATTAATAAATTAAATATTTACAGATAAGATTTCTTTTACTACACTTCCTGCTTCTACCTTATCTACACTATATTCATACGCCCCGTCTAATAGAGCAAATGAACTTTCAAGATTTTTATCTGAATCATAGTATACTCTAGCAATTACTTCACCAGCTTCTACTTTGTCTCCAATTTTTTTATCAAGTATAAGCCCTACTGCATGGTTTATCTCATCTTCTTTTGTTGCTCTACCAGCACCAAGTACCATAGCAGCTTTTCCTACTTCTTCTGCTTCTATTTTAGAAATGTATCCAGATTCTTTAGCTTTGTATTCTATCATATTTTGTGCTGTAGGTAAAAGTGAATAATCATCTACTAATCTAGCATCTCCACCATATTCAGCTAAAAATTCTTTTAGGTGTTCTACTGCTTTACCTGATTTTATAACTTCATCTACTTTTATTTTACCTTCTTCAAGAGTTTTTACATCTCCTTTTATCTGAAGAGCTACAGCTACTAATGTTTCTACAAGTTCTGTAAAGTCTTTTGGACCATTACCCTTTAATGTTTCTATGGCTTCTATTACTTCTAATGAATTTCCTACTGCAAATCCAAGAGGTTGATCCATCTCAGTAAGTACAGTAACTACTTTTCTTTCAAAACTCTCACCAATAGTTAACATTGCTTTTGCAAGGTCTCTAGCTTTATCAAGATCTTTCATAAATGCTCCAGAACCTACTTTAACATCTAATATGATTCCATCTGCATAAACAGCAAGTTTTTTACTCATAATAGAACTAGCTATTAGAGGTACACTCATAACAGTACCAGTTACATCACGAAGTGCATATATCTTTTTATCAAGTGGTACTATCTTTTCACTTGCACCCATTATTCCTGTTGCTGTTTTGTTTATTACTTCTATCATTCTTTCTTTTGTTTGTGGGAAGGTAAATCCTTTTATAGACTCAAACTTGTCTATAGTCCCACCTGTGTGTCCTAGTCCTCTACCTGATAGTTTTGCTGTTCCTATATCAAAACATGCAAATAATCCTGCAAGGGCTATAGTTGTTTT
>CAZHXU010000396.1:0-1857 GCA_964536535.1 uncultured Fusobacteriaceae bacterium
GCTACCTGTTAGGTCGCCCTTTTGATTTTAACTCTATTCCCAGTGAATATATATTAGCTTTTAATTATCTATGTTTAGCTTTTCTTTAAACATAATCAAAACTACTTTATCCACTTCTCTATTAGCTGGTTCTCCTACTATTTTTAAATTCTCTTCCATTGTTTTTATATATTCATCTTTCATTTTGTTATATTCATCTTTTTTATATTTGAATATTTCTTTTACTCTTTCAAATATTTTTTCCAATTCATAACTTAATCCTTTAAAATATAAATATGAAGAATACTTTTGAATCATGTTCCCAACAATGTAGTCATTTGAACTAACTTTTGCTAGCTCTACATGTTTATCTAATTTTTCTATAACTTCTTCGATTTCTTCAAAAAAATACCTAAATTGTCTGCACATTCCATTAATCATTACAAAGTGTGTATATGTTAGATATACTAACTCATCTTTTTTTTCTTTACTCATAAACTCTCCTTTCTACAATTCTATTATATTCTCTTTTTGCCTCTAGCTTTTCTTCTTTATTTGAACTTTTCCATATTTAACTTTATTGATGATTCAATTTAATAGTTGTAATTATTCTAATTTATAAAAAACCAACTTATATTTCTATTGATTTTTATTAAATCTGTTTATCTACAGTATATTTCAATCTACTAAATTAAAAAGAGCCTTTTTCAGACCCTTTAAAGTTTTTTAGGATTTGGCTTTTTGACCCTAATTTCATACTCCCAGTTTTTTAATCTACTTTCTTTTATAATTTCAACTTTAACTTTATTTTCTGTTATAGTTATATCTCCAGTTAATTTTCCTTTATTTTCAAATAGAGCCCCCATTTTTGAGAGAGCATATCTATAATTACCATTCTGATATTCTGTTAATACATATCTTAAGCTTTCACACTTTGTTGATTTCATTTGTTCAAATGTTACCATTACCTCTTCATTTTCTTCCTCTAAAAAGAAAAATCCATATAAATCCCCAAATTTATTCTTTCTTAAAAGACCTTTGATAGAGTCATTGTAAATCTTCATTCTTCTTTTATAGGCTCTCTCAAAATAAAAATTTCTTTTTTCTTCTTTATCTATCTTCTCCATAGCTTCAAGAAATTCTTCATACTCTTGTTTTTCTCTATATTTTGCTTGTTTTACTTTATAATTTTTATCATAAACCCAAGTTCTATTCCCTTTCCCATATAGAACTTTTTCTTTTAATTCTTCAAGGTTTAGTACATCTTCTCTGCCTTTTATTTCTTTACTTAAATCTATTTCTAACGTCGATATACCAATTTCTTTCAACTTCTCAATCTTATCCTCATCTACTTCATGTGTTACTTTTATTTCAACAAAAATTTTATTGTTGTTTTCAAAGTACAATATTATATCTGGTATGATATTTTCCACTTTTTTTTCCTCTTCACATTGTTTATAAGAAAAAATCTTCTCTTTGCTATACCACCCCCTATTTATATCAAATATAGGAAAAAGAATTTCTTTGCTTTCTTTTATTATTTGCTTACTTGCCAAATGTAAAAGTGTTTCTCCATAGTGACTACATTCTTCTACCCTATAATGCTTAAAGTGATGTCTATTCTTTTTTCCTTTATTTGCTATAAGTTTTGCTCCACACAAAGGACACGAACATTCACATTTTAGCCCTCTATCAACTTCTGATATATCTGCTATTTTCCCATTTTTATATGCAAATCCTAACCCTATTTGTTTCATCACAACATCCTTAATTTTTCCTTTTCTATAATTATACTTAATTTTATTATTTTTTACAATTCTTTTTAATATGAATATTTTTAAGAAATGAGGCTTTTTTTTCGAATTTATTTTTGTCATT
>CAZHXU010000397.1:0-1855 GCA_964536535.1 uncultured Fusobacteriaceae bacterium
TATTTATTACAATGAAAGAATTAAACAGGGAAGAGATGTTAAAAGTAGAAGGTGGTGGAATAATAGATACTATGATAGAGATACATAAGAAAGATATGAAAAAAATAATGAAATCTAAAGAGTATAAAGATAAAGCAAAAAAAAGAATAGAAGATAGTAAAAAGGATGGTAGTGGATCTAGACCAAGTCATGACGGATTTGGAAAATAATAAAACAAATGAAAAAGAAGACTTAGTTTTAAGTCTTCTTTTAAAGGAGCTATGATGAGCAAAATAAGAAAACTATTATTTAATTTATTTTTAATACTTATTCTCGTTTGTTTATCAATTGTTGTTAATATTATTACAACAATAAATGAAGAAAAGAGAATTGACAAAAAAAATATAACTATAGTAAAAGAAGCTAGTAATAATAAAATAGAAAAAATGATAGATGTACTATATAAAGATGGTTTAGTTTTTGTAAAAAAAAATGATTTAATTGATTATCTTAGCTTTATTTTTGATGGAGAAAAGTTAGATTTAGACAGAGGTAAATATAAGTTCAATGATGTAGGAAAAGAAATGGTTATAGATTTTAATGAAAAAATTATTATGATTTATGAGAAATTCGAGGAAGAAGTAGAGACAATGAAACTAGATGAATACTATGAAAAGGAATTAATATATAAGTCATATAAGTCTCACGTAAAGTATATAGAAGAGAAAAAAAAGACGATTTTAAAAGTATATTCTTTTACTAGTATAGAAGTTGATGAGGATGACTTATATATTAGTTTATATGATTTTTTTTATGAGTTAGGTTATATATTTTTTGAAGATTATGATGGGACTTATTATTTATCGAGAGAAGTTACAAAAGAACCAAACTGGAACATGACTAAAAGTATAAATAAACTTTCTTATTATAAATTAATGGAAATTGTTAAAGAGAAAGTTCAAAGAGGAATAGCAGAAAAAGATAGTTTAGAATATTTAGAAAAAAATAAAAAAAATTTTTCTAAAAATTTTTCGAAGTATTTCTTTGAAGTTTTGAAGATATCAAAAGATTCTCATTTTAATTATGTTTCAAATCCAGTTGAGAATACTTTTGGGAAAGAAAAATTAAGTTTTTTAGAGATGAAGGAGTATCAAGAAGTAAATTATTTAAAAATTCCTTCTTTTAGAAATTTGAACCTTAATAATTTATATGATACTTTTGAAAAGATGGATAAATCTAAAAAACTTATTATAGATTTGTGTGGCAATTCAGGAGGCTTTGAAATAAATCTATTATATCTTATTTCTTTACTGGCTCAAAATGATTTTAATATATATTTAAAGATAAATAATAAAAAAGAAATTGTTAAAATTAAGGATATGTCAGAATTATTTTACAGTGGTGAAATAATTATATTAGTGGATAAGGGTTCTTATAGTGCATCCACAGTTTTTTCTTCAATAATTCAAAGTAATAATTTAGGAAAAATAGCGGGAGAAAAGACAGGTGGTGCATCAATAGCTCAGAAAATAAAAGTATTGCCTAATGGAATAGCATTAACTGTAGATACTAATAAAGAGTACACTAATAATATGTTTGAGAGTATAAATGGGGGATTAGAACCCGATATTTTAGTAAATTATAAAAATGAAGAAGAAAAATTCTTTGAAAAGCAGATTTTTAATTTATTTAATAATTAAAAATATTAAATAAATTAAAAATATATATGAAAAAAATATTATATAAAGAATCGATAAGAAAAAATAGAATTTGGTTTTGAAAATAAGGAAATGTCAAAACTTGTTAAAGCATGCAAAATGACCGAAGCTCATGAATTCATTAATAAAATGCCATTAAGATATAATTCACTTATTGG
>CAZHXU010000398.1:0-1843 GCA_964536535.1 uncultured Fusobacteriaceae bacterium
TTTTTTTCAAAATAAAATTAAATACAATTTGATATTTATATATAAAAAAGGACTAATTCAATTTGATTTAGTCCTTTTAATATATTTGTTATTACAATAACTAAAGATTTTAATTAATCCTTTAGTTTTTTTACAAGTTCATCTACTACATTACTTTTTTCCATACTCTCTTCAGTAACTAAATTTACTCTTCCTATCTCTTTGCCTTCATTACTTATAATATATATTCCTACTACTTCACCTTCTTTTATAGGAGCTTTTACTTCTTTTGGAATATACAAAGATTTAGTTAATTTCCAATCTTTTTTTATAAACTCTTTTATTTCAGCTTGAGCATACAAGTTTATTTTACTTTTTTTCCCTCCATTAACAGGAATTTCTACCAAAAAATCTCCCTTATTTATGAGATATTCTTCATTATACTGTGTATAAGCAAATTCAATACTTTTTTCTACTTCTTTATCTCTAATTGCTTCTGTAGGAGAGCCAAAAACTATTACTAATACTCTAGTTCCATCTCTATTTACACTTACAGTAATATTATACATTGCTTCATCTGTGTGACCTGTTTTCAAGCCATCTACACCTTCTATTTTAAGGTTTTTATTCCTGTTTTCTATTCTTAAAGAACCTTTTTTTATTACAACATCTTCCATAGATGTAATTTTCATCAACTCTTCATTTTCAAGTGCGTATAAAGAAAGTTTTGCTATGTCTGAAAGAGTTCCCATATCTGTTTCTTCCCCAGTCATATTTGAAGGAAGACCTGCTGGTGTATAAAAAACTGTATCATTCATCTCAAGTTCTATTGCTTTTTTATTCATTCTAACTACAAATTCTTCATAACTACCGCCTACATATTTTGCCATAGCATATGTTGCATTATTAGCAGAATGAATCATAGAAGCATATAACAAATCTCTAAGACTTATTTTTTCTCCTACTTTAAGACTTATAAAACTACCACCTATTCTGCTACTCTCACTGTCAATAGTTACTATATCTTCTAGAGATACTTCACCTTTTTCTACTGCTTCCAGAGTAACAACTGCACTCATAAGCTTTGTTACACTTGCTAATGGATGCTTAATATTGATGTTTTCCCCTTCTACTATTTCTCCATTTTCAAGAACTATCCCTTTTGCAACATAATTATTGTTTGCAAATGTAAGGGACATCAAAATTGTAAATAATAACACTATTTTCTTCATAATCATCTCCATCTAACATTATAGATTCATTATAGTATATTTAATCCCAAAAGGCAAGTAAGTCGAATGCCTTTAAAGTAGACTTATCAAGGGGAAATTGTATTTTTTTATGAAAAATTATACTTAATTCCTTAATTATTTTAATTTTTCTCTTTACAAATATTATTCTAAAAAGAAAGTCTTTAATTTTAACTTGTTAAATTAATTTCACTTAAAAAGTTTTATACATATATAAATTTTTTTTACTATACTTTTTTGATTTCTCCTGTATTTTTCCACTTATACATAAAATTCTTTACAAATTGTTCTTTTCTTTCAAATATTATAAAATTATAGTGTCAAAAGGCATAAGACCTTTTGAATTAATAACAATAATTTTTTCATTGTAACATCCTATATAGGGAGTATACCCCGTACTCCCACCCCTAAATTTTGTGATTATTTATTTCATCTATCCTCTTTTTAGTCTTTGGGAATTCATCACTCCTATATAGATGAAATAAATAATTTGCAAAATCTAAAACCCTAATAAATAACCCTAAAAAGAAGCTCGTTCTGTAGAAGCTTCTTTTTTATTTAAATTCTATAATTTATATAAAACATAAAAAAGCAACATTAACCACGAATTCCTC
>CAZHXU010000399.1:0-1838 GCA_964536535.1 uncultured Fusobacteriaceae bacterium
AAATTAAAAGTTTTTGATTACTCTTTATAGTTCGACTAAAGGTATAATTACCTAAATCTCACTAAATCTGTGGTAAAGTTTTTTTTCATTTTTTGTAGACAAATTTTATTTGTCTACAGCCTGTAGTTAATAATTTAATTATTAACTTCTAAATCTATAACTGTAATAGCCTCTTTAATATAATCTGCTAACTGCTTATCTTCCAAGTTTTCTATTAGATTCTTAGTAGTTTTTTCCTCTAGAGAGATTAGACTTTTATATAAACCAATTAATTTTTTATAAGAAAACTTCTTTTCAATTAAATAAAGAAGATAAGCACCTTTATACCTTGCTTTACTGCCATTTTCACTTGTTCTATCTGAATCTTTTATAGGATCAATATCTTTAGTCATTTTATAATATGCGTTAATTTCAGCTTGAAACTTGTCCATATCAAATTTGCCTAGATAAAGTAAATCAAGGTAATGTGCAAAACTTTCATTTAACCAATCTTCCCAAGTCAAAGGAGCTCCACAAAGGTAAAAATGAGATATTTCATGGCATAGATACCTCTCTATTGATAATGGATTAGTAATTGGCACAGTATCTAAAAGTATAATATTGTTTCTATTAAAACCTCCACCTTCTTGTCTTGGTACAATAGTAATATCAAAGGGAAAGTTGATATTTACTCCTAGAATTTCTTCAATAAAATTAATTATATCTTTAATTCTACTCTCAATAAATTCTCCTAATTTGCTATTTTTCATATATGTTAAAGTTATATTTTCCCCTATACTCACTTTTTTACTTATACTTTTATTAAAAGCAATAATAGGAATATCAGAATTATCTACTTTTATAACATTATTCTCTTCTTTAACTAGATAATAACCTTCTAATCCTTCTACCCTCACACTTCCTTTCATATATTTTCTATCTCTACTAAAGGGAAACCATAGACTATAAAGGGAAAGTTCTATATAGTCTTTATTTATCAATCCTAAATCGTAGGGGAAATTAGATATCTCCAAATAATAATCTAAATCTATTCTACCCCTATAAACCACTTTGTTGTCTATTCTAATTGCACTTGTAATATCTTCAAAAAATAATTCTTCTTTTATTATGTCAAAGGGGATATTGGGTGAAAACTCTAATTGTTTAAATTTTTTATGACTATGAATAAAGAAGATATTCCCGTCAATACTAGTGTCTATATCAATATAACCCCTTACATATAATTTTTTTTCTTCAAGAGAAAAACGAAGAGACAGATTATAAAACATAATACCTCCTTTTTTAATATAATATTAGCATAATATTAATATTCATACAACTTGAATATTTATCTAAAAAAAATTGCACTTTTAGGTGGGGATATCTATAATAATACTAGTGAAGTATGGGGACCTTTTTTACAAGGTGATAATACCCATCTCCTTCCAAAACTTTTTGAAGAGCTAAAAAAAGAAGTGAAAGTAGGGTCTTTTCAGTTTTTTGTAAATGAAAAAAATCTAGTAGGACAAAAATTTTTAGATGAAATAGAGGCTCAGTTTATAAGTACAGAAACAATACTTGAACTTATAAACACAGGTATAGAATATGAAATAGATGATGATATATACATAAAAAATCAAGATGATTATAATAAAATAGCTAGTCTTACAATTTGATTTTCAAAGACACATCTTATTTTTATTAAGTCCGATAATTAAATATATAGGTATTCGTATTTTAAAGTTTCAAAAAAATTTAATAAAAAAATATAGATTATATTGGTGTAAGAGAAGAGTATAGAAAATTGAGTTATGGAGAAAAACTTCTAAAAGCAACTTTAAATATTATACGAAATACTT
>CAZHXU010000400.1:0-1818 GCA_964536535.1 uncultured Fusobacteriaceae bacterium
AGTATAGTTTTATCATAGGGATAGAATTAGCTTAAATTCTAGTGAAAAGGAAAAAACTACGAATTGCACAAATCACACTAATTAAAAAGAATAAATTTTAAAAGTAATTAGTAGGTAGGTATTAGCATAGTATAATTTTGGTGAAGGATAGAATTAATTGATATTTATTATCCTTAAAACGATATTAATTAAATAAATAGTAAAAGGGAGTTTCTAAGCTCCCTTTTAATTATTTACCACAACATTTTTTATATTTTTTTCCACTTCCGCAAATACATGGGTCGTTTCTACCAACTTTTTTCTTTGGTTCATCTGGGCTAGCTTCTACCTCTGAATGATAATACCAATTTCCATCTAGTTTTTTGAAAACACTTCTTTCTTTGTGTTTTCTAATATAAGTTTCTGCTCTAAATTCTGCAATAAATTCTACTATACCTTCTTGATCATCTTCTTTTCCGTCAACAGTATCTAATATAGTTAAAGAAAGGAAATCAGAGTCTTTTGACCAAATTTCTACACTCTCTCTAGTAATTTCATCTCTTGTTTCAGGATGATGAGTAGAAAGGATATAATCTATATCTTCATTAGCAAAAGCAGAGTATCTAGATCTCATAAGTTCTTCTGCTGTTTTTGGTTTTATTTCACCACTTATATACTTTTTACAACACTCTTCAAAATTTAATTGACTACCACAGTAACACATAATACCTCCTTTTTTTAGAATTATATCATATTTTTTTAATTTAACTATTTTTTTTTGGCAGAATATGTGGCATAATATATTACTAGATCATTTGTAAAGAGGGTGAGATTATGTATAGGGCTTTTGTAAAAGATTTGCTACAAAAAGATTTTAATAATAACTATCAACTTATACAATATCAAAAAGATAAACATAAGAGCATAATAGAAAAACTTTATAGTGAAAGGTATAATGAAGTTCTTGATAAAAATTGGGATAGATATGAAGAATTTTATGAAAAAGGTTTGGTTTTATTAAAGAAAGAAGAAGAGTATGTTGCTTTTGCTATTCTTAATATAGAAGCAGATAAAGGTTATATTTGGAAAATATATCTAAAAGAAGATGACTATGTTTTATTTGGAACTTTGATAGTAGAAGTAGCAAAAAAGATTAATGAATTAAGCATAGATAAAGTACATGTGAAAGGAAATAAGTTTCCAGAATACCTAAAAAAAATAGGGTTCAAACATAATTAATTAGATAAAGTTACTAGTTATAACTAGTAACTTTTATATTTTTTTTGTATAATAATTAAAAAGAGGAGGAGATTATGAAAAAATTATTTATATTTATTTTGTTAACTATGAGTACTTTCGCTTATAATCTTGATAAAAGATTGGCTTATTCAGATGAAAAAATATATTTTTCAATTAAACTTGTAAGTGGAGATGTTGTTACTTTGGCTGGTGATGGAAAATATGTTGTTTATAGATACGGAAATGATGAAGAACTAAAAATGGAGTATCCAGGACCTGAAATAGAATCTTATAAAGCTTTTTCTGCTAGTAAATTAGATGCAGAAGGTTTTGAAAGTTATTATATTAATTTTGAAACAGAATCATATATATATAGGATATTTCAAGAAAAAGTAGAAGATGAATTATCTATAGGAATAGTTGTTAAAAGTAAACTAACAAACCAAACTGTAGAATTTATGAGTTCACCAGAAACTTTAATAGGAAACTTGAAAACAATATATGATAACAAACTTGTTAAAAGGGTAGAAATATAAATTAGAGAAAGACCTTATTAGAGGTCTTGTTTTATAAAGAAAAATAACTAAGGAGATAAAATGA
>CAZHXU010000401.1:0-1810 GCA_964536535.1 uncultured Fusobacteriaceae bacterium
TTAGTCCTTTCTCTTCTTTTTAGATATAAATAATTCTAACCTTCTACTCCAAGCTTCCTATCTAATGCTTTTTCTGAAGACCAATCAATTTTGAAATATAAAATAAAAGCTAAAATAACAATTAAATAATTGCTACTAACCATAGCATACCAAACAGCTTTACTGCCTAATGACTCAAAGTTTTTTAGGATAAGAATCATTGGAATTCTAAAAAACCATAATCTAGACATAGTGATAAACATAGCTACTTTGGTTCGTCCTGCTCCTTGAAATAAGCCAACAATAATTTGGAAAATTCCTAAACAGATAATAGTCATAGAAATTAAAGCTAAATATTCTACACTTTGTTCAAAAATATCAGGATCTTTTGTAAAAGAGCTTATGATTTCTTCTTTGAAAATATAGATAAAAACAGTTCCTAAAAGGGATAAAATAGAAACAATAATAATAGATTTTTTAATAGCTTCTTTAACCCTTGATATCTTTCTTGCCCCAAGATTTTGTCCTACAATTGCAGTCATTGCATTACCTATACCTACAGCAGGTAAAAATAACATAGAGTTTATTCTGTTTCCTATACCGTATGCAGCCATAGTATTTTGTCCAAAATCGATAATAAACATATTGAGTATGATAAAACCAAATGAACTTGTACTATGCCCTATACTGGCAGGTAAACCTATTCTTACAATCTCTTTTACTTGGGAAAAATCAATCTTTAAATTTTTTATTTTGATTCTTATACCATTATTTTTTTTGATAACTAAATACAACCCAGCTATAACAAGTACATATCTTGCAATAACTGTTGCCCATGCAGCACCTGAAATTCCCATATTAAATGTGAAAATAAGTAGTGGATCAAGAATAATGTTTATAAAAACACTTACAATAGAAAGAAGCATAGGACTGACATTATCACCTTCAGCCTGTTTTACTGTTGCAAAAGCAAAAGAAAAAAACATAGCAGGTGCACTTAACATAATTATTCGTAGATAAATTAAACCTTCGGAAAAAATCTCTCCAGTCCCCTTCATAAATTTTATTATATTTGGTGCAAATGCATATCCAACAAAACCTATAAAGATAGAAAAAATTATTGAAATAGAAAAAACTTGACCAGCAAGGTGTTCAGCTTTTTCATAATCTTTTTTTCCTATATTTTTACTAATAAGACTAGTACCAGCAACCCCAATACCGGTACCTAAAGAAATAATAAAAAATATGACTGGCCATACAAAAGTAATAGCAGCCATTTGTGCTCCACCAATTTGGCTTACAAAATAAGTATCAATTAGATTATAAGCAGTTTGAATTAAGTTATTAAACATAATTGGTAGAGAAAGTGTTAAAATAACTTTAAATAGATTCCCTTCTAATATCTCTTTTCTCTTTTTTTTAAACCCCATCACGTACCTCCCAATAGAAAATATTATACTATGAATAGGACAATTTTACACCTAAATTTCCCAAATAATAAAAATTACTCAGTCTAATGTTACTTTATAAAAATTTTTTTTAAATAATTTTAATTTAATAGACCCTATATCTATTTTTGTATAAAATATAAACTTCAAAAATTTGACAAATATTGATCTATAGCATATACTATTAAAAATAGGTAGTGGGGGTATTTTTAGAAAGGAGGAAACTTAAATTGGGAAGTAAAAATTTTCTTAAAAAATTAATAGAAAAAATTGCTAATGAAAATGAAAAAAATTTTGGAAATAATAAATTAGATTGTTGCAATATAAATAAAGATAAAGGACAAAAAAATGAAAAAAATAAAAATTAAACTAGATGCTCTCTA
>CAZHXU010000402.1:0-1807 GCA_964536535.1 uncultured Fusobacteriaceae bacterium
CCTCTCAAGGAGAACTACGATGAAAGTAGCTGTAATTGGTGCCGCTGGTGGCATCGGTCAAGCCCTAGCCCTACTACTTAAGAATCGCCTTCCTGCAGGCTCAGATCTAGCTCTTTATGATATCGCCCCTGTGACTCCGGGTGTTGCTGCGGATCTTAGCCATATCCCAACACCTGTTTCGATCAAAGGTTACGCTGGTGAAGATCCGACGCCAGCACTTGACGGTGCAGACGTGGTTCTGATTTCAGCTGGTGTTGCACGTAAACCAGGTATGGATCGTGCCGATCTTTTTAATGTTAATGCAGGTATCGTAAAGTCACTCGCGGAGAAGATCGCTGTCGTTTGTCCAACCGCTTGTGTGGGTATCATCACGAATCCAGTCAACACCACAGTTCCTATCGCTGCAGAAGTACTAAAGAATGCTGGCGTATATGACAAGCGCAAGCTATTTGGTGTAACAACGCTTGACGTGATTCGTTCTGAAACCTTTGTTGCTGAGTTGAAAGACAAAGATCCCGGTGAGGTACGCGTTCCTGTGATTGGCGGGCACTCTGGTGTGACTATTTTACCGCTACTTTCTCAGGTGGAAGGCGTTGAGTTTAGCGCTGAAGAAGTCGAAGCACTGACAAAACGTATCCAAAATGCAGGTACTGAAGTGGTTGAAGCTAAAGCGGGCGGTGGTTCTGCAACTCTTTCTATGGGACAAGCGGCATGTCGTTTTGGTTTGGCACTCGTAAAAGCGCTTCAAGGTGAAGAGGGTGTGATTGAGTGTGCCTACGTAGAAGGTGCGGGAGAGCATGCTCCATTCTTTGCTCAGCCAGTGAAGCTTGGCAAGGACGGCGTAGAGGAAGTGCTGAGCTATGGTGAACTAAGTGCTTATGAGAAAGCAGCATTAGATGGCATGCTTGAAACACTAAGTGGTGATATCCAAGTTGGCGTCGATTTCGTTAAGTAATCTCCAAACTCCTCAAGAGTAATAAAAAGCCGATAGTTTGATATCGGCTTTTTTGATCTTTACATACTGCTCTATCGTACCGAATTAGCGAGAGAGGAGAGAGATTATGGAACTATCAGAAATTAAACGCGGTATGTTGGTTGAGAGTCTTCAGGGAAGTGGTCGAGTGTTGGTCATTGATGAGGTGACTCAGTCATTACTAATTGAAAACAGTGAAAGTCGCGAGCAGTTTGCGGTTGGCATAGATGAAATCGTTGATGAACCCCAGCTTCATCACGGCTGCGATCAATATTACTAACCACTATATACTGCATAGATAGAAAAGGAGGTAAACCATGTGGCTTACCTCCTTAATTTTTGTTAGGCCAATCTATTTGCTGCGATGAACAGACAGATGAGCCAACGTGATGAGCGCTTGCTTGTAATCGGACTCTGGAAGTACATCAAGCTCAGCGATGGCTTTATCTGCTTCTTCAATCGCTTTCGCTCGGGTGTATTCTAAAGATCCTGTTTGATCCATGGTGCGTAGTATGTCATCAAGACGATCCATGCCGTTGGCTTTTTCAATAGCTTCACGGATCATTGCCGCTTGTTCTGCATTGCCATGCTTCATGGCATGGAGTAGTGGTAATGTCGGTTTGCCTTCCGCGAGGTCATCACCAACATTTTTACCCATCTCTTTACCATCCGCAGTGTAATCCATCACGTCGTCAATCAGTTGGAATGCAGTGCCGAGGTATTTACCGTAGTTTTGCATTGCCAACTCAACGTCAGCAGAAGAGTCGGTCAGAATCGCCCCTATTTGCGTGGCGGCTTCAAACAGACGCGCTGTTTTAGAGTAGATAACTTGCA
>CAZHXU010000403.1:0-1794 GCA_964536535.1 uncultured Fusobacteriaceae bacterium
CGAAGCAATGCAACAGGATAGTTAAGAATTCAATGAATTGTAGTAACAAATTCAAATTAACCGCCATCGCTATGATGGTCGGTACGGCAATGAATGCCAATGCAGCACTGTATCAAGTAGTTGAAGTTTCCCCTGAAAACGTCACTACGGAAACAGTGTACGGTGTCGCAATTCAACAAGGTGACGTGGATAACGATCCTGATACAGGAAAACCTTTCGCGCTGGGTTGTTTTGATAAAGGCGCAGATTGTGATTCAAAGCACTTTAAACTTGCGCTTGAAACGCGAGTAACCCCAATCTCAACTGGGCAAGAAGTCGACGGTGTTAGCTACCGTGAAGAAGTGCCATTTGCTTTGGATTCTGGCTTCTATTACGTACAAGAGTATGACGATTTTGAAAGATACTGTTTCAACGAACGTCGCTACTCAACCTGTGAATCTTGGGCATCCGTACATTGGAATCCTTGGCAAAAAGAAGCGTTTAATAAAGATTTTACTCCAAATGCACTAGCTTATGTTGAGGGGGATACGCCCAATACAATCGATTCTTCAGCGTATACAAATGAGTACAATAATATCATTAACAGTCTGACTAAAGACGGTGAGCCCGTAGGTAACCAGAGTGTTGTTGATCAAACGGTAACACCTCCGGTACTAAAAACTCGAAATACCATTGTTGCACCTGGAGTAGAGCCGCAGTTCGAAACTGATGGTACTACTCCCAAAGTTCTAGAAAGCAGGGCTTGGAAAACAAACGGAACATTTACTGTAGGTAGCGTTTCGAGATTTGCCAACAATGATAATGGCGACCACTCTACGTCTAAAGCTGCCATTTGGGACTCGACAGGCTCTGCCTTCGAATTAAATTGGCCAAGTGGACAAGCTCAAGAAGATGAACGCTTGGCACAAGGTAGCATGCGAGATCTTGTTGTAAAAGGTTCAACTGTTTATGGTGTTGGGTACAACACCTATGACAGTGACAACAACTACATGAACGCAACAGTCTTCGTAGGAACGTTGGCAAAAGAAGGCTCAGTCGTTGATTCTACATGGGTAAATAAAGAAGTTGATGGTGCCCAACAAAGAATCAGTGGTGATACGGTTCATACCAACTCACGTCTAACTGATGTAAATGCAAATTTTGTTGCGATTGGTGAAGCCAAACGTTCGGGGGCTTACTTAATGCCAACGGGGTCAGCACCAAATCGTCTTTTTGTTGTTGACGATGTGACTAAGAGCTCAGTAAGTGCCTTCTACCCAACTTCTGGTATATTCTTTAGCGGTGCTGGCGGTCAAATGGGTGGCATCAACTCATACAATGAGATTGTTGGTCAATTAGACGCTGAGAAGACTCGTGAAGAAGAGGGTAAACCTCGTCGTAAGCGTGGATTTATCTATCCATATGCTCAAGGTGGTACAGTTAGTGAGCGTGCTAAAGAAATCTTCGATGGCAAAGCGTGGTTCCTCGACGATCTTACCAACGGTGCAAACGATCAGAGCGCAAGCGCTAGAGATATTTCTGACAGCAACAACGAGTTCCGTATCATTAATGCTTCAGATATCAACGACGCCGGCGTTATCTCAGCGACAGCAATGAAGTGCGCAGGCGGTTACGACACAACGGCTCACAACTCTTTCTGTAGTAGCGGTGAAGAGAAAATCGTTGCTGTCAAGCTTAAGCCGATTCCAGGTGCAACTAAAGCTAATATTCAACCACGAAGTGTTGAAGAAGCAGCAGCGGAACGTCAAGGCGCAGGCCTTGGTTGGTTAGCTTTGACCATGCTTGGTTTGTTTG
>CAZHXU010000404.1:0-1785 GCA_964536535.1 uncultured Fusobacteriaceae bacterium
TTACTATGGCCATAACAGTAAGGTTATGGAGTTCGGTGTCATTAATCCAGAAGAACCGGATGAGAGTATTCCCGTCCAACTTAAACAAGCATTCATAGAACAGGCTGGTAAGAAGCATTCTAATGCTGCTTTCACGATGATCTCTGAACTTTTTGGTAACGTTCGGGATCACTCTAAATCACCCATTGATGGTTTCGCTGCTCTTCAGGTTTACGCGAAAACTAATAAAATACAAACGGTTATATCAGACAGTGGCGTGGGGATCGCGAATTCGCTACGACGCGTTCTAAAAGAGCGTTACCCGGAAATATACCAAGAGTTTAAAACCGTTAATGCTGCAAATGATGCATTGTTAATTAAGCGTGTTTTTGAACAAGGCCGCATAAGCAGCGCGAAACATAACCCTGATGAAAGTCGAGGTTTAGGGCTAAAAAGGAGTGGCGATATTGCCGCCAAGTTTAATGCGAAAATACACATTAGGCAGGAATCTTTCGCGCTAACCCTTATCTATTCTGAGGGTAAACTCGCTGATCATGAAGTGAGTTATGGCCTGCAAAAATTATGCGGTTCGCATATTTGTTTTGACTTTTCTCTTGATTAATTTAAGATCTTCTCCTTAAATTATCGATATGAATCAGAATGCAATGATAATCAAACTCCGTGATTTTACGAAAGACGATCACCCTTTTGGCAATGTCCAAGGGAAGGATGTTTTTCATAAACTGATGAACCGAGTCGACTCCCATCCATCTTGTACCGTCTTTGGAATATCGCTGGATGGAATTGAGGCGACAGATGCATCTTTTCCGCGTGAAAGTGTTGTGGCTCTTGCTCGCTTGTATCGAGGTGAAAAAAGCTTTTACCTAATCGATGTTGCTGATCAGGATCTTATTGATAACTGGACTTATGCAGCTGAGGCGAAAGGTCAACCCCTAGTGATTTGGTCGGGAAATCAATATAAAGTGATAGGCCCTGAAATGACGAAGGGAACTCGAGATGTGGTTGAGTTCGTTTTAGATAACGGTTCTGCAACGACAGCGAGTATCTCTGCTGCATTTGGTATCAGTATTCCTAACGCAAGTACCCGATTGAAAAAACTTTACAGTGCAGGTTATATCACTCGTTCCGAAGAAGCAGCAGAGTCTGGCGGAAAAGAATTTATTTATTACGCAATAAAATCTGATTAAACAGCTTGTGTTAATCAGATTTTGAGATTAGAATCCTCTTGTAGCTGAGAGGATTCTTTTTTATTTCAGCTTAAACAGATTAATTAAATCAGATTTGGAGGCCTTATGGCAACTAACGGCAAGACAGGCGACAACCGTCGTCATGGTATGGTTCGCGAACGTTCACAAACTCAAACACCTTCGGGCCATTGGGTTAAACGTGATGCAAATACAGGACGCTTTATGGATGTGAAGCAAGATGGCACACCATTTAAAGGCGTTCGTAAAGAGAAATAAAAAGGCACTTTCAGTAAAGTACTAAAAGTGCCTTTTTATAGTGAGGTGAATTATAAGTACCGTTGGCGCGGCAGCTTATAAGGCCCAACACTAAGAGGTTTCAAGCCCTGTTAGAAAGGCTGATTGCTCTGATTTGTCCCGCAATCATACCTTTCTAATGTGTTCATCTCAATCATTGAATTCCCTCTTTCGCTTTAAATTGAGAGGAGTCTCTAATGAGAATTCGACCAAAAGTTGTCCCAGTTTGCGCTTATAAGCGTTACCGAAATGGTGTCTGGGAGGATGTGTGTGCTCATACACGTTCACTTCCGCGTTAATTTTT
>CAZHXU010000405.1:0-1765 GCA_964536535.1 uncultured Fusobacteriaceae bacterium
AAACGACTAATTAATAAATTAGTCGTCAAATAAAGATATTATTTCTACCTTATAAATCTTATTTTATGCTATTCTACTGGATACCCTGCTTCTACCCATGCTGCATAATTCCCTTGCAATCTATAAACATTCATAAATCCAGCGTCAACTAATTTTTGAGCTCCCATCATTGATGGTTCATCAGCATGACAATAAACCAAATATGTACCTTCCATATTCCATGTTGGAATAAGTTCATCTAGTGTTCCATCACCTAAAGGAGCACTAATTGCACCAGGAAGATGACCTTGATCATATAAAGGTGATACATCAATAACGAATATTTCAGGATTATCCATAAGCATTTTGTATGCTTCCATTGCACTAACATCCATATAACTATATTCCATTTCTTCCATCATTGCTTCTTTTTCCATCATAGATTTTTCTTTCTCCATAGTCGAACACGAAGCAACTCCTAAACTTAATACTACTAACAATAAAACTGTAATTGTTGATTTCATATAAATCTCCTTTCAGTTAATCTAAGCCATAAATATCTTATGATATTATTTTTTCTAAAACAATACTTTTTCCAAATTTTATTATTTATTTTATTAAATGCCTTTCAAATACTTTGGTTATTTGCTATACTATCTGTTAACAAGTATACATAGGAGGGGACAATGAATTTAGATTTTATAAGTAAAAAAATGAAAGAATATAGACGTCATTTACATACAATTCCAGAAACAGGTTTTGAAGAATTCAAAACAAATGCTTATCTTAGAAAAGTACTTGAGGATATGGGTTATGAACCTATTGATACTTGTAAAACAGGTTTATTAGTATATATACAAGGGGAAGATACTAGTGAAACTTATGCATTTAGAACAGATATAGACGCACTTAATATAGAAGAAGAAACTGGTGTTGATTTTGAAAGTGAACACAAAGGAAAGATGCATGCTTGTGGACATGATGGACATATGGCTACTATGCTTGGATTTGCTCATTATTTGGCAGATAAAAAACCTAAAAAAAGTATCTTGCTCATCTTCCAACCTGCTGAAGAGGGACCAGGAGGAGCACAATTTATTGTAAAAGATGGAACTTTAGAAAAATACAATGTAAAAGCTATTTTTGGATTACATCTTTTCCCAACTTTACCAGAAGGTGTAATTGCCACTAAAGCAGGACCACTTATGGCTCAAACGGGAGAGATAGATATAGATATAAGAGGTAAGAGTGGACACGGAGCTATGCCACATACTACAATAGATACTTTACTTATAACTTCAAAGTTATTAGAAGCTTATCAAAGTATAATTAGTAGAAATATAAGCCCTATGAGTAATGGTGTACTTACTTTTGGAAAGATGGTAGGAGGAAGTGCTAGAAATATCATTGCAGAACATGTAAGAATAGAAGGGACTGCTAGAACATTTAGCAGAGACGAATTTGATTTCTTAATGACCAGGTTAAAGGATATAAACAGAGGATTTGAAAAAGCTTTTGGTGTTGAGATAAAAGAGGATATAAGACCTCTATATCCAGCAGTACATAATTCACCAAAATTATATGAACGTTTTAAAAATGCTGTGTCAGATATGAACTTTAGAGAAGTAGAAGCAGTGATGTTAGCAGAAGATTTTGCATATTATCAAGAAGCTGTTGATGGTCTATTCTTCTTTTTAGGTACACAAAATGATGAACTTGGGTATAACAATCCCCTACATAATTGCAGATTCAATTTTGTTGAGGAGGTTTTGGTAGAAGGTGTAAA
>CAZHXU010000406.1:0-1749 GCA_964536535.1 uncultured Fusobacteriaceae bacterium
AAAAACGATAAAAACCCTTTAAAGAAGATATTTTTCTATTAAGAGATCTTTTACTTACATTATTAGCTCTCATATACATAAGAAAAGCTCTCAAATTCAGCTCTTTTATTTCTTCCAGATTTTTTATACCTTCACCACCAAGATATTCTATTAATTGCTCAATATCTTTTTTATAAGCTCTAATGGTATTATCACTTTTACTATGAGTTATTTTCTCATATTGCAAATATTCTTTCAAATAAGCATTTAACATATTTGTCCCCCTAGTTATATGTTTCTTTTTCTATACTTCTTATATATTCCAATCCAATCTCAGATATTTTTGTATATCTTTCTCTTTTATCTTTTATCTTTTTTCCCTCTAAAGATCTAACTATACCAAAGTTAGGTCCCATAGGTTGAAAGTTCTTTTTTGCTTCTGTTATATATTTGATTATTGCTCCTATAGAACTTCTGTCATCAAGTATAAATTCACTTTTATTACTTAGTTTATTTGCCATATTAACTGCAGCCATAAATCCAGTTGCTATTGCTGTTATATATCCTTCTCCACCTGTTATTTGTCCTGCAAAATAAATATTTTCATTATTTTTCATAGATAAAGTTTTATTAAGAAGTTTTGTAGAATTAATGAAAGTATTTCTATGCATAACACCAAATCTTACAAATTCAGCTTCTTCTAAACCAGGTATCATACTAAAGATTCTCTTTTGTTCACCCCATTTAAGGTTTGTTTGGAATCCAACTAAGTTATATAATTTTCCTTCTTTGTCATCTTGACGAAGTTGTACTACTGCATGGTCCATCATTTCAGTTCTTGGATTTGTTAAACCTTTTGGTTTTAATGGTCCAAATAATAGAGTTTTTTCTCCCCTTTTAGCTATTTGCTCAACAGGCATACATGCTTCAAATAACTTTTCTTTTTCATGTTTTTTCAGTGGGAAACGTTCAGCATTAATAAGTTCATTATAAAAATTAGCGTATTCTTCTTTATTCATAGGACAGTTTATATATTCGCCGTCACCTTTGTCGTATCTTGATTGAAAATATACTTTATCTTTATTAATCGATTCGAAAGTAACTATTGGAGCAACTGCATCATAAAAGTATAATGAGTCTGACCCTGTTAAATTTTCTATATCTTTAGCTAAAGTATCACTTGTTAATGGTCCAGAAGCCACTATAACATTTTTATCCCTAGGTATTTCCAATAACTCTTCTTTGATTATCTCTATATTTTCCATATTAGAAAGTATTTCTGTTACTTTCTTAGCAAATATCTCTCTATCTACAGCTAATGCTTGCCCTGCTGGAACTTTTGTTTCATCAGCAACTTTAACAAGTAATGATCCAAAGTGTCTCAATTCTTCCTTCATCATACCTGTTGCATTAGATAATAGATTTGAACCTAAAGAGTTACTACATACTAATTCTGCAAAATCTTCACTAGTATGAACTTCTGTATTTTTTTTAGGTCTCATTTCATATAATTTTACCTTTATACCTCTTATAGCCAGTTGATAAGCTGCTTCACTTCCAGCTAATCCTGCACCAATTACTATTACTTCTTTCATCTTTACCTCGCATATATTCCAATTTTAATCTAATAAGTATTATAACATTTTTCAGAGCTTTTAGTAAATAGGAATTTCTTAACAAAAATTATCAACACTCTTTAAATAAACTCTATATTTTATATAGTGCGTCACTTTTGCCTTGATGCAAAAGTAACCAAAAAATCAAGTCTTA
>CAZHXU010000407.1:0-1748 GCA_964536535.1 uncultured Fusobacteriaceae bacterium
TAATAGTTAGAATTATAGTCAGAATAGTTTTATCGACCCCTTCTACCCCCAACTTCCTATTTTATATAATTAAATTATTGTAAAAATATATTTTTGGCAAAATTTTAGAACTTATGAAAATATTATAAATTGATAATTTGTTTAAGCTAGATTATTATTTAGTATATCAAATATGGAGGTGGTTACATGCCCTTAGGTGAAGAATTCCAAGGATTACCTATGGAAAGTTTAATTGGTGCACCATTAGATGCAGCTTGTACGGCTAATTTAAAATTAGCACAAGCAACAGCTGAATTTATTGAAACAGTTGGTTTTGTACAAGATGAAGATGGTACTACAAACAGTAGTACAGTAAGAGTAGCAAAATTTTCTTTTGACAAACCTATAGTCACAACTGATTCCAGTGGAAATCAGACATTTTCAAAAGAAAGAATCGATATCGAAGTTCCATTACTTTCAGTAGTTCAAATTCCTAGTCTAAAAGTAGATACAGTAGATATTACTTTTGATATGGAAGTAAAAACAAGTGAAACATCTAGTGAAACTTCTGATAAAAGTGGTGAAATTTCAGGAGGAGCAAAAATAGGATGGGGACCTTTTTCTGCCCATGTAGATTTTAAAGGTTCTGTGTCTACTCACAAAGAAAATACCAGGTCAACTGATAAATCTGCAAAGTATCATGTAGAAGTAAAAGCTACAGATCAAGGTATGCCAGAAGGTTTGGCAAGGGTACTTGATATTATGAATCAAGCAGCAGCACCAATGAATATAACAAGTAATGATAATAACGGAGGATAGTATGGATAAAGATTTTTCTTTAGCTGATATTCGTTATGTAAAAAGGGTTACTATAGGGTCTTTGGACCCTAATAATCCTTTAAGTGACGAAAAAAAAGAGGAACAAATGAAGTTATTAAATAGGTGTCTAAATGAGATGCCAAAAGGGAAAATAATAGGAAAAGATGTAGGTTTTGCTATATTTCAAGTTGGAGAACACCAACTCACTATGCAAAGTACAACTTATCATTTGGGTTTTTTTAGAAAACCAAATTGGCTAGATTAAGGGGGATGAAATGGCAGTAAATTTAGATAATATATTGAGAGCGATGCATAATGCAGTAATAGAAGCTCAGCATCTAACACAAGAACAACATTTGCGTATGTTAAACAGGTTTTTTGATAAAAATGATGATACTAATGAGTTTGGAAATCCCAAAATGTTAAAAATCAATTTACCATTTGGAAAAGATAATAAAGTCGAGTACAGGGAAGTAGAAGTGCCACTAATTGCTTTGTCTCCTCCTAGTTCTATAAAGATTAAAAATATGAAAGTTGAATTTGATGCCAAAATAACTGGTTTTGAAGATAATGAAAAGAGTAAAAAAGGTTTTCATATTAGTGACCTTTTTAAAAAAAAGGAAGAGGAAGAATTAGAGATAAAGGGACTTCATCAAGGACCATTAAAATTAAATCTTGATAGTAATAAAAGTGGGACTCTTGCAAAGATACAAATTGAATTTACTTCAGATGACATACCTGAAACAGTTGCTAGATTAAATGATCATTTAATAAAATCATTTCCATTTTAATTATAAAAATAATTATAAATAGCTAAAAAAGAGGTGAAACTAAAAGTTTACATTGTTTGTCCCTTAGTTCACCTCTGTTTAGTTCAATTTTTTTTGACTACAACTAAATAAATATTTTTAATAAAAAATATTTATGTTATTCTTCTATTTCACCCAGTT
>CAZHXU010000408.1:0-1739 GCA_964536535.1 uncultured Fusobacteriaceae bacterium
TTTAAGTAAATAAAAAAAGTAGGATTTAATCTTAACCTACTAATCTTTTTCTACAAAACTCGCTCCATGACATAAGGGGCAAAATGGTAACTCTTCATTATCTGAATCTAACTCTATTTCTAAAGCACAAATTGTACAAATGTAAACCCCTTTACCAGGTTTTTCTCCTGCAATTAACATCCTAACCTCCTCAAATTTATATCTTATTTGTATAGTAATATAGATTTGTGTAAATTAAAAGTACTTTATAGATAAAAAACGAAAGATATGTTATGATTATATGTATTTAGACAAAAATAAAAACACAATTCTAAGGGATAGGTGTAGATATGAGAAATATAAGAATAACTTATGAATATGATGGTACAGACTTTTATGGTATGCAAAGACAACCAAAACTTCGTACTGTATCAGGAGAGATAGAAAAAATATTAAATATGTTACTTGGTCATGAAGTAACTATGATAAATTCGGGCAGAACAGACAGAGGAGTACATGCACTTACTCAAGTTAGTAATTTTCAAACTGAGGGAAAAATACCAATTGATAGGTTAGAGTATGCTTTGAAAAGAGCTCTTCCTAGAGATATAAATATATTTTCTGTAGAAGAAATGAAATTAGATTTTAATTCACGTTATGATGCTGTTTGGCGTTCATACGAATATAGACTCTCAGCTAATCATAATATATTCAATAGGAATAGAGTTATGTGGGTAGAAGAAGAAATAGATATAGAAAAATTAAAAAAGATACTAAAACCTCTTGTTGGAGAACATGATTTTAATAGTTTTAGAAAAGCAGATTGTCAAGCAGCTAATCCAATAAGAGAAATATATAATATTGATGTATATAAAAAAGATGAAGACACAGTAATCTATCTTAGAGCAAATTCATTTCTAAAGTCTATGGTAAGAATAATAGTAGGATCTGCTCTTGCAATTTATTTTGGGAAAGAAAATGAAGATTATATAGAAAAAAAGCTATTGAATCCCGATAAACAAGAAAATGGTAAATATATGGCAGAAGCACAAGGGCTATATCTATATGAGGTGGTATATGAAGATAGTAGAAGTTAATAAAAATGACAATAAATACATAGATGATATAATCAGATTAGAAGAAGAAAATTTTGGAAAAAATGGCGGAGTAGACATTTGGCTTTTGAAACCCCTTATTAAATTTGGGAAAGTCCTCATATTATTGGGAGATGAAGGGGAAGTAGAAGGTGTTGCGGAGTTTATTAAAAGTTTTGAAGATGAAGAAGCATATCTATATGGAGTATGCATAAAAAAAACTTCTCATGGAAAAGGATATGGAAAGTTGTTTATGCAAAAAATAATAAATTACATGAAAGAAAAGCAGATAAAAAAAATATCTTTGACTGTTTCTCTAGAAAACTATAGAGGAATAGGACTATATGAAAAATTGGGGTTTGAAAGAGTAGAAGTTAGTAAAGATGAATATGGAAAAGGTGTAGATAGACTTATAATGGAATTAAATTTTTAGAATTATTTTGTATTATGTTTTGTAAAAGTTTTAATTGAACTATAAAATAACTAAAAGTTTAGAAAAAAGATATTATTTTGCACTTTGGTCATTATTTTTCTATGTTATAGATTGTATTAGTAAAAAAAAAGTGGTAAAATTAATTCTGTAGATATTATTTTTTTAATTATTAAAAAATTCTTTTTTTGAAAAATTACAAGAGGTGATAAGATTTGGAGGAAAAAAATATGAAT
>CAZHXU010000409.1:0-1723 GCA_964536535.1 uncultured Fusobacteriaceae bacterium
TTTTATTTACCTTTTAAATACTTATCTACAGATGCAGCAGCTTGTCTTCCTTCTGCTATAGCCCATACGATTAGAGATTGCCCTCTTCTCATATCACCAGCAGCAAAAAACTTCTCTTTACTTGTTGCATATGTTTTTTCTGTAGCTTTTACATTTCCTCTATTATCAAGCTCTAGTTTAGCATCATTTACTAAACCATCATGCTCTGGATGAACGAATCCTATTGCTAAGAATACCAAATCAGCTTCTACCCTAAACTCTGTTCCAGGTATCTCTCTCATTTGCTTACGTCCATCTTCACCTTCTACCCATTCTACCCTTACAGCAACTAACTCTTTTACATTTCCATTTTCATCTTTTGTAAACTCTTTAGTTAGTATCTCCCACTCTCTAACATCTTGATCTGTTTTGCACTCTCCTGCAATACACACATCTGCTTCTTCATGAGCTGTACTTACTCTAAGGATTTGTGGATAGTTTGGCCAAGGATTATCCTCAGGTCTATCTACAGTAGGTTTAGATAATAACTCTATTTGATAGATAGATTTAGCACCTTGTCTTACAGCTGTCCCAACACAGTCAGCTCCAGTATCTCCTCCACCTATTACTACTACAGATTTACCCTTTGCATCTATCTTGTCTTCTACTTCTACCCCTGCAACTGCCCTATTTTGCTGAGTCAAATACTCCATAGCATAGTAGATACCATTTGCTTCCCTACCAAATACAGGCAGGTCACGAGCTTTTTTCGAACCTCCAGCTAATACTACTGCGTCATAGTTAGCATCTAACTCTTCTACTGTTACGTCTACACCTACATTAGTATTATAAACAAACTTAACTCCTTCAGCTTCCATTTGGTCTACTCTTCTTTGTACTATGTTTTTTTCTATTTTATAATCTGGGATACCATAAGTAAGTAATCCCCCTGCTTTTTCATCTCTTTCATATAGAGTTACTTCATGCCCTGCTCTATTAAGTTCTTGTGCAGCAGCTAATCCTGCTGGTCCACTTCCTATTACAGCTACTTTTTTACCTGTTCTCTTTTTAGGAGGTTTTGGCACTATCCATCCATTTTCAAAACCCTTTTCTACTATATTTAACTCAAGGTTTTTAATAGTAACTGGTTTATCATTTATACCAAGTACACATCCACCTTCACATGGTGCTGGACAGACTCTTCCAGTAAATTCAGGGAAGTTATTTGTACTTTCTAATATAGCAAGTGCTTCTTTCCATTGACCCTTATGGGCAAATTCATTAAACTCAGGTATATTATTAGATACTGGACATGAAAAGTGACAAAATGGTATTCCACAGTCCATACATCTTGCAGATTGTTTTAATAGATATTCGTCTGTAAAGGGTCTATAAAGTTCCTTCCAGTCCTTTACCCTCTCTTCTACAGGTCTTTTTGAAGCTTCTTCTCTTGGTATCTCCAAGAATCCACCTATTTTACCCATCTATTTCACCTTCCCCTCTGCAAGTAACTCTTTATATTTTGGTGCAATTACTTTTACAAATTTATCTGCTACATTATCAAAATCATCTAATATCTCTTTTGCCCTAGCACTATCTGTATATTTATAGTGTTTTTCTATCATAGTTTTTAATTCAGCTTTATCTCTAGTATCTAGTTCTTCACCATTTACCATTAGAGTATTTAACTTTTTATCAAAATCACCATCTATATCATATACATATGCTATTCCTCCACTCATAC
>CAZHXU010000410.1:0-1719 GCA_964536535.1 uncultured Fusobacteriaceae bacterium
TATGACTCACTCGTGCAAGTTCTCTATCGCTCCAATGCTCGATTGGACCGACCGTCACTGTCGATAATTTCATCGCTTACTTTCTAGCGAGACTCAACTGTATACAGAAATGGTGACTACCGGCGCCATTATCCATGGTAAAGGCGATTTCCTTGCATACAACGAGGAAGAGCATCCATTGGTACTGCAATTGGGTGGTTCTAATCCTGCGGACCTTGCGACTTGCGCCAAGCTTGCGGCAGAGCGCGGTTATGATGAAATTAACCTAAATGTTGGCTGCCCATCAGATCGTGTGCAAAACGGTCGTTTCGGTGCTTGCCTGATGGCAGAACCATTGCTGGTGGCTGAATGTGTTGCGGCGATGAAAGAAGTGGTGGATATTCCAGTTAACGTAAAAACACGCATTGGTATTGATGATCAAGACTCGTATGAGTTTTTGACCGACTTTGTTTCAACGGTTTCTGAAAAAGGCGGTTGTGAGCAGTTTACTATTCACGCTCGTAAAGCTTGGTTGTCAGGTTTAAGTCCAAAAGAAAACCGTGAAATTCCACCATTGGATTACCCACGAGCTTACCAATTGAAGAAAGACTTCTCTCATTTGGTGATTGCCGTAAACGGTGGGGTAAAAACCCTTGAAGAGACCAAAGAACATCTATTGCATTTAGATGGTGTAATGGTGGGGCGTGAAGCGTATCAAAACCCTTACATTCTAGCGGAAGTCGATCAGCAGATTTTTGGCTTAGATAAACCCGTGAAGAAGCGTACTCAGGTTGTCGAGGAAATGTACCCGTACATTGAAGCGCAATTATCGAAAGGGGTTTACTTAGGTCACATCACTCGTCATATGTTGGGATTGTTCCAAAATATGCCGGGAGCACGTCAATGGCGCCGCCATATTAGTGAAAACGCACATAAACCAGGTTCTGGTATTGAAGTTGTTGAAGCGGCGCTGGCAAAAATCCCTAAAGAGCTAAATGTGTAAAATTTACCAACCATAGTGGTAAAAAATACCTACTTAGTGATGATTAAAAGCTCTCATTTTGAGGGCTTTTTTATTAATTCAATAAAATCAATAAGATGGTTCATATCGCAAACTTGGCATACTTCCTGCGATATCTCAGAGAAAGAAAGGAGAAACGTTATGTTTGAGATTATCTTTGTTCTGATTTTTATTGCGACGTTATTGGTGACGGGTGTCACTATGCTAACAGTATTTGCCGCGGCGGGTTTTGCATTAGCGATTATGGTACTGCTTGGTATGGTCGGCGCAGTGATTAAAATATTGCCATGGTTGATTGTCATCGCGATTGGTATTTGGTTCTTCAAAAACCATGTGCATACATCGAGATAATCATTGTGCAAATTTAAAAGCCTAATGGACTGCAGTGCTGAGCGATAGCGTCGTTGAGTCGTGATTTGATAACGATATGAAGTTGCTGAGCACGATCATTTTTTAAACGTCATTATGTAATGGCGTTTTTTTATACCTTTTTACGATAAAGCTTAAGTTTTTATTAGCAGTTTTCTCCTGATGAACCATGCTTAGAGAGACAAGGATCGTTATGTAGAGAAATAATTATGACCATCAACGAACTGCGCGCGCTATACAGAGAAAATCAGTTAGTCGAGGCCATCATTGAACCCTCTGCCGAGGAAGGGTTATGGGTTGTTGAGTTTCGTCACGCTCAAGGTGGTTTCCTTCTTCTGACTGATGCTCAT
>CAZHXU010000411.1:0-1704 GCA_964536535.1 uncultured Fusobacteriaceae bacterium
TTTTGGTTACTTTTGTATCAAGACAAAAGTGACAAAGAATAATAATAAAACTTTCAAATTAGTCCTTTGTCTTCAATTTAAAAAAATGGGTTCGTACCCATTTTTTATTTGTATATTAAATTATAAATTTTTATTGAAAAACGATTATTAATTGAGTATTTTATGAAAATATCTTGTTTTTATTAAGTACATAAAGTGAATACAAACCATCTGTAGCTAAATTAGGTAAATATTCATCAATTTCAACTAATTCGTCTGCAATAGTTTCACCTAATCCACCAGTTGCAACAACATATAAATCATCAACATCTTCTTTGACTCTATTTATAATTTCTCGAATTTGACCAGTGTATCCAAAATAAATTCCAGCTTGAATTTGCTCTACTGTATTTCTTCCAAGAACAGTACTTGGTTTATCAAATCTAACTTTTGGTAGTTTTGCAGTATTACCAAATAAAGCATTAATACTCATATCTATTCCTGGCAAGATTCCCCCACCAACATAAACATTTTTTTCAAGAACTTCATAAGTAGTAGCAGTACCAAAATCTAATACCATTAGATTTTTATTTGGATAAAGCTCAAGGGCTCTAACAACATCAATAAGTCTATCAGCACCATATCCACTACTATCAAGACCTTTTTTAAATGTAAATGGAATATTAAGATCCATACCGACTACAACAGGTTCTAGATTAAAGTATTTTCTACTTAACCACTGAAAAATTCTTATTAAATTTGGAACAACAGAAGCAATTATAATACCTTCTATTTTTTCTAACTTTATATTGTTAAATTCACTAATATTCTTTAAATAAGAGAAAAATTGGTCTTCAGTAATATTATTCTCCGATGCAATTCTGAAATTGAGTAATAACTCTCCTTGTGAGTTGTATATACCTGTTACAATATGAGTATTACCAATGTCAAATCCTATAACCATAATAAACCTCCTAAATTACTAACTAGTAATAATTGTACATGAAATCTATATAAAAATAAAGTATTATCTAAACTATATTAAAAATATCTCTTAGTATAGGTTTTAACCCACTAAAGAAAAATTCTATAGCAATAACCATTATTATAAGTCCCATTAATCTCATCATTACTTTGTTTCCTGTTTCTCCAAGAAGTTTGGAAATCCTGTCAGCTTGACTAAGTATAATATAAGTTAAAAACCCTATAACTACAATAGCTATAATAAATACGATTTTTGATACAGTATCAGTTGCACTTGACATAAGAACAATAGCATTAGTAATTGCTCCTGGTCCACAAATCATAGGAATAGCAAGTGGAGTGACACTTATATCATCAGCGTAATCTTTTTCATCTTCGTCATCAACTTTAGTTCTAGTGATTTTTGCTTGTAACATATCGTGACCAATCAAGAAAAATATACAACCTCCAGCTACTTTGAAACTATTAATAGATATTCCAAAAAATTTGAAGATTAATTGTCCTCCCAATGAAAATATCATTAGGGCAAAAAAAGCAGTAAAAGTAGCTTTTTTTACTGTGTACTTTTTCTTTTCAGGAGTAAGTCCATTTGTCATACTTATATAAATAGGCATAACATTTAATGGGTTCATCAAAGCAAACATCGATGTAAGACTAAGCAAAAAAAAGTTTAATAAATTTTCCATATATATATTACCTCCTTAACTTTTTAATAATACATTATTTTTTATGAAAAGAAAA
>CAZHXU010000412.1:0-1701 GCA_964536535.1 uncultured Fusobacteriaceae bacterium
TAATATGAATATTTTTAAGAAATGAGGCTTTTTTTTCGAATTTATTTTTGTCATTCGTTGACTATTTTTCTTGGCTCGGAACAAAAGCCTAACTTCTCTAGCTCTTTTTTTTATTGAAAGGATATCTCTTATTCTGTAAATTGATCTTACCCTTTTAAATGATTATTAACACCAAGTCTTTCTGTATTAATTCAATTACAAATCAAAATCTAAACTTATTTTTATTCAAACACCTTAAATCAACTATTCAGAATTATAATTTTATAAAAAATATTTTGTAATTTTTTAAATCTATTATTCTTCTATAAACCCTAATGGCTTTGACTTCTTCAATAAATTTATTTTTTATATATGTAATTTAATATTCTATATTATAAATAATCCTAGATATTTTTATTTTCAAAGTATATAATAATAGAGCAACAATGAATACAAAATAGGAGGATGTTATGAAAAACATAAGATTAAGTAAAAGTTTATTGTTTATCTTTACTCTTTTAGTTATTACTATTAGTTTTGGCGCTTGTAGTAAAGAAGTAGTGGGGATAAAAGAAGGAATTGTAAAGATTGAAGTTACTAGATTGCCAAATGAATTAAACTATTTAGTAGGGCAAAAAGTTGACTTATATGGATTAATCATTACAGGTACAGACCATAAAGGGGAAAAGAGAGTCATAAATCATAGTGAATTTACTAAAGTAGTTTATGAAAATAACAGTATTGGAGTAAAAGAAGTTAAGGTATATATTGGAGAAGTAAATACTTTCTTTAAAGTTAACTATAAAGGTGAGTATGATTATACAAAGGGATTAAATGGAATAACTATTACAAAATATAATGGAATAGATACTGTAGTTAATATTCCAAGTGAAATAGATGACTTAAAAGTTGTTGAAATAGCTGTAAGAGCTTTTGAATCAAAAAAATTGACACAAGTAACATTGCCAACAACTATTAAAAAAATTGGGAAATATGCTTTTGCTTTTAATCAAATAGAAGCAATTAATCTACCAGAAGGTTTAGAAACTATTGAAGCAGCTGCTTTTTTAGAAAATCAAATTAGAGATTTAGTAGTTCCTTCAACTATTACTATTATAAATCCTGCTACATTTTCTGAAAACAAAATTTCATCATTAAAATTTAATGGTAATATAACATCAATAGGTGAACATGCATTTTCGCACAATCTTATTACATCATTACCACTGCCAAGTAGTGTGACAGATATAAAAGATATGGCATTTTATAACAATAAGATTTCAAAATTATCTTTACCTTCAAACTTAAAAAGAATAGAAACAAGTGCTTTTGAAACTAACTTAATAAGTTCTTTAACAATACCTGCAAGTGTTGAACTTATTAACACTGGAGCATTTAAGAATAATAAACTTACAAATCTGACTGTTAATATGATAAAAGGCGATATTAACTCACTAGCATTTGAAAAGAATGCATTTGCAGATCCAACTACTATTTTTATTGCTCAAGAAATAATAGTGGCACCTAATGCTTTTGACAATTATGTACAGTTACAACGTGCAAGAGATTAATAGATTATACTAAAGGCTAACAAAAATTAGCCTTTTTTTATACTCAAAAGTAGAACTTACTAATATAGTAAATATTTTTACTGCAAATGAATAGTAATTCACCAATCATATTTATACATTAACTTTTGACTTTTTTCCCACTAAAGGGTAT
>CAZHXU010000413.1:0-1689 GCA_964536535.1 uncultured Fusobacteriaceae bacterium
CAAATAAAGTTAATTAATAAAATAAAATGTAGGGGCAAATTCTATATTTGCCCTTATAGATACCTTGATTCTAAAAGGAGAAAAAATGAAGAATAAAAGACCAAATATCCTACTTATCACCAGTGACCAACAACATTGGGATACTATAGGTAGGTTTAATAAAGAGGTAAAAACACCAAATTTAGATAGATTAGCAAAGATGGGAACAACATTTAATAGGGCTTATTGTCCAAACCCTACTTCTACCCCCTCAAGAGCTTCCATAATAACAGGGATGTATCCAAGCCAACATGGTGCATGGGCTCTAGGGACAAAAGCTCCAGATGATATAGAAACACTTGGGGATATCCTATTAGAAGAGGGGTATAGAACATCACTTATAGGAAAAGCACACTTTCATCCCCTACGAACTACAGAAGAGTTTAGTTCATTAGAGTCATATCCAATTATGCAAGACCTTGAATTTTGGAAAAACTTTAATGAAAAGTGGTATGGATTTGAACATATAGAATTAACTAGAAACCATGTAACAGAATCTCATGTAGGTCAACACTATGCTATTTGGTTAGAGGAAAATGGTTGTGAAAACTGGAAAGATTATTTCCTTATGCCCACAGGAAATATGGATAACAAAATCCATAAAGCTATAGAAGAACTTACTGAAACACCAGAAGGTTTTTATAATGCTGAACGTACTTGGGGTGAGTGGAAGATACCAGAAAAATACCACTATAATACTTGGATAGCAGAAAGAACAAATGCTATGTTAGATAAGTATAAAAAAGATGATGAAAACTTCTTTTTATGGGCAAGCTTTTTTGATCCCCATCCAGAATATTTTGTGCCAGAACCATGGGCATCTATGTATGACCCAGCAGAAATAACTCTGCCACAACTAATACCTGGTGAACATGATAATAACCCTCCTCACTTTGGAAAAACACAAGAAATCTTCCCTGATTTTAGTGAATATAAAGAAACTGGATGGGGATTGCAAGGGTGTTATTCTCATAGACAAAAAGAAGAGGAACTACGTAAGGATATAGCTTTATACTATGGGATGATAAGCATGATGGACAAGTATATAGGAAAAATACTTGATAAACTAGAAGAAACAGGACAAGCAGATAATACTATAGTTATCTTCACTACAGACCATGGTCACTTCTACGGTCACCACGGACTTGTGCGTAAAGCTCCTTGCCACTATGAAGATATGGTAAGGGTACCATTTATTGCAAAATTCCCAAATAATATACCAGAAGACAAAGTATCTGAATCATTAGTATCACTTGTTGATATAGCACCTACTTTCCTTGATTATGCAGGAATAAAGATACCAAATACTATGACAGGATTAAGTGGTAAAGAAACATGGAATGGGATAAATGAAAGATACAGAAAACATGTAATAGTAGAAAATAGACAAGAACCAACAAGGATGAATCTACGAACTTATATAGATGATAGATACAAATTAACTCTATACTGTGATGCTGATTATGGAGAGATATTTGACCTTGTAGAAGATCCAAAAGAGATAAATAACTTATGGAATAATAAAGAGTTTGCAGAGTTAAAAGCAAAACTATTACTAAAGTATGCACAAGCTGAGCTTGAAAAAGAGCCAATGTGGATGCCGAGAATATATCATGCATAAAAAAAGGACGTAGAGATACGTCCTTTCAG
>CAZHXU010000414.1:0-1670 GCA_964536535.1 uncultured Fusobacteriaceae bacterium
AGTAGAAGGTAGTTGTTCTACCATATTAAACTTAGCAAAACTACTCTTTTTTTCGATATCATTTATATTTTCAATACTTTCTTTAATTGTAATATCCATAATGCCCCCTGTAATATTATTTCTTTTTTGTAAGTTTTATAAAAAAAATTCAAACTAATTATACAGAATATTCCATATCTATAACTCTTTTTTTAAATTAAATATCTATTACTTAAATAAAGAAATAATGATCATTATTATAATTACTGACAAAACTATTCCCATTGGATTTTTAACAGGATCTTTGTTTTTATCTAGAGAATTAGACAAAGAATTATAATTATCACTTAATAAAAGTTCATACTTGTCAACTTTGTTTATAGACAAAAATTCTTCTAAAGCAATACAGAAATTTTTAAATGTATCATTTTTATTATTTACTTGATTATAGTCAAAATCAGCAAACTTTTTTGATTCTTCCCCTTTAAAATTTTTAATCAAATATTTTTTTATATATTCTTTATTATCTATGTTTTTATAAATTATATTTAAGTTATTTAGACTTATATTATCTCTAAAATTTTTAAAATCCTTCTCTTCATTAATAAGTTCAGAAATATTTACAATAGATTTGTCAGAATCTATAAGATTATCCATATTTACATCTAAATGTTTAGTAGTGATATACGAAAAATAACTAAAAAAATCTGGGTTTTCTTCTAATTCAATAACTTTTTTAATTAAATCATTGTCTTCAGAATGTTTTAGATAATATTTTGTTCCTTGTCTCGTAGTTTTCATTTTTTTAACAGAACGACATAAGTTATTAGTTGATGTAAAAGAGAAGCTTTTGTCATTACAGTATCTATAAAAGTATTTTAAATCAAATAGATATTCAGGAAGGTATTTTTTAAAATCAGCCTTTTCAGAATAACCTTCTACTTTAAAATCACTGAATACATATTTGTATTGTATATATGTAGCTAACTCTTCTCGTGGAATTTTACTTATTTCTTCATATGGTAGTGCTAATCTTAAAAATTCCAAATCTTTATCTTCTTTAACAAGCTTTTGTAAATAAAGATAATTAACAGCATATAATTTTTTTTCTTTCCCACCACTTCTAATAGTTTTAGAGTCTACATGAGTTAAACTCATATTTTTTATTTTATCAAGAGCTTTTTGACTGGGACTAATCATATCAAAATTAATCAAATGACGAACACCTTTAAAATCTTTATGAAACTTACTAATCCTTCTATCACTAACAAAAGTATCGTAAAATTCAGAAAGAAGACGAGTTGAATCATTTCTATAGTTTATTAATTCAAGTTCTATTGTAGAAAACCATAAAAAATGATTATATATATTTATACATTCAAAAAGTGGTTTTTGTCCAAATTCACCGTATCTATAATAAAATGCATTTAACCTACCCAAATCACTCTTTATACATAACAGTATATCTTTATCATAATACTTATCGAAATAACCTCTATATAAAAGTTTTTTAAATGTATCTAAACCATTTTTTTCATTGTGTAAAAACAATGCAAAATCTTCTAAAGAATTAAATGTTTTCCCTTCATATGTAAAAGAATTAAGAGTAGAATTGATACCTGCTATTTCTTCTACCTTTCCTCCTCCTAAAACTATATCTATCTCTTCTTTACCATATCTTTTGTTTAAAT
>CAZHXU010000415.1:0-1662 GCA_964536535.1 uncultured Fusobacteriaceae bacterium
AACTTAATAGTATAAATTTTGATAAATAAGATTCTATAATTTGAGGTGTTGTATAAGATAAATAAAATGTCTCTTCTGAATAAAGATTATTGTCATCATATTTTTCAACCAATTTAGCTATTTCTAGTAATTTTTTCTTACTTGAAGTCACACTAATACTGTTTAGTGAAGAATCAACATAAACTTTTAGCAATCCCATATTGGCTTTTAAAAGATTAGACATATTTTCTGCTCTAATATTATTAAGATAAAAAATTTCAGTTTCTTCTATTATATAGTTATTTTCTTTAGAAATTGGATAGATAATATAATTGTTTTCATCTAATTTTTTATAACTTAGACTATTTAATTGAAGAATAATGTTAAACACAGTTTCTGCAGTCATATCTTTAACGTAGAGATTAACCAAATTATCTCTAGGAACATCTTTATCAAGAATGATATTTTTATCTATTACTTTTGATAATATACTAAAACTTTTCTCTACTGTTGTATTTAGATTTAAATTTAATTTTTCATTAAAAAAATCATCAGAAAAAATAAGCGTTGAAATAATAAAAAAAGAAATCAATATTTTAGTTAGTATTCTCAAATTTATTGCACCTCACTTTTTATGCTTAGATTATAAGTTGGCTCATAAAACAGTAAAAAACTATTTTCATTATCAAAAGATACATATATATCAAAATTTTTCTCGTTAACAAATATCTGAATAACACTACCGTCATTTAATTCTAAAAGATTGTTTTTATAGGTAAGAAAGTTTTTTTCTAAATTGCCCATTTTTATCGTTCCCGAAAACTCTATATTTTCTATTTCTTTTTTGATTAATTCCTTTTCATTAGGAATTTCTTCTGTCGTAGTTACTGTTATTTCTTTTTTTTCAACTTCTATTTTTTTTTTAGGCTTATTTAATTCAAAGATATTGTAGTCATTCTTTAGTTCTATATTTTTTCTTTTTTGGTAATCTTCATAATTAAATTTTTCAATTTCTTTTATAGTTTCTTTTTTAGTTCTTTTATTACTATAATAATCATTTTCAGATATTTCTTTTGTTTTTAGATTTAATTTTAAAAGCAAAGAAAATAAAGCTAATAAAAAAAAGAATATATATAATTTTTTATTCATTTTCTTCACCTCTAAAATAGATTTGCATATTCATATTTCCTTGTACTACTAAATTTCTTTTTTCCATTCTAATATAATTAATTTTTAAAAAGTAAAACTCTTTTTCTAAAGTATAAATTAATTGTCGAAGTTTTTTATAATCCTCATTAAAACTTATATTAATATTTAATTTGTTATCTTGTTGACGAATTTCATAACTTATTTTTTCAAAACCTTCATAGTTTTTTAATATTTTTTCAAAGTTAATTACAAAAGCGTTAATATCATTTAAAGAGTAACTGTTCTTATTTATTTCATTTAACGAATCATTTAAATCCTTATTAGTTTTAATTTCTTTTTTAGTCATTTCGATTAAATTTTCTACAGAAGTAATTCTTTTTTCTTTATTTTTATTTTCTTCTCGCAGTTGAAGTTCATAAGCCAAAAGATTTTTTTTTTGATACATTTCATAGAAAAATAACGAAAGATAAATAAACAAAGATATTACCAATAAAAATAGGTGTAATTTTTTTTTAATCACGACTATCTCCCAGT
>CAZHXU010000416.1:0-1653 GCA_964536535.1 uncultured Fusobacteriaceae bacterium
TGTTAGTAGAAGGTAGTTGTTCTACCATATTAAATTTGGCAAAACTACTCTTTTTCTTAGTATCTTTTATATTATTAATACTTTCTTTAATTGTAATATCCATAGCCCCTCCTTTAGTTTATATATTTTCCTTAATTAGCTCATAAGACATAAGATGAAAATAATAATGAATAAAATACATATGAAAATATTAGCATTCGAAGTGTCTTTTGTAGGTAAGTTTCCATTTAGAGTATTAGTTATCGAATAATCTTTTAACACATACTTAAATTTATTTGTGGATATAAAATTTTCTAAAGATATGATAAAACTCTTAAAAGTTATGTTTTTATTTTCTTCTATAAGATAATCAAAATTTAAAATTTTTGAATCTATTTCTCCAGAACGGTCATTCAAGTAATGGTTATAACCTACAAAAGTTTCTACAAATACATTTTGTAGATATTTTATAACTTTTCCCTTTTTATGAATAATTTTATAAAGCTTTTTTAAATCTTTTAAACTGAAGTTATCCTGTATATTTTTTAAGTTACATTTTGATGAATAAACTTCAGAAAGTAGAACGATGCAGCGATCAATATCATTTAATCGCGATGAGTTTATATCCATATTTACATGTTTAGTGAAAATATATTGAAAATAGCTAAAAAAATCTTCACTAGTTTCTAACTTATAAATTTCTTTAATTAAATTGTTGTCATATGATTTTTTTAAATAATATTCAGTACCTAAGAGTTTTTCTTTACTTTCTTGTATTGATTGAAACAAATTATATTCAGAATATAATTTCTTTACAGAACAATCATTATATTTATAATAATATTTAATTTCTTTTATATATTTTGGTATTTGAGTATACAAGTTTATTGGTTGAGAATAACCTTTGATTTGAAAATTTTGATAAATATATCTATATTCAATGTAAGTAGCTAAGTCATTTTTTGGTATGTTGATTAACTCATCATAAGGTAGAGCTAATCTCAAAAAATTCAATTTAGAATCAATCAAAATTAGTTGTTTAAAAAAAGTATAGTTTACGCTATAAATTTTTAATTTGACTTCTTCTTTTTTTATTACAGAATAATCGATTTGTGATAAAGCTACTTTTTTAAGGGTCTTAAATAATTCTTTGCTAGGTTTAAGTTTAGTAAAATCGAGTAGATAGGCTACTTTTTTAAAGCGTTTTGTATGCTTACCAATATTATTTTTATCAATATATGAGTTTGTAATTTTAGAAAAAAGTTCAGTTGAATGATTTATAAAATTCATTCTGTTAAGTTCATTTTTATTAAACCATAAAAATGGATTATATATGCTTGTTCCTTCAAATAACGCTTGTTGCCCTTCTTGGCCATATCTATAAAAAAAAGCATTTAATTTACTTAAATTATTTTTAAGAGAAGACAACTTTGCTTTATCATAGTATTTATCAAAATATCCTCTATATAAAAGCTTCTTAAATGTATCTAAACCATTTTTTTCATCATGTAAAAACAATGCAAAATCTTCTAATGAATTAAATGTTTTCCCCTCATATGTAAAAGCTATAGTAGTGGATTCTGTAGCAACTTCTACTTTTCCTCCTCCTAAAACTATACCTATCTCTTCTTTACCATATCTTTTGTTTAAATCAATTGATAATAAACCTTTAAT
>CAZHXU010000417.1:0-1651 GCA_964536535.1 uncultured Fusobacteriaceae bacterium
ACTTTTTTAAAAGCATCTTCTATACTTTCAAATTCAAATCCTTTTTTCATTACTTTATTTTGTATCTTATATGCTTTTTCAAGTGGTGGCATTCCTTTTGGAATTCCATCTAAGATAGATTCTCTATGTTCATGACCTTTTTCTAACTTTTTTATTTCTTCCCAATTTTTTAGGACTTCGTCACTATCTTCTACTTCTACATCTCCAAATATATGTGGATGTCTCCTTATCAACTTTTCTCTTATACTGTCAGCTACATCATAAACATCAAACTGATTTTTTTCAGACATTATTTCAGCTTGGAATACTATTTGGAGTAGAAGGTCCCCCAACTCTTTTTTAAGTTCTTCACTATTATTTTCATCCATTACTTCTATAACTTCATAACACTCTTCTACAAGTGTTTTTTTTAGTGTTTCTAATGTTTGCTCCTTGTCCCAAGGGCATCCATTTGGTCCTCTTAATATCTTCATTACTTCTACTAATTTATCAAAACTATTATTCATAATACCTCCTTACTTATAGTAACTCAAAGTTACCTAGCTTACAAGTACAAAATTTTATTTATTTATACAATTTTTCAATAAAAAAAGGCCAATTTCTTAATAAAATCAGCCTATATTTCAAATTTATTTTGTTTCTGTTTCTACTTCTTCTTGAGTTTCTTCTACTTCTTCTACAATTCCGTATTTAGTTTTTAATTCTTCAACATATTCAAGGTAAGTATCATATCTTTTTTGATTAAGTACTTGTTCTTTAAGTTGTTCTTTTACTTCTTCAAGTGGAACTACTTTTTCTTCTTGTTTTCCTTCTACAAAAATTATGTGGTAACCAAACATAGTTTCAACAAGCTCTCCATATACTTTTCCTACTTCTCCTGCAAATGCTGCATCTTCAAATGGTTTTACCATTCTTCCTTTTTCAAACCATCCAAGATCTCCACCATTTGGTCCAGTTGGTCCTTCACTTGTTTCTACTGCAAGTGTTGCAAAATCTTCTCCTGCCAAAGCTCTTTTTAATATTTCTTCTGCTTTTACTTTTGCTTTAGCTTTTTCTTCTTCTGTTATATCTCTTGTATTTATCAATATGTGTCTTGCTTTTACACTTTCACCTTGCATAAATTTATCCTTGTTTTCATCATAGAATTTTTGAAGGTCTTCATCAGTTACTTCAACAGAATTCATTATTTTATCTTCTATTAATCTTGATGCTAATAAATTAGCTTTTGTTTTCTCAAGTTCTATTTGATATTTTTCTTCTTGATCATAATTAAGAGCTATTGCTTCTGCTTTTAATACTTTTTGCTCAAGTAATTTTGCTTCTATTTCTTTTTTTAATTGATCTTCTTGATAATATGCTTTGTACTCCTCTGGCACTAAAGAAAACTCATAATCAATCTCTGCTTGAGTTACTTCAATTTTATCCGCTTTCTTTTCTGCTGCTACATTTGAACACGCTGCTGTAACAAATACTAAACTTGCTATAGCTAATGCTAATAATCCCTTTTTCATTTTTCCTCCTCATAAAACTCAAGTAACAAATCTTCTATTTCACCCTTGTAAAACAAGGCTTTTTCTTTACTTAAGTATTTTATTTTATTATCTAATATTAACACATTCAGTTTGTCTATTTCAAATATATTTTCATTTAT
>CAZHXU010000418.1:0-1640 GCA_964536535.1 uncultured Fusobacteriaceae bacterium
AGCTTTATTAAGTGATGTAATTGATTCTAAGTCTAAGTGATCTGTAGGGTTATCAAATAAAAGCACATTTGCTTTTGTTAACATCATTTTACTCAACATACATCTAACTTTTTCTCCTCCAGATAAAACAGTTACTTTTTTAGTTGCTTCTTCTCCTGAGAATAACATTCTACCTAAGAAACCTCTTACATAAGCGTCGTGTTCATCATCTGAATAAGGTCTTAACCATTCTACTAAATCTAAACTTTTATCTTGGAAAAACTCAGAATTATCTTTAGGGAAATATGCTTGACTTGTTGTTACTCCCCAAGTAAATTCTCCACTATCAGGTTCTATTTCTCCTGCCAAAATTTGAAGTAAAGTTGTTTTTGCAATATCATTTTTACCTAATAATACAACTTTATCTCCTGTATTAATAGTAAATGTAATGTTGTCCAAAACTTTTACACCATCTATTGTTTTACTTAAACCTTCTACTTTAAGCATATTATTTCCTGCTTCTCTTTCAGATTTAAATTCAATAAATGGATATTTTCTATTTGAAACTTGCATATCTTCAAGTTTTAATTTTTCCAATTGTTTTTTTCTACTTGTAGCTTGTTTTGATTTCGCCGCATTTGCAGAGAATCTAGCTATAAATTCTTGTAATTCTTGTCTTTTTTGCTCTAATTTTTTATTCTTATTATTTATCATAGTTCTCATAAGTTGATTTGACTCATACCAGAAATCATAGTTTCCAACATACATGTTGATTTTTCCATAATCAATATCAGCAATATGAGTACATACTTTATTTAAGAAGTGTCTATCATGTGATACAACAATTACAGTTGCATCAAAATCTAATAAAAAGTCTTCTAACCATTTGATAGCTCTAAGATCAAGTCCATTAGTAGGCTCATCTAATAAAAGTATGTCTGGATCTCCAAATAAAGTTTGAGCAAGTAATACTTTTACTTTTTCTCCTTCATTTAATTCCTTCATTAATTTATAGTGTAAATCAGGTACAATTCCTAATCCATTTAATAATTTTTCAGCTTCAGTTTCTGCTGACCACCCATTTAACTCTTCTATTCTATCTGTCAGATCTCCTGCTCTTGCATAATCTTCTTCTGTTGCATCTGGTTTACTATATAACATCTCTTGTTCTTTTTTTATTGAGTATAACTCTTCATGTCCCATTAATACAACATCTAAAACTGTATTTTCTTCGTATGCAAAGTGATCCTGCTTTAAAACAGACATTCTCATTTTTGGTCCTAATATTACTTCTCCGTGGCTTGGTTCTACTTCACCAGTTAATATTTTTATAAAAGTTGATTTTCCAGCTCCATTTGCTCCTATTAATCCATAACAGTTACCTGGAGTAAATTTTATATTTACATCTTCAAATAATTTTCTAGATCCAAATCTAAGTTCTAGATTACTTGTTGCTATCATAATTGCCTCCTAATTAATAAATCTTTCCCCTCATTTTATCACAAATCACTTTTTTTTTCTATATTTTCTTGTGAGAAATAATAAATCCTTTCAAATTTAAATTTGGAAATAGTTTTAATTAGTTCCTAGTTTTCAATAAATTTTTCTTGAAAAAATTCTATACTTTTTTGAGGAGTAATATGTGGATAAACTAAAATCCC
>CAZHXU010000419.1:0-1622 GCA_964536535.1 uncultured Fusobacteriaceae bacterium
TCACCTTCAGAATGACCAAGTAAAACTCTTGTTTTTATATCTTCTATGGCAAGAGGTAACATTCCTAATACATTATTATAATTACTACTTGCTTTTTCAAAAGCTATATTAAGCTTATCTCCTAATTCTAATTTAGCTGGATTTCCTTCTTCTAATTCTTCATGTTTTTCATAAAGATAACCGATTTCTTTTCTTAATTGTTTTATGTCATCCATTACTTTTTTAGGTGATAACATATCCAAGATATTTTCAAATTTGAAATCAACATTCTTATTTCCTTGACTTTTTCTTGCATCTATAAGAGTACAAAGCATCTTAAAAAAACTATTTCCCATATCAAGGTTGATTTCAGTTACATTCTCTGCTGGAATATTATCTGGTTTGTTTAAGGTATAGTGTATCTTTTGAGTAGAAGCATTAAAAAAACTATAAACTTTTGGTTGAAATTTATCTAAAAAATCATCAAAACTTTTAACTAATAAATTATCATTTATTTCATTGATTTTGGCGTCATCTAAACTTGTGATGTTCTGAACGCCACCAACTATAGTTAATAAGTCCAATTTTTCTGGATTAACTTCTTCAAACAATATAGTTCTATTTGTTTGTTTGATTATTTCCAATTCTAAACCTCCTAATTATTATTTTATATTCTAAAATTATTTTTTAATAGTATAGATGAAATGGATTTTTTTTTCAAGGTTTTTTTTAGTGGTATGACAATAATTTTTCTTACATTTTTTTATTTTTCTCAAATAAATTTAAATTTCATACTCAAATTCACTTTTAATACTATGTTGATATATCAACTATAGTATTATTATAATACTTATTTGTTTTATTATGGACATTTTGTTATATATTATGAATTTGTTTTTCATTATCTGAAAAAATTAAAATATTGTGAAAAAAATATTTATTTTATTTTTAGGTAGTTGTATGACAAATTATTTTTCTATTAAAATTTGTTTTATTTTATTTTTTATTATATAATAGTCCCTAGGGAGGGGATAAATGAAAAAATTTTATTTGATTTTAATCTTAATTTTTACTTTTATTGCATGTACAAAAGAGGAGAGTAGTCCTACAAATAATTATTCTCGTGAAATACATTTTTCATCATCATTCAAAAAATTTATTAATGAACCTGAAAAATTTTCAGAATTTTTTATAGAAAAGGATATAATTCAATTTAATCATTTTGATACTTGGGTAAAAAAAGATAATAATTTAAAAGGTGGAAATAAAGAGAGTATAACTTTAATAGTAAGGGAAGATTTGCAAAGTTATAAAAATGCTTTAAATGACAAGTTTATAGCACTTAATCTTAGAGAAGTTTTAAAAAGTAATTCTACTAAAAATTTAAGTAATCCATATAAAGTCCTAACTACAAATAATTATGAACTTTTAGTATTTGATAAAAGGTATATTGATCAATATGGTTATGAGATCTTTTTCCTTCATAATAATACTCTATACTTTTTGGATTGTTATGTAGTAGAAGATAGCATTATACTTCTTGAAAATATCGAAAAAGTTATAATGTCTTTAAAGTTATCATAAATAATTTTTATATTAAAAATTTGATTTAATAAAAGAAAAAGTTGGCCAAAGCCAACTTT
>CAZHXU010000420.1:0-1621 GCA_964536535.1 uncultured Fusobacteriaceae bacterium
GATTATATGACTCAAGTATCTTTATAAGTTTTTCTAAACTTTCGTATTCATAAAAGTTATTTAGATTACTAAGTGCTACAAGGGCTATTTTATCACCAGTTTCAAATATCATTTTATCACCTCAGTTTATTATACATTTTATTAGACTTATATGCAAAATGATATAGAATAAAATTGCACGAAAGTTATATTGATGATAGAATATAAGTTGAGAATAAAAGATATTTAATATAAGGAGTATATTTTGAAAAAAGAAATAAACAAAGAGATTAAAAAAGGAAAATTACATAAAAAAAATATCCATCAAGGCAGGTACGATTTAAAACTATTGAGTAAAAAGTCTAATGAATTAAGAGAATATATTATAACAAACCCTAGAGGGGAAGAAACTATAGATTTTCATAATCCTAAAGCTGTATTTGCTCTTAATAAAGCCCTTTTAAAGGCTTATTACAATATTAGCTACTATGACATACCAGAAGGCTTCTTATGCCCTCCTATACCGGGTAGAGCGGATTATATACACTATTTGGCTGAGAAAGTCGATTACAAGAATAAACTAAGTGTGCTTGATATAGGAACTGGTGCAAATTGTATCTATCCAATTATTGGAATAAATACATATAAGTGGAGTTTTCTTGGAACAGATATAGATCCAAAATCAATAAATAATGGAAATAAATTAATTGAAAAAAATAAAGTATTAAAGGGCAGATTCCAAGTAAAGTTACAAAAAAACAAAGAAAATATCTTTAGGGGGATAATAGGAGAAACAGATAAGTTTTATTATACTATGTGTAATCCACCTTTCCACAAGTCTCTTCATGATGCAATAGAGGCTAATAAGAGGAAAAATACTAATTTATCAAAGGGAAAAAATAAAGATGAAAATCTGAATTTTGGTGGGCAAAAAGCAGAACTTTGGTGTAAAGGTGGAGAGCTTGCTTTTATTGATAAGATGATAAATGAAAGTAAAGAATTTAGAGACAATGTTGTTTGGTTTACAACTCTTGTTTCAAACAAAGAAAACCTTGTTAGTTTGAAAGAAACTCTGTCTAAAGTAGGAGCAAAAAGGGTAGAAGTAATAGAGATGAGTCAAGGGCAAAAAATAAGTAGAATTTTGCTTTGGTCATTTATGGAAAAGTAATTTTGATTTTAACACTTTATTAGGTATAATTAAGTTGGAGGTAACTTATGAACTATTTAATAAGATGTGAAAAATGTGGGAAAAAAAATAAAATAAACAAAGATAATATATCTAAAAAACTTAAATGTGGTCATTGTAGCCATATATTTGTAGGAAGTAATGGAGTAGTAGAAGTAGAAGATGGGAACTATAATGATTTTGTTAAAGAAAGTAATAAAATTGTAGTTTTTTATAGTAATACTTGTCCCTATTGTATAGGAGTTAAAGGAGCTATAAGAGAATTGGCAATAGAGTTTGGTGATATTACTTTTGGGCAGATAAACAGTAGTTATAACCAATTAAGTGCTCAAACTCTTGGTATAAGAGGAGTGCCAACTATATATCTATATAAAAATGGTACTATAGCTGAAACTATTCCTGGAGCAATAGATATAAACCAATTTAGAAATATAATAAAAAATATATATTAAAAAA
>CAZHXU010000421.1:0-1615 GCA_964536535.1 uncultured Fusobacteriaceae bacterium
CTTTTCTACCTGTTATTTCTCCATTTCTAATTGCAACTATAGATTCATTTATATTGGTAACGTCATGTAAAACTACTTCATGATTTGGTCCCAATGAATCAGCAATGAAATCTACAAGAGGTATATACATCTTTACTATTTCATTCATCTTAACCTCCTTTACAATATACTTATGAATATACTATATTTTGAAAGAATATTCAAGAATAAGTATATTTGATAAGTTATTTCATATGTTAAAAATTTAGTAATTATTTAAAATATCTTTTATGATTTCTTTTAATTCTTCTTTTACTTCTACTGGCGAAAGAACTGTACATTTCCTCCCAAAACTAAGTAGTACATTATAACCATAATCATCTCGTGTAAATGGCATTGTTACTAGAAGTTTATCGTCTATAACTTCTATTTTGTCCCTTGTAGTATAATTAAGAATTTTGTCAAATAATGATATATGTAGAGAAAGTTTTACATCAATTAATCTTTCTTCTACCCATCCCTTCCCGTCCAATGGAATTTTTCCAATTTGTTTTGGTTCATAATTTTCTTCTAATATTTTCAAGTTGTTTATTCCTATCAATTTGAACAATCTAAAATCATCACGACTTGTGCAATAAGCATAAAAATACCAAGTATTTTCCTTAAATACAAGCTTTTGTCCTTCTACCTTTCGAACACTATTCCTACCATTTTTATCCCAGTATTCAAATTGAACTCTTTTCTTTTCTTCAAGTGATATTTTGATTTTTTCATAGTTTTTTTTCTCAAAATTATTTGTTCGCCAGTTGTCTAGATGAATCTCTACTAATTTATCTTCAAAAGTATCTTTTTTTAAAGAGTTTAATTTAGTATAAAGTTCATTTAGTTTTGTACTCTCTATAATTGGACTGAGTGTATCAAGAGCAATTAATAGATTTTTTATTTGAGAAGTGGAAAAATAGGTTTTGTTTAATTTGTACTGTGGAAGTATGCTAATACCTCCATTTTTGCCCATTGCTGTTGTTATTGGTACACCAGCTTTTTCTATAGTTTCTATATCTCTATAGATAGTCCGAGTACTTACTTCAAATTTTTCAGCTAATTTTGTGGCACTTATACTGTCTTTTTCCAAAAGAGTCAAAATTATTGAAATTAATCTATCTATCTTCATAAATCACCTTTTTAATTTAATTTTATAACTATGACATACACTTGTCAAGTTTAGTAGTATATACTTTAAAAAAAAGGAGGTTACAATGAATTTTAAAGATGAATTTGAAAAGATAATGAAAAGGTGTGAAACAATTGCTCTTGCCACTTCTACCGAGAATATTCCTAGTGTAAGGATAGTAAATTTTTACTATGATACAAATAAAAAAACTATGTATTTTACTTCATTTAAAAACAACAAAAAAGTAAAAGAGATAGAAGAAAACCCTATAGTATCATTTACAACTCTTATTTTTGACAAAGAAAAACATGTAAAAGTAAAAGGGGTAAAAGTAGAAAAAAGTGATAAAAGCATATTTGACTTGGAAAAAGATTTTGTAGGGAAAATACCTAGTTATGCAGAAATTATTGAATTTGGAGGTAAAAGTCTAATTTTATATGAAATAAAATTAGAGAGAGTAGAAGT
>CAZHXU010000422.1:0-1610 GCA_964536535.1 uncultured Fusobacteriaceae bacterium
ATACGCCCCTACATTTTTGTCTAACAATAATGAAAAAATAATTTTTTTTAGAGGAAATTTCTAAAAAAATATAATATTATGTTAGAACATCTTCCTTGTTCTGTATTTGGCTACATCCCCAAAGAAAAAAGTAGGACCCACACCTACTTTTTTTATTTTTCTACAAAATTTCTCTAGGAAAAAATAAATTTGGGAGAATAATTATATATACTTTAATTAAGGAGTGGAAAAATGAAAGACATCATTTTAGTAATTGAAGATTCTAAGTTAAACTCGGATGTATTAAATGAATATATTAGAGAAATGGGATATACTCCTATACAAGCTTATGACGGCTTGGAAGGGCTAAGAACTCTGGCTCAACATTATAATGAAATCAAAGCAATTACTCTTGATAGACATATGCCTAATATGGATGGAATGGAGTTTGCAAAAAAAATTATGACAATTGACAACTACAAATCTATTCCTATTATATTTATTACTGATTTAGGCGAAAAAAAGAATATACTAGAAGGATTAGAAATGGGTGTTTATGATTATTTGCCCAAACCTGTTGATAAAGATTTGTTAGAAGTAAAATTAAAAAACGCAATAAAAGCATATAAACAAGAACTAGATTTAAAACTACTCAATAAAAAACTTAAAGATAAAAATTTTAGACTGGAAAAACTGGTTGCTAGTAGAACTGAAAAACTAAAAAATTTAACTCATTCTATACTTAATATTCTAGAAGACGCGGCTACTTATAACGATAAAGATACAGGAAATCATATAGAGAGAGTAGCTTGTTATTCAGAATTGTTAGCTAAAAAAGCAGGACTGAGTCCTAAACTTATAAAAGATATTAAAAATTATTCTCCTTTACACGACATTGGAAAAATAGGAATTCCTCATGAAATATTGAAAAAACCAGGCAAACTTACTGATGAAGAGTTTGCACAAATGAAAGAACATGTAATGATTGGTGAAGATTTGTTAGCTAATTCTTCTTTGCCTGATGTGGGTGTAAATATAATTAAATATCATCATGAAAGATGGGGTGGTGGAGGTTATCCACTAGGTATCAAAGGAGAAGATATTCCTATTGAAGCCCGAATTGTAACAATTGCAGATGTTTTTGATGCTCTTACTTCAAAACGTCCATATAAAAAAGAATTTACAATTGAGAAAGCACTATTTATAATGACAAAAGATATGTATAATCATTTTGATCCCAACTTATTAAAGATTTTCTTTGATAATATGGAGGAAGTTTTGGAGATAAAGGAAAAAATCAATAATCAAAGTTCATATAGTATCTAAATTATTCTTTACTTTTTCGGTAAACAATGTTAGAATAAAGAAAAAGGAGGAGAATATGACTATAACAAGAGATATGAACCTTTTAGAAGTAACTAAAAAATACCCTCAAAGTCTTGAAGTATTTAGTGCATACGGACTAGGTTGTACTAGCTGTGCTATTGCTAGCATGGAAACTATTGAAGAAGGGGCAAAAGCTCATAGGGTAGATGTAGATTTATTAATAGAAGATTTGAATTATGTATTAGAAGGTAATAATTAATAAGAGGTTTTGTAGACCTTTTATTTTGATAATAAGGGACTAATTT
>CAZHXU010000423.1:0-1599 GCA_964536535.1 uncultured Fusobacteriaceae bacterium
TTCTGTTCTTGTGTAAGTTCCATTATGTATACCTTTCTTTAGTTATAATAATTTTAATAGTTATCATTCTGAGTATTTGATTTTCAATCAAAATCATATCTATAATTATCAAATCAAATACAACAATTCCTAATTGAACCTATTTCATATGTTCATGATATGGTTTGTTTTTGTGACATCCTTCACATGTAGATTCTAGATTAGAAGGTTTACAATTAAATTTATTTCCATCTATATGATGTACATGTAACTTAGAAGGATTAGAAGAAAAGTCTAACCCACAATCTTCACAGATCCAATTTTTCATTTTTCTATACCTTATACTTATTTCTTGCCAATTTTCAGGATAAACGTTTTTAGGCTGAGAAATTGAGCTATACTCAGGATCTAATCTAATATCCGTATTAAATTTTTTTAAAAAGTTTTTCACAGTAAATTTATCAACAATTTTTTGTTTTTGTTGATAATTCAAAACACTATAATTTTCATAATTAAGAGTTGTTAAACAGTTTTTACATATATCAAGTTTGGCTTCAATATTTTCTTCTTCCACTTTTTTACCATCTGTTCTATTTAATAGAAATATACCATCATTTCTCTGAGATATAACATATCTGCTATATCTACCTGCCTCTTTCATTTTTTCTAGAGTAGAGCACCAAGAAACATGAAACTTAGGAAGTCCATAATCACTTCTAAAATCTCTAATGTAAACTATCATCTTTTGACCAGGAAAATCTTTGTGTTCTATTGTCCCATCATTAGCTTTAATAAGCTCATCAATTGATATATCCAATCCCCTAGTTTTTATTTCTTCCCATGTTATTGCCCTTATTATAGCTTTACTTCCCCTAAAGTTAGGCTTATAATCTTTAGAAATCCTCATGTTATTTCTTATCTCAATAAATGGCTGAAACTTATTAAAGTTGATTATTTTCATTTTTCTCTCCTTCAAATAGAATTTTATTTATTTTCTCTTCAGCAGCTGTTCTGACCTTAAATTCTACTCTTCTAGACATCTCTTTATCTTCTATTCCATTTTCTATAACTCTTTTACTATAAGATAAGCCATTTGCTGTAACTTTATCTATCATAAAGTCACTATATTTCTCCATTGTTGGAAGTTTCATTACATACTCTAATGTTTCCCTAGTTCTTCCTTGTGATAATTCCATATTTCTAAAGTATGACTCTATAGGTGAGGTACTTGCCCATTCACTAGATGTATGACCTTCTATTCTTATTTCTTCTATTTCATTTATATATTTTTCTGCACTCAGTATTTTTATATATCTAGGGAAAAAATCATTGAGTATTTCTTTAAATGCATTGTTTAATTCACTACTTCCCAATTTAAAAAAAATATCCGGTTCCTTAAAATTAACAGAAAGAGTATCTTTATCAATATAGGCATTCCATTTCCCCAAATCTTTCTCAAACTCTTCACTTAATTCCTGAAATACTTCTACTTTAACTTCTATATACTCCTTTGCTATATCTTCAATATCTTTTTTTGATTCATTTACTTTTAGCATAAACGAAATTGCTATAAACATAAATATCATCATAAGCCCAGCCATAAGATCTGATATTGATGGC
>CAZHXU010000424.1:0-1571 GCA_964536535.1 uncultured Fusobacteriaceae bacterium
CGCATTTAATTTTATTGTTTTTTCCATAACAACCTCTTTTAAAAATAATTCAATTCAATTATACTAATAAATTTTTATTATTACAAATTATATTTAGTTAGATTTAAATTTATATAAGAGTATGATAATAACAATAGAAATTATAGATAAAAGAGTAGGAATAAATGTATTTATTTCATTATCAAAGATATTTTTTATTGATTTTGAATTTGAAAAAAACAAACTATTTAATCTAGTGATATTATGTTGAGAAAGATAATCTTCTAAAGCTAAGATACAGTTTTTAAATGATTCTTCTTTCTTTTCTTCTATGTTGTAATTAAAGTTTTTAAATTTTTCTTTAGAATTAGAAATGTTTTTTTTGAAGATTCTAGTTAAATATCCTTTGATTTTTTCGGGATTATTTATTTCATATAATAAAAATTCCAAATCTTTTTTTCTAAGATTTTTAGATATAAAATCTATTTTTTTGATATTATTAACTTCAGAAAGAAGCATAATAGATTTGTCAAAATTACTTATTTTTATTAAGTTCTTATCAACATTAATATGATTATTGATTAAAAAATAAAAATAACTAAGGAAATCATCACATGATTCTATTTCTTTAACTTCATTTATTAAGTCGTTATTATCACTATTTTTCAAATAATATTGTGTAGCTATCTTATCTTTTTTAAATTTTATAATTGACTCTGATAATCCTTTATTTATAGAAAAATTATATTCTTTTTGTACAATAAATTTATAATAATATTTAAGTTCTACAGTATGAGATGGAATAAAAAAATTCAAAGAAACATCTGTAGAATATCCATTGTATTTAAAGTCTAAATATATGTATTTATACTGAATGTAAGCAGCTAATTCACCCTTTGGAACTTTGCTTATTTCTTCATAGGGAAGAGCTAATCTTAAAAAATCTAAATTAGTATCTTCTTTAACAAGTTCATATAAAAATATATAGTTTACAGCTTTTATTGTTTCTCTTTTTTTTCCATTATAAATTACTTTAGAATTAATATTGTAGTTACTAACTTCTTTTAAATTAGCAAGGGCTTTTGGACTAGGTTTAATTCTATCAAAATTAATTAAATTTCTAACAGTTTGAAATTCTGGATAAAATTTTCCTATAGTTTCACTATCAATTAATTTATTGGTTATATTAGAGATGAAAATAGAGCTATAATCTCTATAATTCATCTTCTTAAGTTTATCATGAGTAAACCATAAAAATGGATTATAAATAAAAACTTCTTCGAACAAAGGTTTTTGACCTTTACATCCATATCTATAAAAGAATGCATTTAATTCTCCCAAACTATTTTTCAATTTTGATAAGATAACTTCATCGTAATATTTATCAAAATACCCTCTATAGAGCAGTTTTTTAAATAATTCCAAACCTCCAATTTTACTATGTAAAAACAATGCAAAATCTTCTAAAGAATTAAATGTACTTCCTTCATATGTAAAGGATTTGTGAGAAGTTTTTATATCTACTTCTACTTTTCCTCCTCCTAAAACTATATCTATCTCTTCTTTACCATATCTTTTGTTTAAATCAATTG
>CAZHXU010000425.1:0-1553 GCA_964536535.1 uncultured Fusobacteriaceae bacterium
TTATGGAAGAAATCTTGAAAGAAAGTAAAAAATTAGGATACAGAAATACTTATTTGACAACAGAACATGATGGATTCTATGAAAAATATGGCTGGGAAAGAATAGAAGATGGTATAGATTTGTTTAGTTGTGAAAAAACTAGAATCTATAAAAAGTAAGGGGAAAAATGAAATTTGCTTTGGGAGCAATAGAAATAAAAGATTTTGATAAAAAACACAATTTGAATGAGATTTTTAAATTGAGTAAAGAAGCTATTAAGGAAAATTGTGAGTATATCTTTTTTGGTGAAAGTGCTCTTAATGGTTTTGATGGTTTAAAATTTGAGTATAATCATGACTACAATAAAGAAGCTTTTAATAGGGAAAGTGATTTTTTAGAGATTAAGAATTTTTGCAAGGAAAATCAAATAGGTATTGGTTTTGGATATATAGAAAAAGAAAATGGTCTATTATATAGTAGCTTTATTGTTTTTGACAAAACTGGGAAAGAGATATGTAACTATAGAAGAATCAGCGATGGATGGTATTATGGGTCTACATTTGATAAAAATTATAGTTGCGGAAGTGATTTGGGTTATATAACTATTAATAATATTAATTTTGATATAGTTTTATGTGGAGATCTATGGACTGAAAATATTATCTCTATGGTTAAAACCAGTAAAAATAACTATATATTATGGCCATTATATGTTGGATATGATAAAGAATTATGGAAAGATTCTGGGAAAAATGAGTATCTAAATCATATAAAATCTATAAAGAAAAGAAGTTTTTTTATTAATTCATATGATATGCACTTAAAAAGAGATGGGAGTTTTGGAAATCTTTTAGATATAGATAAAAATGGTAATATTAATAGTGAAAAAGAAATAGGTTCAGAAGGCATACTAGTTATTGATTTAGAATAGGGGTATTTGATGGAAATTAAAAAATACAGTAAAAAATATGAAAAATCTTGGCTTAGATGTAGATTACTTTCATTTTATGAAACTTCATATTTTGATGATGTTCTACATAAAAAAGAAGATTTTGACATAGACCTTGTAGCTATTGAAGGAGATAATATAATAGGCTTTTTACAAGTTGAAAGTGAAAATTTTCCTGGAGAAGTATGTCACTTTGGTGGAGAGCTTGGAGGAGTAATATGGAATCTTGGAGTACATCCTGATTATCAAAGAAAAAATATTGCTTCTACTCTCTTGTCACAAGCAATACTCCTAGGTAAAAATAGGGGATTAACAAGGTTTGAAGTCTGGACACAAGATGATATAGGAGCAAATAATTGGTATAAAAAGATGAATTTTAAAAAGATTAAAAACTCTTCTTACCTTAATATTTTTGCTAAAAGTGATGAAGTAGAAGGTCTAATTAACAAGAATCTGTGGTGTAGAAGTATTAATTTCGAAGAAAAAATAGATAAAAAAGATGAACTTATGAAAAAATATTCAAGAGTTCATGAAGTCCTTTGTTATCAACTTGATTTTTAGGGAGAAAATATGAATAAAATAAATAGTACACTTGAAAATATAAAAAAAATACCGAAAATAGATT
>CAZHXU010000426.1:0-1551 GCA_964536535.1 uncultured Fusobacteriaceae bacterium
TAACAGTCCTCCCCTTTTTTAAGGGGGAGTTAGAGGGGGTTATTACAAATCTGACTTTTTTATTTCTAATCTTTACTGTATACTTTAGAAAGGGAGGATAAGATGAAAAAACATTTAACTATAGGTGAATTTGCAGATTTAATGAATATTTCTGCTCATAGTATAAGATACTATGAAAAAGAGGGCCTACTTACACCAAATTATCAAGAAAATGGCTATAGACAGTATGATTTAGAAGATGCTTATATTCTAAGTACTATACTTCTACTTCGAGAAAATGACATTAGTTTAATTGATATAAAAGAATTATTTAAGGATTATAAAGGAACTTCTTACAGAAAACTTCTTGAAAAATCCCATGAGAAAATACTGAAAAAAATGGAAAAATTAAGTGAATTAAAAAATAATATTGAAGATATATTAGAAAAAGAAAAAACTTTATTATCTACAATAGACAATCTTTTTATAAGTGATTTTGATTCTTTCTGTATATATACAATTGATAAAAATTTTGACGAAAAGAATTTAAATCTTACTGATATGTATCATCTAGTCAAAGAAAAAAATATAGACATAAATCATATCTACAAAAAAGACTTATACTTTCTCTTATCAGATAACAACATTACTTTAGGAATAAAAGGGGTAGAAGGAATAAAATTTGAAAAGGGAAAATATTTAACATATAGAATGATTATCAACGAAGGGGATAATTTTGATAAAGTCATTAGAAAAAGCCTAAAAAATATATATTTAAAAGGATATAAAATCTCAGAAACTTTTATATTCAGATTAAATGCCAAATTATCTATGTTTATAGATAATGGAGATTTATTTGAAATTCTTATAAAACTTTCTTGACCTTTGAGCCACTCTAAGGTGTAGACTTTTATTGAGGTGATTAAGATGAAGTTTAGAAGTTTTATGGAAAAAGACAAAAAAGAAATAATAGAAGTTATGGGAAACACATGGAACTTTCATAAAGAGTTTACACTTAATAAAGGAAAACATTACATATATGAGTTTTTTTTGGATTTGATTCTTTATGATAGTAACTATGCCCAAGTAGCAGTTGATTCAAATGACAATTTTTTAGGGTGTATCTTTGGCAAACTACCTGAAAAACTTACTTTAAATAGTGTTTTTAACAAAATCAAAAAAACTACAAAGTTATCTCTAAAGTTTTTAAAGTATTTTCACTTGAATTATTTGGGTAAAAAGAGAAGAACTCTTAAAACCCTTTATAATTTTACCAAAGAGTTAATTCCACTTACAGCTGGGGAAAAAAAGTATGAAAGTAGTGTTCAACTATTTATTGTCAGTGAAAAAGCTAGGGGACAGGGGCTTGGAAAAAAATTAATGAATAATTTTATAGATGTATGCAAAAAAAAGAATATAAAAAATACTTATTTGTTAACAGATAGAGGTTGTACATACCAATTTTATGATAAATATGGTTTTGAAAAAATAGTAGATATACATAGTAATATGTTAGCTGAACCTCAGTATAAAACAAATGGTTTTGGATATGTATACCACATAAAAAAGTAG
>CAZHXU010000427.1:0-1550 GCA_964536535.1 uncultured Fusobacteriaceae bacterium
TTGAGTTATGGAGAAAAACTTCTAAAAGCAACTTTAAATATTATACGAAATACTTTAGACATAAAAGAATTATCTTTGTGTAAACAATAATAATCAAAAAGCTATAAACTTGTATAAAAAAAATGGATTTGTAGAAAAAAATATACAACATTATTATAAATTTCATGTATAATGAAGTTACAACAAAGGAGGAACTATGAAAAAAATACTTATTTTTTTGATGTTGTATAGTTTATTACTTGGTAATAAAGTAAGGCTAGAAGAGAGAGAAGGAAAATTCTATAAAGAAAACAAATTATTTACTGGAGTTGTAGTAGATGAGTCTAGAAAAAAGTCAGCTTCCATTTTTGAATATTCAGATACAGTATATACATATGAAGATGGAGTTTTGGTCAATAGAAAAAAGATAGTATATGAAGAAAGAATGATAGGGTATACAAATGAATTTTTAGTTGATCAAGTATCTGCAATATACAACTGGGATTATGAAAATAATTTGATATATTATAAAAATTATTTAGACAGTTTATTAATAAGAGAAGGTACATATGATTTTACCTATAAAAAAGTAGGAATCTGGAAAGAGTATATAGAAGGTAAGTTACTTCATTCTACTTTTGATTATGATATGTACAATGAATATGTAAAAAATAGACCTGAAGGTGATTTTACAATAGATAAAAAAGAATGGGATAAATTTGATAAAGAGTTTGAGTATGAAAGTTATAGTAGATTTTTTGATGAAAACGGTGAAGAATTTGAATTAGAGGCTGAATTTGATTTTGGAACTTTTAATGGAATGATGAAAATATATCTAGAAGACCAAATTATAAATGAGTACAAATATCAAAATGGTTTTGGTGTTGAAAATAAAAGTTATTATTTAAATGGAAATCTCAAAAATGAAATTATATTAGAAGAAAAGGGAATGGGACCATTTAAAAAATGGAAGGGTTATCAGCGAGACTATTTTGCAGATGGCAAATTGAAAGAAGAAGTATCTGTAACTTATAAAATGGTCATGAGAACTCCTTTAGATAACTTGTCAGATTCTTTTAATCCCAGCAATATGAAAAGTGGGAATATAGGTATAGTTGAAAGTGTTAGTTATTCTGGACCATTTAGACAATTTTATTCAAATGGGAAGTTGGCAGTAGAAGGTGAAGATTATCAAACTAGTCAAGATATAAAAACTCTGAAGGTATATGATAGAGAAGGTAAAAGAATTTTTTATTAGGAATATTTTATCAATTTATAAAAAAAATAAATATATGAAAACTTCGATTTAAAAAATAAAAAATGAAAAAAACTTTACCACAGATTCGTAGAACTTAGAGATTTATCTCTTTAGTTGAACAATGCAGAATATATTAAAACAAGCAATAAAGCCTAGTTTTAAAGGAATAGTAACGCAGATTTTTTATGTCTTTAAGACGTTGGTTATTTTTGTATCAAAACAAAAGTGACAAAGGATATTGAAAAAACTTCTAATTCAAAAAAAAGGACTAAATTCTCACAAATTAGTCCTTTGTCTTCAATCTGAAAGGCTT
>CAZHXU010000428.1:0-1547 GCA_964536535.1 uncultured Fusobacteriaceae bacterium
TATAGGTATTAATCCAGATGAAGTAATAATAAAATATTATAAATAAGGTTAAATGGGTGAGTTTTGGAATAAATAAGAGGTAGAATGAGAAAAGTAAATTTATATAAATCATCATTTAAAAAAAAAGAAGATTTTGTAAGCAGTTTATATGCAAATGGCTATGAAGAACATAGTAATAAATACACAGGAAATGAAAGAAGAGTAGAGTATGAAATAATAAGTTTTTATAAAACTGTTGTGAGAAATTATCCTAAAGATAAGCGTGTTTTATTTTTAGAAGAAGAATTAGAATATGTATCTAGAGTATACATAATTTCTTTTATATTAAAAAAAGAAGATGAAGATAAAGAGCATATTTTCTGGATAAAAATGGGATTTCAAGGACATGATATTGATAATAAAAAAAATATAAATTATCCATTTTATTATTTATCAAATATAACGGATTTTGAAGAATATACTTTAGTGAAAGAAAGTCAAAAGGAATTTAACTTGTTTTCTGGAGAAGTAAATAAAACAATGCAATCAGATAGAAAAAGAAACTTGAAAGATTATATAGGAAGTATAAACTTATTTAAAAAGAATATTTCTGAATTAAGTATATTGGTTAATTCACAATGTGAAATAGGTCAAGATTTAGGAATAACGGGTCAAGAAGAAATTGAAATTTTATTTAAGAATGGTATAACAATTCCATATAGAGATGAAGACTCTGAAAATATAGAAAACTTTGTTAAAAAAGTTTGTAATGTGTTTTTAAGATATAGTGAAAGGAGAAATATTATAAAAATATACCAAAAACTAAGTTTTAAAGCTAAGGATTTGGATTTAAATAATATAGACGATATATCTTCTTTGTTTTTGGTTAAAAATGCCAACTCAATGCAATTAGAAAAAATTGATTTGGAAGAGATTCAAGAGGAAAATGGAAAAAAAACAATTAGTAAAAAAATGATAGGTTTTTATATAAAAGATGATAAATTATATTTTATAAATTACAATGGCGATATTTATAAAATTAAAAAATCAGATGTGAGTATTACGTCTTTAATCAATACAAATGAGTTTATTAAAAACATTGGAGTGTTAGAATACAATAGTGAAGTGGATTTTTTAGGGAAAGTTGATGCAAAGGAAACAGCAGATTATTATATATGTAGATTCCATGCAAATCATTACATTGAAAATGGAAGTACAAAATTTGAAATATGTGATATATTTTATTTTGATAAAAGGAATAATCAAGCATATTTAATATTTGCAAAATATAAATATCAAATTAGCAGTAGTGAAGTTTTTTGGCAGTCTAAACTCGTATTAGATAAGTTTAAAGATGGAAAAATTAATATTAATAAATTAGAAAAATTATTTAATAAAGTTGGATTAGATAATTCGTATAGAGGAATCGAATATTTTGAAAATGCAAAATTTATTAATTTAATTTTACCCGAAAAAGATAATGTAAGTACAACAAATTTAGATAATATTATAAATATATGGAAAAATAATATTGATGAACAGAAGATGGAAATTTGGATACCATCAAC
>CAZHXU010000429.1:0-1533 GCA_964536535.1 uncultured Fusobacteriaceae bacterium
TCTGGTTTTTCTAAGTAACCCTTTAACTCTGCAAATGCTTGTATCATAGGATCATTTTGATTTTGTGTAGTTGTTTCTTCTTTTCCACACCCTACAAAAGCCATTACAAGAACTAAAAGTAATAACACTAATTTCTTCATATACACCTTTCTCCTTTTCATCAATTTCTACTTTGGTTTTAATTTATTTTTATATATTATTATTTAATATAATTAAAATAAAAACCCACTAAATTATTATATAAAAAGTCCAAATAAATGTCAATGATTTTTTCTAATATTTTTATCTAATATTATTTTTGTATACTTACTACAGTATGTAGCAAAATTTTATAGTGTTTAATAAAAACCCTGTTTTAATTGGCTTTTATTAAGAATAAAATTATATTTATATGCAAAATTATATTATAATCAGTTGAAGATTCTATGTATATAATTATATTAAAAATTTAAGAAAAGAGAAAATATACTTTGAAATCAGTCTTTTATTCAATAAATAATCATCATTTTGTTAAAACATACAAAAAAGACTATCTCTTTTACAAAATAGTCTTTTTTTAATATCAAAATTATTTTATTGAATCTTTTATATCTTTTATAATAATATCAGTTGCGTCAAATCCACCTGTCGCTAGGTACCATGCTGGAAGATTTAATACTACTATGTTATCATTTTTAGTAGCTGATACTTTTTTCATAATATCATTATCTAAAACTTCTTTTGCACTTTTTTTATCTCCACCTAATTGACTTTTGTCTAAAACAAAAATATAATCTGGGTTGATTTCATATATATATTCAAAAGAAACTTTGTTTCCATGAGTAGAAGCTGGTACTTCTTTATCAGCTGGTTCAAATCCAAAACTAGAATATACTTGATCAAATCTTGATTCCTCTCCGTATACTGCTATGTCAGGTCCATTAGTAGCAAGAACTATTCCTCTTCTACCCCCTACTTCCTCTTTCAAATCTTTTACATCTTTAGAAATTCCTTTTAATCTTTTAGCAACATAATTTTCTTTTTCAAATATCTTTCCTAAAACATTAGCATTTCTTTCTAAATCTTCAAAATAAGTTGGTCCCCAAGCATTTAAATAAATTGTTGGTGCTATTTTATTCAAATCATTATAAATTTTACTTTGTCTTCCAGATATTAATATCAAGTCTGGTTCCAACTCAAATATTGCTTCAAAGTTTGCTTCGAAGAAAGTCCCTACATCTCCATATTTATCTTTTTTATATTCTTTTAAGAACTCAGGTAAATGGTATTTAATAACTCCAACAACATTGACATCTAATTCTTGAGCAATATCAAGTAATCCATAGTCAAATATTACTACTCTTTGTGGCTTAGATTTAATTGTAGCTTTTCCTAACTCGTGCTCAATTGTAATTGGTTTATAAGCAAATAAACTTCCAAACATTAATGTAAACAAAACTAAAATTCTCTTCATCATTTCCTCCTAGTAGTACAAACTTATTAGTTTGTTATTTAATTTTTCTATATGAAAATCTATATCATAGATTTTATATA
>CAZHXU010000430.1:0-1526 GCA_964536535.1 uncultured Fusobacteriaceae bacterium
GGACTAATTTTTTAATTAGTCTTTTTTATTATCTTTTTAACTTTTATTATTTTTTCAAAATATCTTTATTAGGTCTTTTTCACTAAACAAATCTTATTTAACACCAATCTTTTCTCTGTCTCTTTTTAAAACTTAAGAGTTTTTTTTATAGAAAAATCGGCATAGGATATATATAGGATTATTAAGTAATTTTGAATATATGGAGTGATTTTATGATAAAAAAAATTTTTATATATTTTCTGTGTCTCTCATTTTCTTTTGCCAGTAGCTACAAAGTAGCACTTCTTTGTCCAAGAGAAAGTGTTTTTTGGTCTGAAGTTGCTATGTATGCAAAAAGTGCTGCTGAAGATTTGGACATGGAATTAATAGTTTATTATGCTAATGATAATTATCTAAATTTTTATCAAGAAGCCAAAAGACTTATGGAAGAAGAAGAAATAGATGCTATTTTATTTAATAATTATAAAAATCAAGGTGGAAGAATTATAAAATTAGCTGAAGAATTTCAAATAAAAGCAATTTTATTCAATAGCCCCATGTCCAATGAAGATAAAAAAAAGATGGGGAATGCAAGAGAACTTTATGATCAATGGATTTATGAAGTTTATCCTAATGAATTAAAAGCTAGTGAAGAATTATTTGAAATCATAAGTAAAAAAACTAGCAAAACATTTGATTTTATAGCATTAAATGGTCAAAAGCTGACTGGAGCAGCAATTATTAGAGAAATAGGTATAGAAGAATTTTTACTAAAAAATGAAAATGTTAATATGCTTTATCACACTAATATAAATAACTGGAATAGATATGAAGCAGAAATGAAATTTAGTCAAATTTATGACAGGTATAAAAGTCCTAATCTCAAATTAATTTGGACTGGGAGTGAGAGTATTTTGAAGGGCGTTTTGGATTTTACCAAACAAAATAATATTGAATTTGGTAAAGATATATTTACTTCTACTTACAACTTTAACCCAGAAATCTTTGACTATATAAAAGAAGGTAAAATAATTGCAACTGTTGGTGGACATGAAGTCGACGGTGCATTTTCACTGATTATCCTTTATGATTATTTTATGGGAAATGAATATATTAGTAATAATTATACTGTTTTTACTAATATGGTAATTGTATCGGAAAAAAATGTTGATTTGTTTATCGATAAGCTCTATAAAAACCCAATAGAATATGAAAGACTTAAAAAAATAGATTTTAGTAAATTTACTCTTAGTAAAAGTGGAAGAGATACATATGATTTTGATATGGAAAATATATTAACGGAGTTAGAGAGAGTAGAAGGGAATTGACCATATTATCGTAAGTTGCCTCTGAGAGACAACTTTTTATATACCTTAGAATACAAGCTACTAAACATATTTTTTTTATAATTTCTGTATTTATTTATAATTAATCTTTTCATATCATATTTTTACTTTAAAATACTTAAAATAAATTTCTGGAAAATAATAGAAAACGACTAATTAATAAATTAGTCGTCAAATAAAGATATTATTTCTACCTTATAA
>CAZHXU010000431.1:0-1525 GCA_964536535.1 uncultured Fusobacteriaceae bacterium
AAATACACCTTGTCTCTATAGTTACTATTTTCTTTATCAAAGCAATCTACAGTATTTAAAACATTAATATAATAGTGCTTTACTCCGTCCACATATATATCCAACATTTCACAATTTTGAAAGTATTTTGAAAGTATTTTTAAAGCTCTTTCATTGATTATAAGGCCAGGAATACCTGAAACAAACAAATAATCTCCCGGGATTTTCCCATCAACTTTTTTTAACTCTATTTTTGGCCATTCTTCCTTTACTCTTCTTGGTGTCCCTAAATATGGTTGGAAAAAATAATCATCTTGCTCTTTATCTATAAGGTGATACTCAAATAAAATATCATCTTGTGCAGTTTTTTCTAACTTATATATTTTCATTTATACCTTTCATACTAATAATAACTCTTTCTCAATTTAAGTTATCATAATTCTCCTATCTAACAGGTACTTCTACAAACTTAAAACCATTTAATCCAGCTTCTTTCACTGTATTCTTAAATTTTTCTGAGACAAATACGTCCATTTGAGGTTCAACACCATCACCTAAGATTTCTAAAGAAACTCTAAATATATCTTTGTCTTTTAAATTTTCTTTTAATAAAGCAAATTTATTTACCATTACAAATCTTGCTTTCCCAAAATACACCTTGTCTCTATAGTTACTATTTTCTTTATCAAAGCAATCTACAGTATTTAAAACATTAATATAATAGTGCTTTACTCCGTCCACATATATATCCAACATTTCACAATTTTGAAAGTATTTTGAAAGTATTTTTAAAGCTCTTTCATTGATTATAAGGCCAGGAATACCTGAAACAAACAAATAATCTCCCGGGATTTTCCCATCAACTTTTTTTAACTCTATTTTTGGCCATTCTTCCTTTACTCTTCTTGGTGTCCCTAAATATGGTTGGAAAAAATAATCATCTTGCTCTTTGTCTACAAGGTGATACTCAAATAAAATATCATCTTTTGCAGTTTTTTCTAACTTATATATTTTCATTTTTCCTCCTCTAATATCTTATAGATCATCAAAGAAAAAGAGTTTTATCTGATGAATTCAATACTTTTAATTTATGAGTAATAATTATAAGTGCTATATTATCATATGAAGAAATAGGTTCGTCTAAAATAAGTAACAAAGAATCACAAAATAAATGAAAATTCTTTGTTTTTCTCCACTAGAAAGTTCATATTCTTTATTTTTAATAATTGTATTTAAATTTTCCCTTAATTTTAAAATCCATTCACAATATCTCTAACTTTTATTTCTTTATGTCAAGAAATCGAGTTATCTGATAAACCTTTAAAAATTTCACTTTTGATTTTACTTATTATCCTCAATCAAAAATGACAGATAAGCTAAATCTGAAAACTTAAGATAATCATTATCTGTTATGATATTCTTTTCCATACTTCCTCCTTTTAAATAATTTTATTATTATATATTTATATATAGTAATATTGTTTTAAAAAGTAAATTTTATACCAGTTGTTAAACTGGTATATTAACCTATAAAATATTCTTTTAA
>CAZHXU010000432.1:0-1522 GCA_964536535.1 uncultured Fusobacteriaceae bacterium
TAAAAGTCTGGAAGAGGCAGTAGTAGAAGAGATTGAAAGAAGGGTATAGGTGATAATATGAACTATAAAAAAGAGTTTCCTATATTTGATTATCATCAAAATCTAGTATATTTGGATAGTGCTGCTACTTGTCAAAAACCTAAAGTAGTAATAGACGCTATTTATGAATACAACATGAAATATAATGCAAGTCCTAATAGAGGAAGTTATGGTCTTAGTGTAGAAGCAACTAAGTTTTATAACAATGCCAAAATTAGGGCAGGTAAGTTTATAAATGCTAAAAAGGAAGAGATAATATTTACAAAGAGTGCAACAGAAGCTTTTAATTTGGTAGCTTCTACCTACTCTAACTTCCTAAATCAAGGTGATACTGTCCTAGTTGGAATAAGTAGTCATCATTCAAATATTGTTCCGTGGCAAGAGATAAAAAAAGCCAAAGGAATAAACCTTAGATATATTTATCTAAATGAAGATGGTGAGTTTGATTATACCGACCTTGAATCAAAACTAGATGAAAGTGTAAAAGTAGTTACATTTTCACATGGTGTAAATGCTACAGGTATCCTTCATAATGTAGATAATGTAGTAAAAAGAGTAAGGGAAAAAACAGACGCAATCATAATACTTGATATTTGTCAAAGTGTAGCTCATAGAAAGATAGATGTAAAAGAATTAGATGTAGACATAGCTATCTACTCTGCTCACAAGATATTTGGACCTATTGGTATAGGTGTTTTGTATATGAGAGAAAAACTTATTGAAAAACTACCGCCATTTTTATTTGGTGGTGATATGATAGAGTTTGTAGAAGAGCAAGAAACTACATTCAAAAGGGACTATGAAAAATTTGAAGGTGGAACACAGAATGTAGAAGGAGCTGTTGGTTTAGATAGAGCCCTACAATTTGTAGAAGAAAAAGGCATAGAAAATATTGCCAAAATCGAAGAAGAACTTCTTGAATATGCAATAGAAAAGTTAGGAGGACTTGATTTTATAACTTTATATCACTATAAAAATATAGAAAAAACTCCAGTAATAGCTTTTAATATAAATGGTGTTCATCCTCATGATGTAAGTCAAGTTGCTGATGCACATAATGTAGCAATACGTACAGGTCATCACTGTGCACAACCACTTATGAAACATATGGGAATATTTGGTTGTTGTAGAGCTAGTTTTTCTATATTTAATACTAAAGAAGATATAGATAAATTGGTAGTTGCACTTGGAAAAGTTGCAGATATATTTGGAATTAATGTATAATAAATTAGAAAATAATTTTAAAGGGTAGACTTTTTGTCTACCCTTAGGCAAAATTAGGAGTTTGTAATATATATTAAGTGGTAAAATCTATAATTTATATGATTGAAGTATTTTATATTTTGGACTAACGTCCACTTACTTTTTAGCAACCAACCAAAAAGTAAGCAACCAAGTAGGATAAGAATATCATCTTGATAAATCTGTGTGATATTCTAATAAAGTTCTCCAAAGAATAATAGCTAAGTAGTAGATGACCCCC
>CAZHXU010000433.1:0-1509 GCA_964536535.1 uncultured Fusobacteriaceae bacterium
GACGTTCCTGTTTATGAAACTCTTATCGTTGAGTTATACAGCAAATAATTGTAATATTTGTTAGGGATAGAAATTCTATGACAAATATGGAATCAGTTGCCCTCAATAAGGTTGCCATTTTAATATAAAGGAGGGTTCGTATGTTAGAAATCGAAAAGCCAATAATTGAATGTATAGAGTCAAATGAAGACGATACTTATGGAAAGTATACAGTTGAACCACTTGAGAGAGGATATGGTATTACATTAGGGAATGCCCTAAGAAGAATACTTTTATCATCACTACCAGGAGCAGCAGTAACATCAGTTAAGATTGATGGTGTTTTACATGAGTTCTCAACTATACAAGGAGTTAAAGAAGATGTTACAGAGATAATTCTTAACATTAAAGCTTTAGCTTTAAGAATGAATGGTGAAGGTCCAAAAACTATATATATAGATGCAAAAGGACCAGGTGTTGTAACAGGAGCTGATATAAAGACTGATGGAGATGTTGAAGTTGTTAATAAGGATTTACATATTGCAACTTTAGACACAGACGGAAGACTTTATATGGAGTTAACTGTAAACAGAGGTAGAGGATATGTTACTCAGAACAAAAACAAAAGTGATGAGTTACCAATATCAGCAATCGCTGTTGATTCAATATACACACCAGTTAAAAGAGTTAATTACAAAGTAGAAAATACTAGAGTTGGTCAAATTACTGACTATGATAAATTAACTTTAGAAATATGGACAGATGGTACTATTAAAATTGATGAAGCTATTAGCTTATCAGCTAAGATTTTAATAGAGCATTTTAAATTATTCATGTCATTAACAGATAATACAAATGACGTTGAAATAATGATAGAAAAAGAAGAAGATAAAAAGGAAAAAGTACTAGAGATGACTGTGGAAGAGCTTGATCTTTCAGTGAGATCATATAACTGCTTAAAAAGAGCGGGAATCAATACAGTTCAAGAACTTGCTAACAGATCTATGGATGACATGATGAAAGTAAGAAATCTAGGAAAGAAATCCTTAGAAGAAGTTGAAAAGAAACTTAAAGAGTTAGGTTTAAGCTTAAAACTAGGCGACGAATAAGGAGGTAAATCCAATGGCAGTTAATCGTAAGTTAGGTCTTCCTTCAGATCAAAGAAGAGCAATGCTTAGAGGGTTAGTTACTAGCTTCTTAAAGCACGGAAAGATCGAAACAACTGTTACAAGAGCTAAAGAAGCTAGAAGTATAGCTGAAAAAATGATCACTCTTGCTAAAAGAGGAGATCTTCACGCTAGAAGACAAGTTTTAGCTTTTGTACAAGAGGAAGCAGTAGTAAAACATTTATTTGATAATATAGCTCCACAATACACTGAGAGAAACGGTGGTTATACAAGAATGTATAAAAAAGGTCCTAGAAGAGGAGACGGAGCTGAAATGGTTATACTTGAATTAGTATAATTCTTTCAAGAGGGTATTAAGTTAATTACTTAATGCCCTTTTTTCTTATTTAAAATTATTTACATC